>JAFAKO010000397.1 GCA_019235245.1 Gammaproteobacteria bacterium
TTCCTTGCGGAATGCGATCACGTTCTCGGATTGCGGGCTTGGGCTGCTCGTCGCCGCGCGCGACAGTAAAGCCGGCGACACGTTCCAGCGATGTCCGTCGTCAGTCACAAGACTCACCGTCTTCTTGTTGTAGCGTACGAGCATCCCGACGATCCAACGTCCGTCCTCTGTGTCGAAGCTCACGCGCTCGCCGACCTTGAACTCGAGCATCGAAGTATGCGCGCGGAGCTGCGCGAACATCCGAAGACGAGCGACAATGCGATGGTTGAGGTCAATGAGCTCGGATTCGGTAAGCCGGTCGATATCAATCTTCATGGTCACCTTACTCACGAGATCGAGAGCCCGAATCATCCGGGTTCAACGAACGGCTAATGTGCCAGGAACACCTGCACAGCCGCCACCACCTTCGCCTGGTCTGCCTTGGGCAGTGCGCCGAGTCGCCTCACGATGCGCGCATCGCTCAGGGTCATTATCTTCGCGGGCCGCACCACTGAGGGCGCCGGCAGCCCGGCTCCGCGCAGATTGCTCACGGGCACATCCCCGGGCCACCGCGGGTTGGCAGCACTCGTTACCATCGCGAGGTAGCAAACGCCAGTTTCCTGCATATGCTGCGGCGTGGAAAGCACCACGGCGGGTCGAACTTTATCAGAAGGCTGGTCGCTGTAAGGAAAGGGGACTACCACGATGTCCCACGGCTTGAACCTACTTGCCAAGCTTGTCGTAGACCGAGTCGTGCGCACTGCCCCACTCGTCTGCAAAAGCGCCGTAGTCAAACTGCGCCCGCTCCTCCTCTCCCGTCGGTATCACGAGAGACCAGAGTTGCGGCTTGCCACTTCGGGCTCGGAAGTACAGACGCAGCGCTTCCGTCACCACCTCGGACTTCTTCCGGATTTCCTTTCGGCATACTTCGTCAAGTGCCTTCTCCATCTCGGAAGGCACGGTCACGGAGATCGCTTTGTACTTGGCCGAGGTTTTCATAGGTCTCATAATATTATGCAATCTTATCGGATACCATTAATGAATTCCAATCGGATGCGCCCACCTGAAGCGGGCCCATCGCACTTCGACAATGCGCAGTGTCCCCGGACGGAAGGCTGCGAGGTCGCCGGAGGGCGGCGATGGCTGGGACAATTTTGGGACAGTCCGCTCGTGACATTGCGTGCGGATAAAGCTGCCGCCGGAGCTTGCCTTTAACGTAAGCTTTGCTGTAGGCAAGTCCTGCCTGGGGCGACTCAGGGTCCCCCTTGAACCCCGCGAAAGCGCTCCTACTTTGCGGCTTATCTGTCCACACCGCGTAAGGAGATAGCCATGTTCGAAGGACTCTGGGGTTACGAGCATCCGCTCTCCGGTCAGTTCAGGCGCCTCGAGGAGGAGCTGGATGCAGTTTTCGGGAGCGGCGCGAGCCTGACGGGTACACGAAACATTCGATCGCTGCCCGCCGGAAGCTTTCCGGCAGTAAATATCGCCTCGACGCCCGAGGCGCTCCTGGTCTACCTGTTCGCGCCGGGGCTAGACGCGAAGGCCTTTGATATTTCCATGCAGCAGAACCTGTTGTCGATCTCGGGCGCGCGCGAGATTTCCCTGGACGACGCTGCGACGTACTACCGCCGGGAGCGCTTCAGCGGCGAGTTCCGCCGCACCATCAATTTACCGGACGATGCCGATCCGGAGCGCGTCGAGGCGAAGTATGCGAATGGCATCCTCACCCTCCGCATCGGCCGGCGCGAGTCCGCCAGGCCGCGACAAATCGAAGTGCGCTAGCGCGAGTCGACAAGGAGAACACCGATGGCAACGCAACAGAATGTCACGCAGGACCCTGAGAAGGACAGTGCTGTCCGGCAGGCGACCAAACGCAACGAGTCGGCCATGCGGCCGCCGGTCGATGTCTACGAGACTTCCGATGGCATCCGACTAATCGCCGACATGCCGGGTGTCTCGAAGGAGCATCTCCGGCTGCAGGCCGAAGCCAACACCCTCACCATCGAAGGTGACTTGGTGTTCGAGATGGCCGAGCGCATGGAGGCGCTGTATGCCGATGTTCGCTCGACGCTCTATCGCTGCAGCTTCGTGCTGAGCTCCGAGCTCGACACGAGTCAGATCGAGGCGATCCTGAAGGATGGCGTGCTCGCCGTGCGCATTCCCAAACGCGCCGCGTTCCGACCACGGCGCATCGAGGTGCAGAGCGGCTGATCCGGACCCCGGCGCTCGGCCTGCTTGGCCGGGCGCCGGCGCACTCGCGGATCCCAGTTAGCTAAAGCGAACTTCGCAGTTCCTCAGGGGAGCCAGCGTCGCTTACGGGCGGACGGGTCTCGGTATGTTTCGGCGGACGAAATTACTGTTGGCGTTGGCTTCGCGACTTCTTGATGGTTTCGCTGAGCCTGCGCATATCGTCGAGCGAGCGCCGCCGGGGCTTGTCACCCGTTGCTCGGATCGCCGGCGTGGCCTGGTTGTAGGGATCACTGCCCGACACTGGCTCAATTGATAGCTCGTCCGCGGGAGGACCCCCATCGAGATGCCCGCTGCCAAGCCGATGGTGCGTTCCCGTCTTCACGGACCACTCCCCGCTCGAGTCGCTGTTTGTTATAGGTTTTTCCTGCATGTCAGTCTTTGTTGAACCGGCTGGCACCTGACAGCACCCTATCGCCGCGGAAGCAGACACCTCCATGGAGTGTTCTATGTAGGTTCTCGTCAATTGAGTACTACTTCACACTCTGTCCGCTCGCTCTCGGTTTCCTGAGCACGGCAGCGGACATATTGCGGACGACCCGTCCTGGCCCGGCACGAATAAGGATTCCATGCACGCCGCGGGTCGCTATGAAAATCGCGCTCCCGCTTCGGGCATCGCACATCGCCGCCTGACCGATATCGATCTGCGCGGATCTCACGAGCAGGTCGCGGCTCCGGGACGTCTCGCTTTTGACGGGTCCTGCCCGGGGTGAAGGCGTATCTTTCTGGGTAATTTCCCGCAAATACCGAGTGGACGTCGCGCGGCTGCGACGGCCATGGGCTAAAAATCTTCGCTCGCCATTGCTAACATCCCGCTTCGTGACTGTGCCGTAAACATAAGACCGCAAAACCAAAACGCATAATCAAGGAGCACGGCATGCTGATTCTCACAAGGCGCCTCGGGGAATCCGTGAAGATCGGCGATGACGTGACCGTCACCGTCCTCGGTGTGAACGGCGCGCATGTGCGCCTTGGATTCGCAGCACCGAAGCAGGTGCCTGTGCACCGCGAGGAAATCTACGAGCGGATGCACAAGGGGCCCATCGGTGCTGTCGTGAGCCCGGTAGAGCACTTGATCACTCGCTAACCGGCGGCGTCGGCTTGGTCCTGCATTTCGTGCTGTAGCCGCAGCTCCTCGCGGCACCTCCCGAGACGCACAGTCTCCTTCGCACTTGACCACACCCAAAGCGCGGCCTTGAACGCGCCGGCCCTCGGCTTGAAGATTGCGGCACCCGCGTGCCGCGGCGCTGGCTCGTCAAGTCGTTACTGAGTGCGATCAAGGGCTTACGGAATGAGCTGTGCAAAGAATGTCCCGCCTGGCGCCCGGTCGATGCATTGCTGCGCTGTCAGGCCGGAGTATCGCGTCGCGCGGCTCTGGTCGATGTGCTGTGCACCCTGAGAAGTGATTCAGCTTCTGACAGCTGTTCGCACCGCGCTCGCGCGGCTCGCGCCCTCGCGAGCATCGGGTGACCCTCCCCCATCCGGCTGGATCCGCGGACGCTTCCCGGCGGCGCTCCGCACCGCAGCGTTACACGGACAGCGCGATTACTTCCTCTACGTACCGCTCACCGCGAGTCGGCGCCAGCGCGCGCCGCTCGTGGTGATGCTGCACGGCTGCAGCCAGGACGCGCTCGCCTTCGCACAGGGCACGCGCATGAACGAGCTGGCCGATGAGCACGGATTCCTGGTGCTTTATCCACAGCAGTCGCCGCGGGGCAATGCATTGCGTTGCTGGAACTGGTTCGATCGGCTAACTCTGCGCGGCCACGGCGAGGCTGCCGCGATCGCCTCCCTGGTCGAGCGCGTCGCACGGCGTTATCGCGTCGACCGCTCGCGCATCTACATCGCCGGCATCTCCGCAGGCGGTGCGATGACCGCGATCCTGGCCATTCGCCATGGCAGTCTCTTTGCGGCGTGCGCCATCGTCTCGGGCGTGATGTATGGGGCGGCCGACTCCGCGCTCCTCGCCATGCGGGCTATGCGCAGCGGGGCAAGCGTGTCACCGGAGGGCGTGGCGGAAGATGCCGCACGCACGAGGTCGCGCACGCTGCGGTTCGTGCCAGCGCTCGTCGTCCATGGCACCCACGACCAGGTGGTTCACGCGCGCAATGCCGAGCAGATCGTTCGCCAGCTCGTGCGATTTGCCGAGGTGCTCGGCACTCCCGCGGACCTCCTGACCGACACCCTGCACGAGGGCGTCGGCAGCGGTGTCCGCAGTTATCGGCTACGCGAGTACGGCCGAGGCGGGCAACTGCTGCTTCGATCTATCCTCATCGACGGGCTGGGACACGCCTGGAGCGGTGGCGATGAGCGCCTTCGATTCAACGACCCTGCTCTGCCCGACACCACGCGGCTCATCTGGGAGTTCTTCCACGACTTCCGGCGAACCGCAGCGCAGCGGCCACCGCGCCTGCGTCTATGGTGGCGAAAAGTGGCTCGATTTCTGCGGATCGGTCCGACCTGACCGGCCGACTCAAGCCGCGGGTCACGGAGTCTTGAATTTCTGCAGCACCTTGGTACTGGTTACGGTGCCGCACTCGCACTGTACGGCGAGCGTGACCGCGGATATATGGTGATCGTCGCCTCTTCCCGCGAACGAATCCTCGCCCAGAGCCACGAGCCGCTCGCAGGCGCAGCGCACGCCGTAGTACCAGGTATTCGGCTTGAGCTCGTGGCTCGGGATGGCGACTGCGTTCATGCCGCACCTTGTACGCGGGGAACGCATCCGGTGCAGCCGTACTGCTCACAGGCGAATAAGCACTCGCCGCAATTGACCTCGACCGGAGCTGATCGCTGCGTGTCGCGCGAATTCCCTGCCGCGAGTCCCTGGCAGGCCAAGCAGAGGCTGCAGCCGGCGTGCAGGTCTCCCTTGAATTCGAGCGACAGCGACGCAATACCCTGTTGCGCCGCGATGCGGTTGGGCTGCGGCCCGGATGCAGCGCCGGCGGGAGACCGCTAGCATACGGCGCTGGTTGCGTGTGAGTTCCTCTGGACCCCTTAGGGTGCGCGATGAGCACTGAGCGTCGCTATGGTTGGATGTGGCTGCGGGCTCTCGAGCTTGCCGACGAAGCCGAGCGGCTGCACCGCCGTTTCCTGGAATACATTGGCCCTGGGACGGACGCGGTGCGCTGGGAGCCACCGGTCGATATCCACGAGACCGAGGACGGACTGGTCCTTTTGTTTGCGCTTCCCGGAGTCAGCCCCGAGGACATCGAGATCAGGCTCGACCGCACTGCCCTCACGGTGAGCGCGCTGCGCCGCCTGAAACTCGCCGACGGCACGGCCGTCATTCGCCGTCTCGAGATACCTCACGGCCGGTTCGTCCGTGAGATCGCCCTCTCCGGACCGGCGCTGCGACTTGCCGACTCACACTACCTCAATGGCTGCCTGGAAGTGCGCCTGGCGCGGGCGCGGGGAACGGAGTAGCGATGGCCGAAGCCACGGAACAGGGCGCGAAGCCGCGGATCGACCTGCCGCCGTTGCCGCCGGATGCCATTCCGATCGTACCGATCCGCAGTGTGGCGCTCTTCCCGGGCGTGGTGATGCCCATCACCCTCGGCCGCGAGCTCAGTATCGCCGCGGCGCAGGAAGCGGTGCGGGCCGGTCACAAGATCGCACTCCTCGCGCAGCGTGATGCGAGCGTCGAGAAACCCGCGGCCAGCGATCTCTACGAGATCGGGGTGCTGGCGACGGTCATCCGTTACGTGACCACACCTGAAGGTGTACATCACCTGGTGTGCCAGGGAGAGAGCCGTTTCCGCGTGGTGGAAATGGTGCGCGAGACGCCGTTCCTCGCGGCCCGCATCGAGCAGATTCCCGAACCAAGTAACACCAGCCCGGAGATCGAGGCGCGCGCGGCCTTCCTCAAGGAGCGCGCGACCGAGGCGCTCGCGCTGCTGCCACAGGCGCCTGCAGAGCTCGCGCGGATGATCGGCGGTATCGACTCCGCGGCGCATCTCGCCGACCTCATCGTCAGCTTCATGGATGTCAAGTCATCGGAGAAGCAGGAAATTCTCGAGACGCTCGACCTCAAGGAGCGGCTCGACAAGGTGATCCGCCTGCTCGCCCACCGCGTCGAGGTGCTCAAGATCACCAAGGACATCAGCGAGCAGACCCAGGCAGCTCTCGGGGAGCGCCAGCGCGAGGCCGTGCTGCGCGAGCAGCTTCGGCAGCTGCAGAAGGAGCTCGGTGAAGGTGAGGCGGGCGCGGACGAGCTCGCGGAGCTCGACAGCCAGATCGCGCAAGCCGGCATGCCGCAGCCGGTCGAGGATCATGCCCGCAAAGAGCTGCAGCGGCTGCGCCGGATGCAGGAAGCGAGCCCCGAGTATGGCATGGTGCGGAACTACCTCGACTGGCTGGTTGCGCTGCCGTGGAGCAAGGTCGATCCCGAGGACATCGACATCGAGCGTGCCCGGCAGGTGCTCGATGAGGATCACTATGGCATCGACAAGGTCAAGCGCCGCATCCTCGAATATCTCGCGGTGCGCAAGCTCAATCCGCAGGGACGCAGCGCAATTCTGTGCTTCGTGGGACCTCCGGGGGTCGGTAAGACCTCTCTCGGTCAAAGCATCGCGCGCGCCCTCGGACTGAAGTTCGTGCGGGTAAGCTTGGGTGGGGTGCACGATGAGGCGGAGATCCGCGGCCATCGGCGCACCTACATCGGCGCGCTGCCGGGAAACATCGTGCAGGGGCTGCGGAAGGCGGGCAGCCGCAATCCCGTGTTCATGCTCGATGAGATCGACAAGCTCTCCGCCAGCTTCCACGGCGATCCGAGCTCGGCGCTGCTCGAGGTGCTCGATCCGGAGCAGAACTCCACCTTCCGCGACAACTACATCGCGCAACCTTTCGACCTTAGCCGGGTGCTGTTCATCGCCACCGCCAACGTTCTCGAGACCATCGCCGGACCGCTGCGCGATCGCATGGAGATCATCGAGCTCAGTGGCTACACCCTGGAGGAGAAGCTGCAGATTGCGAAACGCTACCTGGTGCAGCGGCAGTTGAAGGCCAATGGGCTCGAAGCCACGCAGGTGACCATCAGCGATGCGGCGCTCGTGCGGGTGATCGGCGAGTACACGCGCGAATCCGGCGTACGCAGCCTCGAGCGCCAGATCGGTGCGCTGCTGCGCAGTGCCGCGGTGCAGATCGCCTCCGGCAAGTCCTCCAGTGTCGCCTTCGACGCCGCCGACATCGACGCGGTGCTCGGCGCGTCGCGCTTCGAGAGCGAGATCGCGAGCCGCACCAGCGTGCCGGGAGTCGCGACCGGCCTCGCCTGGACTCCGGTGGGCGGCGATATTCTTTTCATCGAATCGGCACGGCTGCCGGGCAATGGCCGGCTGATCCTCACCGGACAGCTGGGCGATGTGATGAAAGAGAGTGCCCAGGCGGCGCTCAGTCTCGTCAAGTCGCAGGCCGAGGAGCTCGGCATCGACCCGAGCATCTTCGAACACAGCGACATTCACGTGCACGTGCCCGCGGGTGCGATACCGAAGGACGGCCCGAGTGCGGGTGTCGCCATGTTCGTTTCGCTCGTCTCGCTCCTGAAACGCGAGCCGGTGCGCCCCGATGTTGCCATGACGGGTGAGATCAGCCTGCGCGGGCTCGTCCTGCCCGTCGGTGGGATCAAGGAGAAAACCATCGCGGCGGCACGCGCCGGCATCAAGCGGGTGATTCTGCCGGCGCGCAATCGACGCGATCTGGAGGACATCCCGCAGAGCACACGCGATGCGCTGGAGTTCGTGTGGGTGGAGCGGGTGAGCGAGGCATTGACCATCGCGCTCGGCGGCGCGCCCGCTGCGACGGGAAACCTGGAGGAGACTGAAGAGCCGGAGCGCCCGGAGGCGCCGGCACCCAAGGCTCGCTCCCGACGTCAAGCCGCGTCGGGTCCGCCGCTCTAGCGCAATTTTCCCCGCGATTTATCCGAGCGTGCGGCGGGCGAAGCCAAGCTTGCCGCGCGCCACCACCGTCTCAGCGACGGTCACGGTGCCTTCGCAGAGGGCAATGTCCCCGGCAGTCTTGAGGATCTCCACCGCGATCTCCATGCGGTCGCCGGGCACGACCGGCACCAGGAAGCGCATGTCGTTGATCGAGCCGAGAACGAGAAACTCGTTCGGCTTCAGTCCCAACGAGGTCGTGCGTGAGAAAAGTATCGAGGCGGACTGCCCGAAGGCTTCGACGATCAGCGTGCCGGGCATGATGGCGAGCTCGGGGAAGTGTCCGAGAAACTGGATCTCATTCCCGGTGACATTCTTCAGGGCGAGGATGCGCTTGCCGGGCTCGAGCTCGAGCACGGTGTCCACCATGATCATCGGAAAGCGCTGCTTGAGCAGCGTGCGCACCTCGGCGAAGTTCAGCAGTGGCTTGCGGCTGGTCATGCCCGTCGCCCCTCAGCGTGCCTGCAAAAGCATCGCGGTGGCGCGCGGCACGAAACGCGCCTGCGGTGGTGTCGCACTGGAATCGGACACCAGCCGCAGCACCCGCAGGCCTGCGTCCTCCGCCATCCGCAGCGGCTCACTCTCCCGGTGGAACTCGAACACATGATCCCGCTGAGCGGACTCGAGCGCCGTGCTGAAGAACACGAGTCCCTGCGGCGCGGTCTGCGCGCCGAGCGAGTCGAATAGCGGTTTCGGGGTCGGCAAGTGCTCGGCCAACATGGCCGATATGATGCCCTGGTAGGTGGTGGTAGTCTCGCCGGGGTTCGCGCTGCGCAGCGCGTCGGCGACCGCAAAGCTCACCCGTTCTCCGTGACCTGACGCCGCGAGCAGCCGCTTGGCAACGGCCACCGCCGGTGGACTGATGTCGAGGCCCACGACGCGAATGTCCGGGCGCTCCTGCGCCGCGAGCAGGCTCAGCACCCCATGGCCCGAGGCGAGCTCGAGGACCGTGGCGTTGCGCGGCAGGCGGCGCAGGAACTCGTCCCGGAACAGCGCGATGTGCGCAATCATCGAGGGCCAGAAGGCGTAGATGAGTATCGCCGCCAACATGTACGGCACCATGTAGCCTTCATCCTCGTAGACGCCGGACACGATCTCCGGCATCGCTTCCGGGGTGTACTTGCCGGCCCGCTCGTAGCTCTGCTGCGCCTGCGCGACACCGAGACAGTACTTCGCATAGCCGAGCGCCGCATCGTCGAACGCCTGCTCGCCGTAGGCGGCATCAGCCCAGCGCGCCAAGGGATCGAGTACCCAGCTGCACAGCTCGCGGTGGGCACGGAAGGTCGCGTTGGCGGTCGGGGCGAACAGCTTGGCGCGGCGTTCGATGGCGCTCAGGAATGCTTCCGCGGTTTTCATACTACCGGCTGCTCTTGGTCCATTTCAGTTCCATCGAATTCAGTCGCGGTTCGCTGCGACATGCCGAACCATCCTGACCATCGGCCTGATCAGATCCGTACCGTCCCACGGCGAGCCGAATACGTGCATGCGGCCAAGCGGCACGATCCGGTCCACGCCTTTCCTCCCGGCTGCCTCCGCCAGCGCGGCCTCCTTCGCGCGATTGCCGATCGCGAGACCGAGTGTCTGCACCATGCCATCGAACCTCGCGATCGGCTCGAGCAGGTCGTCCACCAGCAGCACGCTCAGCGTGCGGCCCTGAGTCGGCGTGGGCATGGTCGCGCCCGTCCCGAAGAGCAAGGTCCAGTCGGGAGTTGCGGGAAAAACCGCGCGACGCGTGGCGTCATCGAGCAGCCAGGTTGCTCGCGCGAGGCAGATCGCCGAGGTCTGGGCGGCATGGATGGTTCGACGGGGGTGCAGCTCCTGCTCCTCCTCGAAAGCCTCGGTCAGCCGGCGAGCGAACTCGGCGATGTCGCCCACCGCGCTGCGCTCGAGGAACAGCATCTGCGGAGAGGAGCACGCCTGCTGATCGAATTGCCACACGTCGCGTGCCAGGCGGCGGCACCAGTCATCGCGCGCAATGCTGTCGCGGCTCCAGCTCTCGCCATCCATCGCGGCAACCGACAGTCGCGGACCGAAGACGGCAACGCGCGCCCAGTCAGGAAAGGGCAGCGAGCGAATCTCTTTCACCGCCTCCGCGCCACCCCAGATCATGGCCCCGTCCACCGATTCGGCCATCGCGAACTGCAGATCGGTGCGCTCGTGCTCGTAGCTCGCCACGCCGATTCTCTCGAGCAGCAGGTTGCCACCGGGCACCTGAGCGAGCTTGTCGATCAGCAGGCCGGTCTCGCGGATCAGGCCCGACGGAACCCGCACCAGGCAGGCGTTTCCCCCGAGCAGCGCGCAGGACATCGACAGCAGCGGCTGGATCTCGATGTTGCCCGCCGGCCAATGACCGACGAGGCCGAGTGGAAACGCGCGCAAGCGTGCCGCGCCCTCCTCGCGCCAGCTTCCGCGCAGTCCCTCCTCGCCGAGCTCGCGCACCACCATCGATTCGAGCGTACCGCGCCGCAGCCAGATCTTCAGAAAGGGCACCCCGGGGATTGCATCGACTTCCGTCCCGCGCAGCGATTCCCCCCAGCGCTCGAGGATCTCGATCACCTGTGCCGGCGAGAGCTCGCGCGCCAGCGCCTGGGCGCGCAGGCGCTCGGCAGCATCAGCGAGCTCACGCCCGTGGGAGAATTGCCGAACGATCTCAGGCATGGACGGATAAGACTGCCGGCGGGCGTTGTCGTGTGGTCTCGATGTTGCCGCAGCCGCGCATTTCCGCCTGTGGGACACGCCTCACGAAGCGAAAAGCGATGCCGCGGCGGCCGCAGCGGCAGCCATCGTAATGCACTACCTGCGCGATATCGTCCGTCAGTACGAGAAAGCCGGGAAAGCTCGTCGGCAGCGCGCTGCATACCTGCACGAGTCCCTGTTGTCCCTCCTCGACCGGACGCAGCGTCAGTGGATCGCGCACGATCACCGCTGCAAAAGCCGGTACGTGCTTGTTGCCCTGCTCGCAATCCGGATAGATGACGCCGACGTTCTCGACCATGCCATAGAAGTCGAGCACCCGCGCAGGGTCGCAGCCGAAGACCTGTCCGACACCCGCGGCGAACGCCGCGGGCGTCACCGCCTGAGCCTGCAGGCGCTTCCAGCCGCCACTATGCAGGATGCGGACATTGCGCATCGCAAGGCGCACGCCGCGCTCGCGCAGCGGCACGACGAAATGCTGCCAGATCACATAGGTGAAGCCGTAAACCAACACCTCGCTGTCGCGCCAGCGGGCGGCCACATCCAACAGCTGCGGCTCATCGACCTCCGGCTCGGCACCCGTCGCGCCTCTCAGGCAGCACACCATCTCGGTGGCAAAGGCTCTGAGCCCCTGTATGGCCGCGGCGCGCGCCCCGAGATCGCCGAGTCCGGCGAGCGTCTCCGGCGTATCGATCACCAGGTAAGGGCGGCGCTTCGCGCCGATGAAATCGCTGGCGATGCTGACGACGCCTTTGACCATGCGTCGGGAGGTGGGGGTATCGAGAGCGACCCGGCTCGGTGTCTGACCGGTAGTGGCGCTGGAGGAAAGGGTATGAATGATCTGCTCCGGAGCGACGAGCGTCAGCGGCGGGTTGGCCTTGAACGCGCCGACCGGCAGATACGGCAGATCGGCAATAGTCGTCGCGGCGCGGTAGTCGATCGGCCAGGCGTTGAAGTATTCCCGCAGGCGCGGATTACGCGCGGCAGCGTGCGCGAGCTCCCTCTGCAGCAAGGCCAGGAGCCGCTGCGCGTGCTCGGAGGGCTCGAGTGAGAAGGTGGGCGCCGTGAGGAGCGCCTCAATCTGCTCCTCCAGCTGCTCTGCCGATGCGATCATGACCGGAAGGTCTCATCGACGAGGCGCTGGCGCTGCGGCGAGGCTCCCGGCTCACGCTGGGACGGCGGGTGCGGGGCGAGGTGCGCCAGATGGGAGCGCACGAGCTTGCCGTGCGCATTGCGCGGCAGCTCCGCGACCAGGGTGATCGCCTCACAGGTCCATTCGCTCGGCAATGCCCGGCGGATCGCGGCGCTGACATCGTCCGCATCCCCGGCCGCCACCACGTACAGGGCTATCGCCTCACCCGCCTCCGCATGCGGCGCCCCGGCTGCTGCGCAGTCGAGTACACCACGAACCCCGGCGACCACTGCTTCGATCTGCGCGAATCCCACGCGCACTCCGCGGATCTTCAGGAACTCCCCCTGCCGACCGGTGATCCACAGATACCCGTCCCGGTCGCGCGCGGCGATATCGCCCGTCGCAAGCCAGCCGTCGCGGAATCTACGCGCGCTTGCTTCCGGCTCATCCAGATAGCCGGCACTGATCGACTTCCCGCGGACCCACAGCTCCCCGCTCTCCTGCGGCGCGACCTCGTTGCCGCCGGAATCCACGATGCGCACCGTCAGGTTATCGAGCGGCAGCCCGACGCTGCCGGGCTTGTCTTCCAGCCGCTCCGGCGGGAGGCAGGCGATGCGCGCAGTCGCCTCCGTCTGGCCGTACATCACGAAGAACTCAGCCTGCGGCACGATCTCCCTTATCTGTCCGATGGATGCAGTGGCCAGAGCGCCGCCGGCTTGCAGAAAGCGGCGCAGCGTCGGCAGCGGAATGCTGCGGAGGTTCGAGCGTCGCAGCAGGATCTGGTACGCAGTCGGCACGCCGGCGAAGCTCGTGCAGCAGTATGCGGCGATCGCGCGCAGGACCTTGTCTGGAAACATGAAACGGGCGTCGAACACGACGGAGCCGCCCGCGTACAGGTGAGTGTGCAGCACGCTTGCGCCGAAGCAGTAGCTAACGGGCAGCACCAGCATGGCGCGCTCGCCGTCTCCGAGCCGCTGACTGCGAATGATGGCCTCGGTGTTGGCAATGAGGTTGCCGTGGCTTACCTTCACGAGGCGCGGCTCGCCGGTCGAGCCGGAGGTCGCCATCAACGCGGCGAGCTCGTCCTCGCCGCACGCGGCCGGGACGGGGGCGTCTCCCTCCGCGCCGCGCGGTCGTCCGGTGAGCTGCGCGAGTCCGCTCCGCCAGGCCCACTCCGCCGGTGCGCCGCGCTCGGTCCAGAGCGCCCGCGCGGCGGTCTTGGCTGCGAGCGCTGCTCCGCTGGTGGCGAGCGCCGCTTCACTTACCGGTACGGCGGTGTAGCCGCCGAACATGGCACCGAGGTACGCGAGGCTGCCGAGCGGCCGGACGCTACAGCCAACCAGTACACGATCGCCGCGGCGCAGGCCGGCGGCGGCGAAGCCCGCGGCAAAATCGCGGATGGTGGCGGCTATCCCGCTGAAGCGCTCGCCATTTGCGGCATCGAGCAACTCGCTACCGCTTCCCAGCCGCTCGACCAGGCGTGCCGCGAAGTTGCACGAGGCGGGGCCGCTCATCTAGGTAACGGCTTGGCTCAGCTTGGCGCGCTTCGCCTGCACGATGCGCACGATCTCGCGCACGTTTTCCATTTCCATCAGCTCATCGACATCGAACGTCAGCCCAAACTCCTGCTCGAGGCTACTGGCGAGCGTGACATGGCCCATCGAGTCCCAGGCGCGGATATCGGCCGGTACCGTGTCGATGGTGACTTTCGCCGGGTCTATCTCGAAGGCAGAACTGAAGGCCTTCTGCACTCTGGCTAACACGTCCTGCATGATCGATCCGTCTCCCTCTCTCATTGGATGCCTGAGGCATCAGCCCACAATCGTCTCGCCGCCGTCGACGATGAGTGCTTGACCGTTCACTCCCGCCGCTGCCGCCGAGCAGAGAAACTGGGCGCACCACGCCAGCTCCTCGGTCTTCACCAGGCGACCGATCGGCGAGCGGCGCGCGGACTCGGCCAGGCGAGCCTCGGCGTCCGGAATGGACCGCCAGGCGTCCGTCGCCACGGCGCCCGCCCGCAGCGCATTGGCCCGGATGCCTCGGGGCGCAAGTTCCACCGCCAGATGCCTCACCAGCGACTCGAGCGCCCCTTTCGAGGCCCCCACCGCCGTGTAATGAGGCAGAGCATGCGTGGCACCGACCGAGCTCACCGCGAGGATGCAGCTGCCGCGCTCGAGCTTGTCGAGCAGCCGCGTCACCAGCTCGAACAGTGCGCGCACGTTCAGCGCGAAAGTCCAATCGAGATGCTTGCCAGTGAGCGACTCGAGCGCACGATGCGTGCCGGTCGCCGCACAATGGACGATGCCGCCAAGTGCCGCGTCACTTTCCCGTACTTGCGTCTCGATCTTACCCAGCCCCTCGGCGGTGGTGAGATCGGCGCGGCAGGTCTTCAACGGCAAGCCTTCCCGGGCCGCCACTGATTGTAGCTCCTCAGCCGCCTGCTCGTTGCGCAGGTACACGGCAATGACCCGCCCGCCAGCGCGGGCAAACCGCTCGGAAATGGCGCGGCCTATGCCGCGTGTACCGCCGGTGACGAGGAAGGTCCCGCGCAGTTCGAATGGACTGTTCGCCAGGAGCACCCGTCACCGTATGACAATGGTCAGGATAAGTTCAATGACTGCTCACCTGAAGCCGCTACTCTAACCCGATTCACAGATGCTTGAAAAATGACCGGCTTGCGACTTATTGCTGCTCGCGTGCGATACGAAGATGCGCGGCAGCTGATGTTGTCTGCCCCGGCGACGGGTGCAGACTGCCGGTTGTCGCGTTCTGCGGCCGCAGTATACGATCGGCGCAACCCATAGCCGAATCCATCAATGGATGAAATGCCGATCTTGCGCTGGCGAGGCCGGTAGCGGTGCAGGATACCGCCGCCGATCCGCCGTACTTTGCGGGCGATGGCCCGCACGCGCCGTGCGGCGCGCAGCGCCTGTCGCCCTGACATGCGTGCCGCGGCGCTGATCTTCGCTGGATTGCTGCTGCTCGTCCTCTGTGGGTGGGGGGTGAGCCGTTGGCTCGGTGCACGCTCACACCCTCCGCAGTCCAGCGCCGCGGTATCAAGCCCGAGCGAGTCGCCCGTGGACCTGGTGGATCTCGCGAGCATCGCTCTCCAGGATTGCGCCAGAGGGGTTCCGCCTTCGATACCGGACGGTGCGAGCGCATCGCGCGAGCAGATGGCTGCCGCGCGCAGCGCCTTTCAGGCCTACGACACGGCAACCAACTCCTATGCGCGCTGCGTCGATGGCGCGATCGACCGCGTCGCCAGACAGTACGCGGGCGTTGCCTCACCGGGCGAGATCAAGGCGCTGAAAGCATTCGGCCTCGGGGCGCACGACACCGCGATCGATCTCGAGCAGTCGATCGCGGACCGTCTCAACCTTCAGATCCGCGCCTACAAGGCAAAGCACCCGCAGTCATGAGCTGCGCGGCCTTCCAGCGCGCGAGCAGGCCGCCACCGTGCTGGTCCACCTGATCGACGGCACCTACGAGCTGTTCCGGCACTTCTACGGCTTGCGCCGCTTCACCAAGGGCGTGGATCGCCCGGGCGGTGCGGTAGTCGGTGTTCTGAACACCGTCCTGCAGATGCTGGAGGAAGGTGCCACGCACCTCGGCGTCGCAACCGATCACGTCATCGAGTCGTTTCGCAACGAGCGCTGGGCCGGCTACAAGACCGGCGACGGCGTCGAGCCTGCGCTCCTCGCGCAGTTCGAGCCGCTGGAGAAATCTCTCGAGGCCATGGGAGTCGCAGTATGGCCGATGATCGAGCTCGAAGCCGACGATGCACTCGCCTCCGCCGCACGCATCGCGGCGGATGATCCGAAAGTCGACAAGGTGTGCATCTGGACCCCGGACAAGGATCTGGCGCAGTGTGTTCGCGCCGAGCGCGTGGTGCAGGTGGACCGGCGTAGCAAGCGCATTCGTGATGCCACCGGCGTGAAGCAGGCCTTTGGCGTCGAGCCGCAACGGATTCCCGACTTTCTGGCCCTGGTCGGAGATGCCGCGGATGGTTATCCCGGCATTGCCGGAATCGGCCGCGTCACCGCGGCGCAGCTCATCGGCAAGTACGGCGCCATCGAGGATTTCCCGCCGAGCGTTCTCGGCGAGCAGCAGCCCCTCGCGCTGCTGTTCAAGGATCTGGCAACGCTGCGCACCGATGCGCCGCTTTTCGACGATGTCGAGGAGCTCGCCTGGCGCGGGCCGCGCCCGCAGTTCACTGACACGGCGGCGCACCTCGGCGAGCCACGGCTGGTGGCGCGCGCGGCGAAAATCAACTCCTGAGCGCGCGGCAGCAGAGTCAGCGCAAACGCTGCTCCCACAGCATCTCGAAGGCCGGCATCACGGTATCGACGACCTGCTGGTGGGCCGCCGGTACCCGGTGCTCGCGGGCCCGGTAGGGCTCGAAGCCAGTCGAGCGCAGCACCGCCTCGTACCAGTACGGCGCCCATGCGCCATCGCTATCGCGTGGCCCCGCGGGCCAGCTCAGCATCCGCGGCGTAAAGCCGACCCCGAGCCGCTCGCACAGAGCGCGCAGCTGCGCCTCGGGCGCCTTGAGAAACTCTCCGGCGTCGATCACGGTGGGCGTCCGCTCGGAAAGCTGTTTCACGAACTCGAAGATATCCAGCTGCTGCAGCACACCGATGTCCTCGGCGGTCACGCTGGGCCGACTGCGGATGTAGGAGTTCAGCACCTCGCGCGGATCGCGAATGAGGAACACGTGGGTGAGCGTGCGCAGCCACTCGCGGCCGATGTGCGGCAGCAGGTGATGCGTCATGTGCTTCTGATACCAGATCGCCTTGCCCTGCGGCACCGGTCCCACGAGCCGGGCGGCGACCTTGCGCCAGTCCGCCTCACCCGCTGCGATGATCTCCTCGCGCCCGGGGTGATCGAGACCGGTGTATGCAAGGTAGTGCGCGTAGAGCGGCTCGTCTACCACCGCGCAGTCGCCGCGGTTCTCCCACGCGCGCATCATGGCGGTGGAGACGTTGCGCGGTCCCGACCACATCGCCAGCCGCAGCGGCATCATGGCGGCGACTGTGTTGCGATGTCACGCTCGATGAGCTGCAGGTACAGCTGCTGCAGCCTCGCGACCATCGGGCCACGCGCAGCGCTGATGCCCCGCCCATCGATCTCGATCACCGGCGCAATGCCGGCGTAGGTGCCGGTGATGAATGCTTCCTCGGCGGCGTAAGTCTCGGTGAGACTGAAATTTTTCTCGAAGGCAGGGATGCCGTTCTCACGGCACAGGCGCAGCACGTTGGCGCGCGTGATTCCGGCGATGCAATAGTTGCCGCTCGAGGTCCAGACCTCACCGTGCCTGACGATGAAGAAGTGAGTCGAGTTGCAGGTCGCAACGAAGCCGTGCGGGTCGAGCATGAGCGCCTCGTCCGCGCCCGCCTTGGTGGCCTGGATGCAGGCGGTGATGCAGTTGAGCTTCGAGTGCGAGTTGAGCTTGGGATCCTGCACGTCGGGCGCACCGCGACGCACGTGCACCGTGAACAGCCGCACGCCCCGCGTGAGCAGCTCCGGCTTCGGCACCTTGTACTCCGGGATGATGACGATGGTCGCCGGCCCGATGCAGGCCCGCGGGTCCTGGTAGGGCGTGCTCTTGAGCCCGCGGGTGACCATGAGCCGCATGTGCACCCCTTCGCTCATGCCATTCGCCGCGAGTGTCTGGTAGAGGGCGCGGCTGAGGGCCGCCCGGTCCATGCCGATGTCCAGGTCGATCGCCTTGGCCGCCTCGTACAGCCGCTCGAGATGCGGCCCGAGGAAGGCGATGCGCCCGCGATGCACACGTACTCCCTCCCACACCCCATCGCCGAGGATGAATCCGGAGTCGAATACCGAAACCACCGCCTGCGACCGTGGACGCAGCTCACCATTCACATAGATGAGAATGTCACGATTGCGCGGATCGTCCGTGGAGTGATGGGTCCCCTGTGCCATGCATTCACCCGCTCTGTTGAGGCAGCGCCGCGATTCTAGCGCGCCGTCGCGGTTTGCCGTCGCCGGGCCTCCCACGGAACGCCGTTTGATCTTGCGGGCTACGGCTGCTCTACTCGCAGAATGGCAGTCGTAAAGGGGGGCCATCTGCTGCTCGCGGTGGTCGCGGCCGTCGCGGTCGGCCTGAGCGCCCGCGGGACCGTTGACCGGATTGGGAAATGCACGAGACGAACGACGAATCAGCTGCCGCACGATCCGCGCTGAGCTACCCGCTTACTGCGGTGCCCGATCCCGGGGACGCGGTGAGCGTCGCTCCCGGGATCATGTGGCTGCGCATGCCATTGCCTTTCAGCGGGCTCAACCACATCAACGTCTGGGCGCTCGAGGACGGTACCGGCTGGACGTTGACGGACACCGGCATGCAGACGGCCGATACCGCGACCTACTGGCAGCAGGCACTCGCGGGCGCACTCGGCCGCCGCCCGGTGACGCGCGTCATCTGCACGCACATGCATCCCGACCACATCGGCATGGCGGGCTGGCTCACGCGACAACACGATTGCCGGCTGTGGACCACGCGGCTCGAGTACCTGACCTGCCGGGTGCTCGTCGCTGACACCGGCCGCGAGGCACCGCCCGATGGCCTGCGCTTCTATCACGCAGCGGGTTGGAACGAGGATGCGCTCGCCGCCTACAAAGCGCGCTTCGGCGGGTTCGGTAAGGCGGTCTACGCGCTGCCCGACAGCTATCGCCGCATCGTCGACGGCGAGCAGATCATCATCGGTGAGCGCAGTTGGCAGGCGGTCATCGGGCGTGGCCACTCCCCTGAGCACCTGTGCCTGCATTGCCCCGAGCTGCGGGTGCTGATTTCCGGGGATCAGGTGTTGCCGCGCATCACCTCCAACGTCTCAGTATTTCCGACCGAGCCCGATGCCAACCCGCTGCAGGAATGGCTCGAGTCTCTCGCCTCGATCGCCCAGCGGGTCCCGGATGACGTGCTGGTCCTGCCCTCGCACAACGAGCCCTTCCGCGGGCTGCACGCCCGGCTGACCACGCTCATCGACGGCCACGAGCAGCGTCTCGCCCGCATGCACGAGGAGCTCGCGAGCCCCAAACGCGCCGCCGATGTGTTCGGTGTGCTGTTCCGCCGCCGCGTCGCCGCCGACATGCTGATCATGGCGACCGGGGAAAGCGTCGCGCACCTCAACTGCCTGCTCGCACGAGGGCTCGCAGTTCGCGAGCTGGATGACGCCGGCGTTGCGTGGTACCGCCGCGCATGAAGCGCGCACGCAAAGTTCCCACCGACACGCCACACCTACCGTAAACTTCCAGCATGCCGGATCCGCTAGTCACCATCGCCGAGCAGTCGGGATTTCGTCATACCGGACGAGTTGACGAAGTGACGCGGCTGTGCAGTGCATTCGTGGCTACCTGGCCGGAGACGGTACGCCAGCTCGAGTTCGGCCGCTCGGCCGAGGGCCGCACCCTGCGCGCACTGCTGATCGCGCGTGGCGATGCCCGCGCGCTGCCGCTGCTCATGCTGCAGGCGGGCATCCACCCCGGGGAGAGCGACGGCAAGGACGCCGGCTTCATCGCCCTGCGCGAGCTCCTGTCGGGGAGCGATGCGCCCAACCTCCTCGACCGCATCGCAATCCTGTTCGTGCCCGCCTTCAACGTCGATGGCCACGAACGCTGCGGTCGCTGGAACCGACCGAACCAGAACGGACCGGAGGAGACCGGCTGGCGTACCACCGCGCAAAACCTGAACCTCAACCGAGATTACGCCAAGGCCGACTCCCGCGAAATGCGCGCGCTGCTCGCGCTCATCCGCGAGTGGGATCCTTTGGTGTGCGCCGACCTGCACGTTACCGACGGCGCCGATTTCCAGCCCGATATCTCACTGCAGGCCGAGCCCATCAACCAGGGTGACCCGCGCCTGTTTGGAGCGGGGCGTCAGCTGCGCGACACGCTGATCGCCAGGCTCGCCGCGCACGGCTCCATGCCCCTGCCCTTTTATCCGGACCTTGCGGTCACCGACGATCCCGCTTCGGGCTTTCTGCTCACGGTGTACTCGCCGCGCTTCTCGACGGGTTACTTTCCACAGCGCAACCGTTTCACCGTGCTGGTCGAGACGCATTCGTGGAAAGACTATGCGACCAGGGTTCGCGTCACTCGCAACACCATCCTGGCACTCGCGCAGCTGGTCGCGGAGCACGGCGTGGCCTGGCGCGAGCTCACGCGCCAGGCCGACTCCGCGGCGGCACGCATCGGCGGCACGGAGATCGTGCTCGACTACCGCTCCGGATGGCGTGAGCCGACGGGCGCGGCGCATAGCGGCGCCGTCGGCGCGTCCGGCGGCTCCGGGGCGTCCGGTGCGAAGACGATCGACTTCCCGGGCTACGCATACACCCGCGATATCTCCCCGATCTCCGGAGAGCCCGTAACCGTCTACGATCCGCAGCGACCCCAGATCTGGCGAGTGCCGCTGCGCGATGAAGTATTTCCGGCACTCGCAGTTCAGGCTCCGCTCGGGGGCTACGTCGTGCCCTGTGCCTGGGCAGAGGAAATCGGCACACGGCTCGCCGCTCACGGCATCCGCTACGAGGAGGTCCGCAACGCGATCAGTGCCGTGCGCGTCGAGACGTTTCGAGCCACGCAAGTGCAATTCTCGACGACGCCCTTCGAGGGCCGCATGCGGGCAGAGCTCTCCGGTGCCTGGCTGCGTGAGTCGCAGGACGTCGCGGCCGGCGCGCTGTTCGTGCCCATCGCGCAACCCGCAGCGCGACTCCTCATGCATCTTCTCGAGCCGCAGGCGCGCGACTCCTTCGCTGCCTGGGGCTTCTTCAATGCCTGCTTCGAACAGAAGGAATATATGGAACCCTACGTGGCCGATCAGATCGCGCGGACGATGCTCGCGCAGTCTCCGGGATTAAAGGAGGAATTCGCGCGCCAACTGAAGGCCGATCCGTCTTTCTCTGCATCCCCCCGGGCGCGGCTGGAATTCTTCCTGAGCCGGCACGCTTCCCGGGACCCGCAGCTCAATCTCTACCCCATCTTCCGTGTGGATGAGCTCCTCGCCTCGCCGGACACCGCACGGGGCTAGGATGTTGCAAGCGCGCACGCTCCCGGCACTCATCGTTGCCGCCCTGACCGCAGTGCCCTGCGGGCTTGCTTCGGCGCAGACGACCCCACCGCCGGGCGGCGATTCGACCCTCACGACTGTTTCTGAGTCATCGACGCCAGCACCGGCACCTGCCGCGGACGCTCAGCCGGCGGGTGGCTTCGCACACGATGCCGGCCTGTACTTCACCGCACCGCTCCACTGGAATGGAGGGGACTGGGCGTGGTTCGCCGGCTCGCTGGCTGCCATTGGAGCCTCGCACCATTACGACACGGACGTGCGCGACCATTTCACCAAGAATCTGACACCGACTGAGATCTCGAATATCAAGAGCAACGATCTGCAGGACGCGCTGCCGGCCGTCGCCGTGTTCCTTGGGACGTGGGGGTATGCGGCGCTCATCGAAGATCCCAGCGGTCACCGCGAGGCGTGGTCGATGTTCGAAGCCGCCACGCTCAGCACCGTCGATGCCTATGCGCTCAAGTACCTCATCCGTCGCGAGGGACCCGACCAGACGAGTGACCCCAACGCCTGGGAGAAAAGCGGCGGCCGCTCATTCCCCTCCGAGCATGCAACGGCCTCATTCGCCATCGGCACGGTGCTGGCGGAGGCAGGTGGCGATGAGTACCGCTGGCTGCGCCGGGTCCTGGGTTACGGTCTCGGCATCGGCACCAGCTA
>JAFAKO010000327.1 GCA_019235245.1 Gammaproteobacteria bacterium
TCCGACAACGACTTCGTCTGCGCGGCCAAGATCGACCTCATTCCGCTCGCCTGAGCAGCTCCTGCAGGCGCCGGTCCCAGACGCGGCGCCGTGGCGTGAGCCACTGATCGAGCAGGCGCAGCGCCTGCGGCTCGATGCGGCACAGGCGCCGGCGGCCGATCTTCTCGGTGCGGATCACCCCGTTCCTCTCGAGCACCCGCAGGTGCTGGAGAATCGTCGGCAGACTGAGCGGTAAATGCTCCGCCAGCCAGCTCACCGATGCCTCACCGTCGCACAGAGCTTCGACCATGCGTCGCCGCCAGGGGTGAGCGAGGCAGCCGAAGACCTTATCCAGCGCGACCCAGTTGAGCATGCGATGACTGTCACCGGCGGCGACCGGTCGGTCCAGCGACGTTTCGCAGGTCTTTGAAGGATAGTTAGTGAAATGCCTAACTATCGCGCGAAACAGGTTAAAAAGTGCGCGGCACGGGCCCACGCCGCGCCGCGCCGCGCCGCGCTGGCCGCGCCCCGCCCGCCGGGGCCGGCGTCGTAAGTCCTTTTTGCGGATAGTTAGTCAGTCACCTAACTATCCAACCATGGTCCCTCACCGCGCCATCTGCGGCAGCTCGCCGCTGAGCCCGAGCGCCCGCCGGATGAAAAATCGCCGCAGCTCCTGGCTGGCATTCACCCAGGAGAGCCCACGCTGCGCCAGGCGTGCGAGCGGTCCGGCACCATGTGCCAGCAGCCTGTCAAAAGTATCGATGGACAGCGCCATGGCGGCGACTTCGCTCTTGCGCCAGCGCTCGTAAGCCCGCAGCACGCGCAGCGCGCCCGGATCCTCGCGCGCGGCGACCGCGGCCTGCACCTGCTCGGCGAGTGCCGCGGCATCGAGCAGCCCGAGATTCACACCCTGACCGGCGAGCGGATGCACCACGTGCGCGGCATCGCCGATGAGCGCCACGCGCTGCGCGACGTAACGCTGTGCCGCCAGGCCCATAAGCGGGAAGGAGAGACGCGCGCTCAACAGCCGCGTCTCGCCGAGCGCCAGATCGGAAGCGCGGTCGAGCTCGCCGGCGAAGTCGGCATCGCTCAGGCTCACGAGATTGGCGGCGCGCGCGTCGTCCGCCGACCAGACGATCGAGCTCGTACCGTCGGCGAGCGGCAGGAAGGCGAGCGTGCCATCGTGCATGAAGCGTTGCCAGGCGGTGGACTCGTGCAGCTTCGCGGTGGAGACGTTGGCGACGATCGCGGTCTGTCCGTAAGCGCGCAGCTCGACCGTCAGGCCCGCGGCGGCGCGCAGCGCCGATTGCGCGCCGTCGGCTCCCACCACCAGGCGCGCCGGGAGCGTGCCGTGCGGGGTGCTCACCTGCACCCCCTCCTCACCGATGGCGAGGGCGCTGAGCGGTGCGGTCTCGATGTGCCCGCCGGCTTCCGCGAAGGCGGCGAGCAACGCGGTCTGCAGTGCGCGGCTCTCGGCGATGTACCCCAGGTTCGGCTCGCCGACATCGGCGGCATCGAATACCAGCACGGCGTCGCTGTCGGGCGAGACGCTCTGGTGCCAGATCCGCATGCGCTCGTAGGGGTGGCATCGCTCCCGTGGTATCTGAGTCCAGGCGCCCGCGCGCGTGAGCAGCCGCTCGCTGGCGCGCGAGAGCGCGACCACGCGCAGATCCCCGCGCGTATCGACCGGAGCAGTTGTGGGTGGCCGGGGCTCGAGCAAGGCCACCGAGAGACCCGCGGCGCGGCTCGTGCCGCGCGCGAGCAGCGTGCCGGCGCACGCGCCCACCGGGCCGCCGCCGACGACGATCACGTCAAACATGGCGCAGCGGGAGGCCGCGGGCGAGCCGCGGCGTTGGCCCACCGAAGCCCGCGCTGACACGCGCCAGCGCCCGCTTTGCGGGGGGTGCCAGGTCGAACAGCAGCAACCCGAGATTGCGCAGCAGCGCCGCTCCCGGTCGCGAGTCGCCGAAGAGCCTCACCAGCCCGTCAGTGAAGCCAATGACGCCGCGGCGGTCCCGTGCGCGCCACTCGATGAATCGGCTCAGGGCCGCCGGCCCGCCCGCATCACCGGCAGTGCCGGCGATCACTTCGGCGAGCATCGCGGCATCGCGCAGCCCGAGATTGAATCCCTGCCCGGCGACCGGGTGCAGCGCCTGCGCGGCATTGCCGATGAGCACGGTGCGCACCGCGACACCCGCTTTCGCGCGGGTCAGCTTCAGGGGATAGGACCCGCGGCGACCGGCGCGCAGGAAACGGCCGGCGCGCCAGCCGAACTGCGCCTGCAGTTCGGCCAGGTACTCCTCCTCCGTGGCGTCGAGAAGCCGCTGCGCTCGAGGCGGGCGGCACGCCCAGATCACCGCCAGTGCGCCGTCGTGCCGCGGCAGGACCGCGAGCGGGCCGGAGTCGGTGAAGCGCTCGAATGCCTGACCATCGTGGGCCCGGTCGGTGCTGACCGTGGCCACCACCGCGACCTGCTCGTAGTCCACGACCTCCGCCTCGATACCGGCCGCCGCACGCAGCTGCGAATTTGCGCCGTCGGCTGCGACCAGCAGCTGCGCGCGCACCGGGACGAGCTGGCCCGATTCGGTCGCAACCGTGAAGCGCACGCACTCGGCAGTCGCCGCCAGCTCCTCGATTCGGGCGGGAGCCTGGAGAGTGAGCTCCGGCAGCGTGCCCAGCCTGCGCCACAACGCCGCGCCGATGCAGCGGTTGCTGACGACGTAACCGAAGGCCTCGATGCCCTGATCCCGGGCGCTCAGCCGTGCGAAACCGAAGCGCCCGGCCTCCGACACGTGGATGGTGCGAATCGCCGCGGCCTCCGGGGCGATGCGGTCCCACAGCTGCAAGCCCTCGAATATGCGCCGGCTGGCGTTGCCGAGCGCAGTGGTGCGCTCATCGAAGCTCGGTTGGGCAACCGCGCCGAAGGGAACGCTCTCGACGACCAGCACCCGCCGCCCGCTGCCAGCGAGCGCAACCGCGAGGCTGGCTCCGACCATGCCGCCACCGACGATGGCGACGTCGACCTCCAGGGGCATTGCGGCGGAGGCCGTATTCATAGCTCACGCGGCGCGGTGCGCCATGAGAGTCTCGATCTGCTCGGGGTCCTTCGGCACGCGGGCGGTGAGGACTTCCGCGCCGCGCTTCGTCACCACGACATCGTCCTCGATGCGGATGCCGATGTTGCGGAGGCGTCGCGGGACTCCGCGCGCCCCTGCCGGAAGATAGATGCCCGGCTCGATGGTCATCACCATGCCGGGCTCGAGCACGCGCCATTCATCGCCCACCTTGTAGTCCCCGACATCGTGAACGTCGAGGCCGAGCCAGTGGCCGGTCCGGTGCATGAAGAAGCGGCGGTACGCGCCGCTCTTGATGAGTGCCGGCAGACGACCCTTGAGCAGACCCAGCTTGACGAGACCCTGCGTGATCACACGCACGGCGGCCTCGTGCGGAGCATTCCAGTGATTGCCCGGCCGCACGCAGGCAATCGCGGCACGATTCGCTTCCAGCACGATGTCGTAAACGGCGCGCTGCGCGGGGGTGAAGCGACCGTTGACGGGCATGGTGCGGGTGACGTCCGAGGCATAGCACTCGAACTCGCAGCCGGCATCGATGAGCAGCAGATCGCCGCTCGTCAGCGGCTGATCGTTTTCGCGGTAGTGCAGGATGCAGCTGTTGGCGCCGCTGCCGACGATCGGCTGGTAGGCGGTGTCGGCGTTGTGGCGCCGGAACTCGTGCAGCAGCTCCGCCATGACCTGGTATTCGGTCGCGCCAGGACGGCAGAAGCGCATGGCGCGGACGTGCGCCTGCGCCGCGATGTGCGCCGCGCGGCGCATGAGCTCGAGCTCGTGACGGGACTTGTAGAGCCGCATGTCGTGCAGCACGTGATCGAGCGCGACGAATTCCTGCGGCGGATGCCGGCCATTCTTCGCCTGGGTCCGCAGCCCGTTGACCCAGCCGAGCACGCGCTGGTCGAAGTCGGCGTACATGCCCATTGTGTAGTAGACACGCGTGCGGTTCTCGAGCAGTCCAGGGAGGATCTCGTCGATATCGCTCACCGGAAAGGCATCGTTGGCGCCGTAGTCGCGCCGCGCACCGGCGGGCCCGGCGCGATGGCCGTCCCAGGTCTCGCGGGCCGGGTCACGTTCGCGCACGAACAGGATGTACTCGGCCTGCGCACGCCCCGGCACCAGCACGGCCACCGCTTCGGGCTCACCGAAGCCGGTGAGGTAATGAAAGTCGCTGTCCTGGCGGAACGCATACTCGACGTCGCTGTTGCGGTGCCTGACCGGTGCCGCCGGCAGCACGGCGATCGAGTCGCGTCCCATGAGGCGCATGAGCTGGCGGCGGCGACGCGCGAATTCATCCCTCGCCATGCGCTCGTGCGTTCCTCAGTGCAGGGGCGCCGCGGCCGGCGCCGGGGGGTGACGCAGCGCACCGAGCTCCTCGAAGAGGAGTTGCGCGCCGACGCGCACGAATTCCACGAGCTCCGCGTAGGCGGCCTCGTTCGATTCCTCGTCCTGGCTGGCATCCACACCCGCCCGGCTGATCTCGATGAAGTCGCGGACGATCTCGCCGGCATCCCCGGGAAGGCCGCTCGCGTCGGTAATCGCACCCGCGCCGAGACCGTAGAGGAAGCCCTGGCACCACTGCGCGAGTGCCGCGGTACGCACCTCGATGCGCTGCTCATCGTCGGGCAGCAGCAGCTCGAACTCCATGTCAGGCTGCAGCAGCGAATCCGCGGTCGCCGTGAACAGCGCTTCGAGCGCCACGGCCGTCTCGGGCGCAGCCCGAGCCTCCGGGAGGATCTCGCGCAGCCAATCCTCGACCCGATAGCCCGCCGTGCCGCACAGACACCCTGCCAGCGTGCCGTGCGCCTCGGCGGCGTCGGCGAGCGAGCGCTCCTGGGCCAGCAGCTGCTGGATGTGGTTGTAGTCCGGTGCAATCATGAGGTCCGGTCACATTATATAATCGGCTCGCAATTGACCGCGTCAAGAATGCGGCTCTATAGTCCAGCCATGAGCGACACTACAAAAAATCAACTCGATCTCGAGCTCACGCGCCTCGGCAAGCGCATCGATGAGCTGCTCGCCATGCTGGAGCATCTGCGCGAGGAGAATCGCGCGCTGCGTGCCCGCCACGAATCGCTCGCCGGCGAGCGCGCCGCCCTCGTGCACAAGAATGAGCAGGTGCGCACGCGTGTCGAGGCGATGATCGGCAGGCTGAAGACCCTGGAGCACGGGGCATGACGCAGCAGGACCAGGCCCGGGTCAGCGTGCGCATCATGGAGAAGGAATACGTCATCGCCTGTCCTTACGACGAGCGCTCGGCGCTGCTCGATGCCGCGGAGTTCCTGAATGCGCGCATGCGCGACATCAAGGACAGCGGCAGGGTGGTCGGTATCGATCGCATCGCCGTGATGGCCGCGCTCAACCTGGCGCACGAATACCTCAAGGGCAAGGATCGTGAGTCGCGTCTCGATAACGGCACGGGTCAGCGCGTACGTGCGCTGCGCGAGCGCGTCGAGGGCGCCCTGGGGAAGAGCCAGCAGCTCGAGCTGTGACGCGCTCGGACGCCTAAGGCCTGCCCAATTGGTGTAGAGTGTTCCTGGCGTCGCCTGCGGTGTTCGACAAGCGGGCCGGGTTACCTCGGACCCTAATTGAAACACCCTCGGGACTTCCGGCTTGCGCGCAGCGCTGTGCAAGTCCGCCTTTGAGCGGAAAGCCTTACCTGCAGCAGCTCGTCCCACTTGTTGCTCTGGTTCGAGAGCAACGGTTCGCACCGGCACCTGCGGGTGGCGCTACCTGATTTCCCCTCGCTGAGCGCCGCCCGCAGGTCACTGCGGGCGAGCCTCAACGCCCGGCGCCGGCAGCTCCCTCCGCAGCAGCGCGCGTATCTGTCACGGCTCGTGGCGCGCAACGTCGACCGTTTTCTGTCGCTGCGCAGTGAGTGGCGCATCGCCGTCTACGCCGCCCTGCCCTGGGAGCTGGACGCCGCGCCCCTCATCGCGCTCGCCGCGAGCCGCGGCTGCCGGTTGTTCGCGCCGCGCATCGATCGCCGGCGCACCTCGGCGGCGATGCGTTTCGTGCCGCTGCGTGGTCCGATGGCGGATAACCGGCTCGGCATCGCCGAGCCGCAGGGCACCGAGTCCGTCGGGGCACGGTGGCTGGATGTCGTGTTCCTGCCGCTGGTGGGATTCGACCGCCGCGGGGTACGCCTCGGCGCGGGCGGTGGCTTCTACGATCGTGCTCTCGCCTTCCGGCAACTGCGCCGCGCGTGGCACGTACCCCGCCTGGTGGGCCTGGCGTACTCCTTTCAGGAGGTCGAGCGTATCGATGCGGCCGCGCATGACGTGCTCATGGACGCGGTGGTGACCGAAGAGGGGCTGGTTCGATGCACTACTGGCTGATGAAGACCGAGCCCGCGAGCTTCAGCGTCGAGGACCTCGCCGCCGCGCCACGGCGTACCACCCGCTGGGACGGTGTGCGCAATTACCAGGCGCGCAACATGCTGCGGGACCAGATGCAGCGGGGCGATGAGGCGTTTCTCTACTACTCGAGCACCGACGTGCCGGGCATCGTGGCCATCATGCAGATCGTGAAGGAAGGCTACCCGGACGTGACCGCCTTCGATCGCAAGGATCACCACTATGACCCCGGCAGCGACCCGCTGAATCCGCGCTGGTTCATGGTGGATGTGCAGCTCAAACGCCGGTTGGCACGCACGATTACCCTCGAGGAGCTGCGCGCGCACGCTCGCAAGGAGCTCAGAGGCATGCTGCTGTTGCGTCCCGGTAACCGACTGTCCGTGACGCCGGTGGAAGCCGCGCACTGGAAGTTCATCCTCTCGCTCGAGTGATGCGCGACGCACCTGATGGTGAACGCTGCGTGCTCGCGGCGTGCGAGCGACGCACTCGCGCGCGCCGCGCGCGCGATGCGCTCGCTTGTAATTTCGATTCGCGTGTATATACTCGGACCCCGGACTAACCCGTCAAATTGGAGAGCCAACATGGCGAAGGCAAAGAAGAAGGCCAAGAAGAAAGCTGCCAAGAAGAAATAGGCCTTAACTCGGCGGCCACTTTTGTGGCCGCCGAGTCGAATCCGGAGACTGTGCCCGCTTACCATAGCGGGCACAGTCGTTTTGGGGACCAGCAAAGAGCGTTGAGGGGCGCACGATGGCGGCGGATGCGGACGCAAAGAAGCGGCGCGTGGCACTCGCGGCGCTGGACGAGATGCCCCGCGACGCGATCATCGGTATCGGTACCGGCTCCACGGTCAACTTCCTCATCGAGGCCATCGCCGCGCGCCCGGGGCTGATAGGCATCGCGGTGTCGAGCTCCGAAGCGAGCAGCGCACGCCTGCGTGCGGCCGGAGTGGCGCTGGTGGACCTGAACGATCTCACCGAGCTGTCGCTCTACATCGATGGCGCCGATGAAGCGAACCCGGCACGTCAGCTGATCAAGGGCGGCGGGGGCGCACTGACCCGCGAGAAGATCCTCGCCTCGGCGGCGCGGCGCTTCGTATGCATCGTCGACGACAGCAAGATGGCGGCGACACTCGGCCAGTTCCCGCTGCCGATAGAGGTGATCCCGATGGCGCGGGCGCTCGTGGCCCGGGCGCTCACCGCACGCGGGGGCCGGCCGGTATGGCGCGAGGGCTTCATCACCGATAACGGCAATCAAATCCTCGATGTCCATGGGCTGAGGATTACCGACCCGCCGGCCCTCGAGCGTGAGCTCAACCAGATCTGCGGAGTCGTCACGGTGGGCCTGTTCGCGCTGCGGCCCGCGGATCTGCTGCTCATCGGTACGAGCGAGGGGGTCGAGAAGCGCTGAGCGGCTCCAGGCCCTCATTCCCGGGCGGATCCGCACCTGCCGCATGCCCTTGCAGGCAGGTTCACGAAAGCTTTGGCCTCCCGGGCAGAAACATCACCGAAGCTTCACGCGGTTTCAGCCACCTTTCATGCGAGGGGGTGCGGCGGTGCATAAGGTGCGTGCGGTCCGAAAGGAACCCACTCACCTGGAGAACCGCAATGAAACTCAAATCGATTCAGTACTCTTCGCTCTGCCCGGTCGCCTTCACCTCGCTCGTGTGCCTGCTGGGCGCCTCCGGTGCCTCGGCGGACTCGCCGGCCGCCGCACGCACGGTCACGGTGAACTATCGTGATCTGAACCTCTCGACCATCGACGGCGCGATCACCCTCTACCAACGGCTGAAGAGCGCCGCCCGGACGGTGTGCGATGAGCCGATCTCCGGTGTCGCCGCCTATCAGGAGTGGAGGAGCTGCTATGACGCCGCCATAGCCGATGCCGTCACCAAGGTGAACAACCCTCTGCTCACCGCAGTGCATCGCGGCCCCAACAAGGACGCCACCACCATCGCGATGCTGAGCAAGTGAGCTTCCCCGAGCAGCTTGCAGCGCGCGCACCCGCCTGGGGGATCTCCCCCGGCGGGTGCCGCGAGCACGGCCGGGCAGCGCGTCAGGGCCTGTTCGGGCGTAAGATCGAGGCGACACCTCCGCGCAGTGTGCGCCTACCCCGCAATATGGCCCCGGGGATGGAAAAGAACGACGAATCAGCCGCGCCGGCCCCGGACTCAACCGGATACCTGGTCGACGATCTCGTCGTCGACCTCGGCCAACGGCGCGTCACCAGGGACGGCAATGACATTCCACTGCCTAACCTGTCGTTCCAGCTGCTGGTAACACTCGCACGCAGCGCGCCGGATGTGGTGACCTTCGATCAGCTCATCGCCCGCGTCTGGCCGGGGCTCGTGATCACCCCGGAAACGATCAGTCAGCGCGTCAAGCTGGTACGGGATGCGCTGGGAGACGATCCGCACTCGCCTCGCTACATCGCCGGCGTGCGCGGCAGCGGTTACCGCATGGTCGCGACCGTGCGGCCGCTCAAGGAACGCCGGCGCCCGGCTCCCGGCCAGGAGCTGCCCTACTGGGTGAAGCCCGCGGAGGCGACGGGACCGGACGCGCCTGCCGCGACGCCGACGAGCGCAGCCGAGGTGTCCGCGAAGAGCGACGCGACCGCGACGGCTCCTGTCGCGGCGCCGCATCCGGCCGCCTGGGTGGGGGCGCTGCTGATCATCGCGGTGCTGCTCGCCGCGCCGTGGGCCATCACGCGTTTTCTTCACGGCACCGGGCCCACCGACAGCGGGGCCGCTGGAACGGGCGTGGTGGTGGTGCAGCCTGCCCGCACCATCGCGGTCCTGCCGCTCCTCGACATGAGTCCGGATGGCAGCAGCGCGTACCTTGGTGACGGGCTGGCGCAGGAGCTCTCGGCCCGGCTTGCGCGGCTGCCGGGCGTGCGGGTTGCCGCGCGCACTTCGGCGTTCGCCTTCCGCAATCGCAGCGCCGACGCGCGCACCATCGCACAGACGCTCGGCGTGCGGCACATTCTCGAGGGCAGCGTGCACCGCGAGGGCGACCGGTTGCGTGTCACCGCGCAGCTGATCGACGGGACCTCCGGTTACGACGTCTGGTCCCAGACCTATAACCGCACCTGGCAGGATCTGATGGCGATCGAGGACGAGCTGGCGCGCTCGATCATCGGCTCGCTGCGTGTCGTGCTATCGAGCGATCTGGCACAACAGACGACCCGTCCCCCCACCACGCACGTGGCGGCCTTCGATCTGTATCTCACGGGTCTCGCCCAGCTGCAGGGGCCGGGGCGCGCGGCCCTCGATGAGGCGGGCGAGAGCTTCCGGCGTGCGCTCGCCGAAGATCCGAAGTTCGCGCTCGCGTACGCGGGGCTGTGCGAGCGCTACGCGATGGGCTACGAGAAGCAGCGCGATACGGCACTCATTCCGCAGGCCGAAAGCGCCTGCAACGAGGCACTGAAGCTCGATCCGTCCCTGCGGGAGGTATCGGCGGCACTCGCGCATCTGTACCTGGTGAGCGGCCGTTACGAGCAGGCTGTCGCGATGTACCGCGAGGCCATCAGCGCCGACCCGGACAACTGCGACGGTTACGTCGGGCTCGGTGAGGCAGTGGACGCGCAGCACCGCACGGCCGACGCCGAGGCGGCCTTCCGCAAGGCGGTGGAGGTCGAGCCCACCTACTGGGGCGCCCAGAACGCACTCGGAAACTTTCTCTTTCGCCACGGCCGCACGCGCAGCGCCATCGCCACCTACCGCCGCGTCACCGAGCTGATCCCGGCCAGCGCGCTCGCCTTCAACAACCTCGGGGCGGCGCTCGAGTTCTCCGGGGACTTCCAGGGGGCCGCGGCCGCGTACGACCGCTCACTTGCGCTCGAGCCGAGCGGCAGCGCGTACTCGAACTCCGGCACGGTCTACTACTTCCTCGGCCGCTACGCCGATGCGGCCCGCATGTTCACGCGTGCCACCGAGCTGTCCGCCCGCGACCATCGCATGTGGGGCAACCTTGCCGATGCGCTCTGGCAGATCAAGGGCAGCCGCGACGAGGCGCAAAGCGATTACCGGCGCGCCATCGAGCTCGCTCACAAGAGCCTGGAGGTCAACGCGCGCGACGCCATCACCTGGAGCCAGCTCGGCCACTACAGCGCCCGCAGCCGCGACGGCTCAGACATCCCCCGGTATACCCGGGAGGCGCTGCAGCTCAATCCCGATGATCCCAACGTACGTTACTACCTGGCACTCACGGCACTCGAGCTCGGCGATCAGGGCGCCGCGCTCGAATCCCTGAGCCGCGCCGTGCAGCTCGGTTATCCGGCGCAGCTGGTACGCGCGGCGCCCGACTTTGCCAGTCTGCGCGGCGATGCGCGCTTCCAGCACCTGCTGGCGCAGGCCGACAGTCCCCCAGCAGGATGAGCTTCCCCGGTCGAGAAGAACCGCAGAAAAACACAGGAGACCTCGCCATGCCCACGCCCTATACCGTGACTATCACCATCAGCAACGGATCGATCAGCTGCCAGCCCAATGGTGGGAATCTGCAAGTCGCGCACGGTGACCCGATTACCTGGAATAGCGACAAGGATTGCACGCTGGTTTTTTACCCATTCAAGAACAATAAGAAGGGCAACAAGGAATGGCCTTTCGACGAGCAGGAGCCAGCGTGGCCGCAGAAGAAGTGCAAGGGGACGCGCAGCAAGGGCAGCGGTACGGAGACCTTCAAGTACACCGTCAAGGCCACCGGCTGCACCGATCTCGACCCGATCATCATCGTGGACAAGTAGAGCTATGCCGCGTCGGGAGACGCGGCGAAGCCTCGAGACCGGGAAGCGCGGCCGCGTCCACGTACACGGCTGCCGCGGGCACTTCGCCGCGTGCTCAGGGTCCGTATAGTGGCCGCACACGCCCTGAATGCGGAGCCTGCGGCGTTGCCACACGATTCACGGAGGACCTGACCAATGGCGACCACTCAATCAGCGATCGTGCTTCCACCCCTGCCGTACGCGAACAATGCGCTCGAGCCGTACATGTCGCGCGAGACGCTGGACTATCACTATGGCAAGCACCACAAGGCCTACGTCGACAAGGTGAACAGCCTGATCAGCGGCACGGAGTTCGAGGATGCCTCGCTCGAGGAGCTCGTCGCAGAGTCGACCGGTGAGATCTTCAACAATGCCGCACAGGCCTGGAATCACGCGTTCTTCTGGAACTGTCTCTCCCCGCGGCGCCAGAGCCCCGGCAAGGAAGTCACCCAGGCGCTCGAGAGCCTGGGCGGCTTGGAGACGTTTCAGTCGCAGTTCGACAAGGCAGCGAGCGGTCTCTTCGGGTCCGGCTGGGCCTGGCTCATCAAGGACACGGGTGGCAGGCTGAAGATCCTGACGACTTCGAACGCCAACACACCGGTCCGTGACGGGCATGTCGCGCTGCTCACCTGCGACATGTGGGAGCACGCCTATTACATCGACCGCCGCAACGACCGCGCAGCGTATCTGAAGAATTTCTGGCCGCTGGTGAATTGGGAGTTCGTGGCGGCGAATCTCTCCGCCTGAGGCACGCGCCCGCCCGACGCAGCCGTCAGGCGCGTCGAAGACTGTCCCCCTTCCCGCCTCGGCGGGAGGGGGTGGCGCGCCCGCGCCCATGCCCCATGCGCATACCCCATGCGCATACCCCATGCGCATACCCCATGCGCATACCTGGTGCGCATACCTGATGCGCATGCGTCATGCGCATCGGCCCCGAACGCGCTCCTCATGCGCCTCCGGCACTCACGATCTCTGGAGTGCCACCCTCGGCGGTGGCGGCTCGGCTGAAAAGAAGGCCCGTGCACTGCACGGGCCCTCTCGCTTTGGCTGGGGGACTAGGATTCGAACCTAGGTAAACGGAGTCAGAGTCCGTTGTCCTACCACTAGACGATCCCCCAAAGAACCACCCAGGGAATCCGCCGGACCAGGCCAGTGCGGCCTGCCGGTCCTTATTTTAGCGCTTCGAGTACTGCGTGCCGCGGCGGGCCTTCCGGCGGCCCACTTTCTTACGCTCGACCTCGCGCGCATCGCGCGTCACGAAGCCGGCGTCGCGCAGCGGCTTGCGCAGGCTCTCGTCGTACTCGATGAGCGCGCGGGTGATGCCATGGCGGATCGCGCCCGCCTGGCCGGTGATACCACCGCCGCCCACGGTCACTGCGATATCGAACTTGTTCACGAGCTTCACCGCCTCGAGCGGCTGACGCACGATCATGCGTCCGGTCTCGCGGCCGAAGAAGTCATCGAGCGAGCGGTCGTTCACCGTGATGCGGCCGCTGCCGGGCTTCAGATAGACCCGTGCGGTGGCGGTCTTGCGGCGTCCGGTGCCGTACTGAGTATGCGGAGTCGCTACTGCCATGGCGGTCGGGTCCTATTGGAGCTTGAGGGGCTTCGGCTGCTGCGCCTGGTGCGGATGCTCGCTGCCGGCGAACACGTGCAGCTTTCTGAACATGCGGCGCCCCAGGGGATTCTTCGGCAGCATGCCCTTCACGGCGAACTCGACCGCCCTCTCGGGATGCTCGTTGAGGAGCTTCTCGAGAGAGATCGACTTGATGCCGCCGATGTGGCCCGTGTGGTGGTAGTAGATCTTGTCGCTCAGCTTGCGGCCGGTGACACGGATCTTCTGGGCATTCACGACGACGATGTGATCGCCCATGTCCACGTGCGGGCTGTAGTCGGCCTTGTGCTTCCCCTTGAGGCGGTGCGCGATCTGCGAGGCGAGACGACCCAGTGTCTGGTCACTGGCATCGACTACGAACCAATCACCGCGGACCGTGCCGGGCTTGGCAAATACAGTCTTCATAGGTCACTCGTGGCATGTGGCCGCGGGCCGGCAGGGCTATCTGTCCCCGGCGACCGGGCCAAAAAAAGGCGGGGAAGTGTACTCAAGCAGGTGCGGCATTGCAAAGCCGCCTCGCTGAGCGGGCTATATCGGAGCCTGGCGGCGGGTGGCCCCGGCGATTGCCTCTATAATAATGTTCCATATCTATGGGGTCAGGTCGTCTTCTCGACTCGGGCATCGCGGCCGTCGACCGCGCTCTGCGCGCGGTGCTGGCGCCGGCCCGCACCAGCCGGCCCGTCCCGGGGCCGGATACCGGGGCCAGCCCTCCCTTATCCGAAGCCGAGCGGCGCAGCAGTGCTGCGCTGATGCGCGTCAATCATGCCGGTGAACTGGCGGCCCAGGCGCTCTACCACGGGCAGGCAGTGGTCGCCCGCTCGGTGGCGACGCGCGAGATGCTGCTCGCGGCGGCGCGCTCGGAATCTGACCATCTCGCCTGGTGCGAGCAGCGGCTCACGGAGCTTGCCTCGAGACCGAGTCTGCTCAATCCGCTCTGGTACGCGGGATCGTTCCTCATCGGCGCCGGCGCTGCGCTGCTGGGCGATCGCGCGAGTCTCGGCTTCGTCGCCGAGACCGAACGCCAGGTCGAAGGGCATCTCGATGAGCATCTGAACAGACTTCCGCCAGGCGACGGGCGCAGCCGTGCCATACTTGAGGCCATGAGAGCCGAAGAGATCGAGCACGGTGCCGCGGCTTCAGCCGCAGGCGGTGTACGGCCTCCGGCTGTGGTGTGTGCGCTGATGCGACGCACGGCCCGCATCATGACGGGCAGCGCCTACTGGATCTGACGCTCGCGGAAAGGTTGTATATTAGAAACGTGTCAAGGGGGGCCGGTATGGAAGAAAGCATCAAGCCGCTGAGCGAGATTCCCGCGATTAACCGGTTCCTGAGCTATTGCCGCATCCGGGCGGTGCCCTCCAAGACCGTGGTCATCCATGCGGGCGACCTGCCCGATGTCCTCTATTACATCATCAGCGGCTCTGTGGAGGTGATGATCGAGGACGAGGAAGGCAACGAGATGGTCCTCGCATACCTCAATCGCGGCCAGTTCTTCGGCGAGATGGGCCTGTTCTACGAGCAGCCGACACGCAGCGCCTGGGTGCGAACCCGCAACCAGTGCGAGCTGGCCGAAATGACCTATCCGCGCTTCCGGCAGATCGCCGCCGAGAGCCCCGGCCTGGTGTTCGAGCTCGCCACGCAGCTCGCGACGAGACTCGACCGCACCAACCGCAAGCTCGGCGACCTCGCCTTCGTCGATGTGACCGGGCGGGTGGCCCACGCCATCATGGATCTGTGCGGGGAGCCCGATGCCATGACGCACCCGGAAGGCATGCAGATCAAGGTGAGCCGCCAGGAGCTCTCGCGCCTCGTGGGCTGTTCGCGCGAGATGGCCGGTCGCGTGCTCAAGGTACTCGAGGAGCAGGGACTGCTGCGCGCGACCGGCAAGACGATCGTCGTCTTCAACGCGCGTCCCAAGATGAAGACTCGTCCGGTGATCGTGCCGGCCAAGCCCGCCGCAGGCGGCGCCGCGCGCGCCGTGAGTCCCGTCGAAATCGAGGATGACGAGGACGACGAGGACGACGACGAATAGCGCGCGCCAGGGCGCTCGGGCCCGCGGCGGTTACCCCTGGGGGGACCTCACCTCGCACCCTGTGCGCTGCCATCGATCTGGGCGCGCATTTCACGGATGGTCTGCGCGTAATCGGGGCTGCCGAAGATCGCCGAGCCGGCGACGAACGTGTCCGCACCCGCCCGGGCCGCCGCACGGATGTTGCTCACCTTGATTCCCCCGTCGATCTCCAGGCGCACCTCGCGGCCGCTCGCCGCGATGCGGGCGCGGGCATCGGCCAGCTTGCGCAGGCTCGTCGGGATGAATTGCTGCCCGGCGAAGCCCGGGTTCACCGACATGATGAGCACCAGGTCGATGAGCTCGAGGGTGTAATCGAGGTAGTCGAGCGGCGTCGCCGGATTGAACACCAGTCCCGGGCAGCAGCCGTGCTCGCGGATGAGCGAAATCGTCCGGTCAATGTGCTCCGAGGCTTCCGGGTGGAAGCTGATGTAGGTCGCGCCGGCCGCGGCGAAGTCCGGCACGATGCGATCGACTGGCCGCACCATCAGATGCACGTCGATCGGCGCCTTGACGCCGTGGCGACGCAATGCCTCGCACACCAGCGGACCGATGGTGAGGTTCGGCACGTAGTGGTTGTCCATGACGTCGAAGTGGATGAGGTCGGCGCCCGCTTCGAGCACCGCGTCGACCTCGGCGCCGAGGGAGGCGAAATCGGCCGACAATATCGAGGGAGCTATCCAGGACTGCGGCATGCGCCACAGTCTAACCGATAGCGCCCGGGCGCTGTCGCAGCCGCCACCGCCGGCGCAGGCTGGCGCCGCGCGCGCGCTCAGCTCGTCAGCCGCGCCAGCGCTTCCTGGTACTTCTCGCTGGTGCGCGCGATCACCTCCGCCGGCAGGTGCGGGCCGGGCGGCTGCTTGTTCCAGTCGAGAGTTTCCAGATAGTCACGCACGAACTGCTTGTCGAAGCTCGGCGGACTGCTGCCGGGGCGATAGCTGTCGGCTGGCCAGAAGCGCGAGGAGTCCGGTGTCAGCACCTCATCGATCAGCGTGAGGCGGCCGGCGGCATCGACGCCGAACTCGAACTTGGTATCGGCGATGATGATGCCGCGGCGGCGGGCATGCTCCGCGGCGAAGCCGTAGAGCGCCAGCGCCGCGTTGCGTACCGCCGTGGCCAGCTCGGGCCCGATCCGCGCCGCGACCTCGCTGAAGGATATGTTCTCGTCGTGCGCACCGACCGCGGCCTTGGTCGCCGGCGTGAACAACGGCTGCGGCAGCTGCGCCGCGAGCGCCAGCCCCGCCGGCAACGCGATGCCGCACAGCGCACCGCTCGACTGGTAGTCCTTCCAACCCGAGCCGATCAGGTAGCCACGCACGACTGCCTCGATGGGCAGGGCCTTGAGGCGCCGCACGATGACCGCGCGCCCCTCGAGCAGTGCACGCTCCTCCTCATCGGTGACGACGCTCGCGAGCTCGCGGCCGGTGAGGTGATTGGGCACCAGGTGCTGCGTCTGCCGGAACCAGAAGTTGGAGATGCTGTTGAGCACCCGCCCCTTCCCGGGAATCGGGTCCGGCAGCACCACATCGAAGGCGGATAGCCGGTCGGTGGTGACGATCAGCATCGTCTGCGCATCGATCGCGTAGATGTCGCGCACCTTGCCCTCGTGCAGTCGCTCGAGGCCGCGCAGTGCGGTGCGGTAGACGGTCGGTGCCGGCATTCGCTTGCTACTATAGCGGCCCTTTGCTTCCCCGACACGGGAGCGGACCGCCGCGCGCCATGAGCATGAAATGGATCGGTAAGGTCACGGGCGGGCTGCTCGGCGGGCTGCTGCTCGGGCCGATCGGGGCGGCGCTCGGCGCACTGCTCGGACACCAGGTCGATGAGAGCGGCGCGCGCGAGGAGCAGCCCGCGTCGGGCGCGGATCTGACCGCCATCAGCGCGCGCTTCTTCCGCGCGAGCTTTCAGGTCATGGGATATCTCGCCAAGGCCGACGGGCGCGTCTCCGAGCGCGAGATCGCCGCGGCCCGGGCCGTCATGCAGGAGCTGCGGCTCGGTGCGGCGCAGGTGCGCGAGGCGATCGCCTGCTTCACCTCGGGCAAGCAGCCCGATTACGACTATGGCGCGGAGCTCGCTGAGCTCGGCGAGATCTGTCGCGGCCGGCCCGAGCTCGCGCGTGCATTTCTCGAGATCCAAATGCGTGCGGCGCTGCAGGGCAATGACCTCGAACAACCGGTGCGCTCACTGCTGGCGCGCCTCGCAAGCGCGCTGCACGTATCGGCGCTGGAGCTGGTGCATATCGAGACCGTGCTGCGAATCCAGCGCGGCGGTGGCTTTCGTGCGGCGGCCGCGCCGGGCACCGCGGCAGCGCGCGAGCGCGAGCTCGCCGAGGCCTACCGGGTACTCGAGAGCAGTGCGGCCGCGAGCGATGCGCAGGTGGCGAAAGCCTACCGGCGGCTGCTGCAGCGTCACCATCCCGACAAGCTGAAGGCCAACGGCCTGCCCGAGTCGATGCTGGCGCATGCCCAGCAGCGCACGCAGCAGATCATCGAGGCCTGGGAGATCGTGCGCGAGCGGCGCGGCATCCGCTAGCCGGCGGGGTGTGCGGCCCACTCGCGGATGATCTGCTGAATGGCGCGCACCCCGTCGGTGAGCGCCGCCGGCCCCGGCTGCAGGATGATGGAGGACTTGATCTCGCGGAGATAGCCGGCGCGCACCGCCGGCACCGCCTCCCATCCCGGCCGCGCGGCGACGCGCTCGGCACGGAATTTCTTGCCGCACCAGGAGCCGAGCACGATATCGGGCGCGCGCCGCGCCACCTCGAGTGGATCGGCGATGATGCGGTTGCGCCCGAGTGACTCGCGCGCGAGCTCGGGGAAGCACTCCTCACCGCCGGCGAGCACGATGAGCTCCGCTACCCAACCGATGCCGCTGATGAGCGGATCGTCCCATTCCTCGAAGTACACGCGCGGCCGCCGCGGCAGCGCCGCGGCACGTGCGCGCACCTCGGCGAGTCCCGCCTCGAGCTCATCGGCCAGCGCCCGCGCCCGCGTCTCGCAGCCGATCATGCCGCCGAGGGTGCGGATCATGCGCAGGATGCCCGCCACGCTGCGCTGGTTGAAGAGGTGCACCTCGAGCCCGGCGCGCACCAGCTGCGCGGCGATGTCGGCCTGCAGGTCGGAGAAGCCGAGCACCAGATCCGGCGCGAGCGCGAGGATGCGGTCGGTGCGGGCGCTGAGGAATGCGGACACCCGCGGCTTCTCGCGGCGCGCGCGCGGCGGGCGCACCGTGAAGCCGGAGATGCCGACGATCCGCCAGTCCTCGCCCAGAAGATAGAGCGTCTCGGTCGTCTCCTCGGTGAGGCACACGATCCGCTCTGGAAACCCTGTCGCCCGGCTCATGTCACGCACCGCACCGGCGGGCACTGTATCCTTAAGGCATGTGGACGCGCATCTGGGCGTTTCTCGACCGCTGCTTCTTCGGCGCCGCCTCGGCGCGTCCGGGTACGCTCGGCTTCGCGCTGCGGGTGCTGCGCTACCCCTACGCCGTGGTGCGCGACCTGTCCCGGGGCGAGATCAACCTGCGGGCGATGGGACTGGTCTACACCACGCTGCTGTCGCTCATTCCGCTGCTCGCCTTCAGCTTCGCCATCGTCAAGGTGTTCGGTGGCTACCGCGACTTTCAGCCCATCGTGTACGAGTTCTTCCGCCCCGTGGGCGACGCGGCGGCGACCGAGCTCAGCAACCGCGTGATGCAGTTCGCCAGTCACGTGAGCAGCGGGGTCGTAGGCTCGGTGGGGCTGGCGCTGCTCGCCTGGACGCTGATCGGCACCATCAAGAAGGTCGAGGACAGCTTCAATTTCGTCTGGCATGTGGAACAGCCGCGCAGCTTCGCGCGGCGGCTCGCCGAGTACTCCACGCTCCTGGTCGCCGGTCCGCTGCTGCTGGTGGGTTTCGTCGGGCTGACGCACGCGGCGCTCGGCAGCGCCCCGATGCAGGAAGTGGTGCGCCTGCCGCTGCTGCACCGCCTGCGGGGCACGGGGATCGCGCTCGCCCCCTATGCCATGGTGACGGCTTTCTTCACCGCGCTCTACATGATGGTTCCCAACACGCGCGTGCACTGGCGCGCAGCGCTCATCGGGGCGCTGGTCGGCGGTGTGCTGTGGGCGGCCGTCGGCAAGATGTTCACCGCGTTCGTGGTGTACTCCACACGGCTGACGATCGTATACGCGGGATTCGCCTTCATGGTGGCGGCGCTCCTGTGGACCTACTTCGGCTGGCTGATCCTGCTGGCGGGCGCACAGCTGTCGTTCTACGTGCAGAATCCGGCGTATCTGCGCCTCGGTCTGCAACAGCTGCGGCTCTCGAGCGTCGAGCTCGAGCAGCTGGCCCTCCGGCTCATGTATTTCGTCGGGCGCACCCACGTCGCCGGCGGCCGGCTGTGGAGCGTCAACCGCCTCGCCAACGAGCTCGGGCTGCCCGGCATCGCCGTCGCGCAGATGGCCACCGCGCTGGAGCGCGCCGGGCTGGTGATCGTCACCGAGGAGGATGAGCTGGTGCCGGCGCGCGACATCGGCGGCATCGGCGTGAACGAGATCCTCGACATCGCGCGCAATCAGCGCAGCGGCCACGTGGCGCCGCGCAACGTTCCGGTGCCGCCGGTCGATCGGGTGCTGGCCGGGCTCGAGGAGGCGCGCCGCAGCCGCTGCGCCGAGCTGACGCTGCGCGACCTGGTCGATGAGGTGCCGCGCCCGACGCTCATCAGCCCGCGGCAGACCTCTTTGCGCTGAGCGCTACTCGCCCGCGATCGTCATCTCGCCGATGAGCACCGAGCCGGTGCGGATGCTGCCGCGATAGTCGATGTCGCTGCCGAGAGCGACGACGTCCCGGTACATCGACTTGAGGTTTCCGGCGATCGTGATCTCGTGCACCGGATAGGCGATCGCGCCGTTCTCCACCCAGAAGCCGCTCGCGCCGCGCGAATAGTCGCCGGTAACGCCGTTCACGCCCTGCCCCATGAGCTCGGTCACCAGCAGCCCCGTGCCGAGCCGCTGCAGCAGCCCTTCGCGGTCGAGACCGTGCTGCGCGCCCGTCACCAGGAGATTGTGAATCCCGCCGGCGTTACCGGTGGTCTTGAGGCCGAGGCGGCGCGCCGAGTAGCTGCCGAGCACGTAGCCCTGCAGCACACCGGCGCGCACCAGCTCGCGATCGTGCGTGGCGGCGCCCTCCTGGTCGAACGGGCTGCTCGCGAGGCCCTTGGGGATGTGCGGCTGCTCCTGCATGGTGATGAACGGCGGAAATACCTGCTCGCCCGCGGCATTCAACAGGAACGAGGACTTGCGGTACTGGCTCGGGCCGCTGATGGCGCCGATGAAGTGCCGCAGCAGGCCGCGCGCCATGTCGGGTGAGTACAGCACCGGTGCGCGCCGCGTCGAGAGGCGGTGCGCGCCGAGCCGGCCGAGCGCACGCTCGCCGGCCGTGCGGCCGATGTGCGCGGCGGCTTCGAGCTCGGTCGGATCCCGTGCCACGCTCCACCAGTAGTCGCGCTGCATGTCATCGCCCGCCTGGGCAATGAGCGTGCAGCTCATCGAGTGGCTGGTCGCGGAGTAGCCGGCGAGGAAGCCGAGCGAGTTGCCGTACACGCCGCTGTGGCGCTGACTGCTCACGGCGGAGCCCTCGGAGTTGCCGAGACGCGCATCGACCGCCAGCCCCGCGGCTTCGCAGGAGCGGGCGAGCTCGATCGCCTCCGCGGGCGTCAGTGACCAGGGATGATCGAGGTCGAGGTCGGGAATGTCCCGCGCCAGTGCCTCCGGCTCGACCAGCCCCGCGTAAGGATCCTCGGCAGTGTAGCGGGCGATGGCGCACGCCTTGCCGACGGTGTCGCGCACCGCGGCCGGAGTCAGGTCGGCGGTGCTCGCGGTGCCCTTGCGCTGTCCGAAATACACCGTTACCCCGAGGCCGCGGTCGCGCTGGTATTCGACAGTGTCGACCTCCCCGAGGCGCACGCTCACCGACAGGCCCTGGCTCACGGAGGCATCCACCTCGCACTGCGAGGAACCCTGGCGCCGCGCCTCCTCCAGGGCAAGCGTGGCCACATCACTGAGAGTGCCGATCGCGGAGGGGTCGTTGGCTGAGTCGTTGTCTGACATGGGTGGTTTATGGATCGCTTGTTGTGCCTGGGCGTGTCGTTACGCTTAAATTCTAGCAGCCGCAGCGACACAAGCCGGCGCACAGCGCCGGCCGGCGGCGCGGAGCAGACCCTGCAGTGACCGCCGAAGGCCACGACGACCGGGATGATGGGGGCGCAGAGCGCCCGAGCAAGAGTGCCCGCAAGCGCACTGCACACGCCGCGCAGGATCTCGGCGAGGCACTGGTGCGCCTGCCCGAGGCGCAGCTGCTCGCCCTCGCTTTGCCGGAGGCGTTGCTGGAGGCGATCCAGGCGGCACGCCGCATCAACAGCCGGGCCGCTGCGGTGCGCCAGCGGCAATATATCGGCAAGCTGATGCGTCAGATCGACCTCGAGCCCGTGCGTGCGGCGCTCGCCGCGCGCAGTGCCCACGACGCGCGCCAGACGGAGCTGTTCCGTCGCATCGAGAACTGGCGCGAGCGGCTCATCAGCGGCGGCGACGCCGCGCTCGAGGAGCTCGCCCGCTGGCATCCCACGATCGACGTGGGCAGCTGGAGGGAGCGCGTCGACAAGGCCCGCGCCGAGCGCCAGCGCACGGCAGCGGGCGCGGCGGCATCCCGTGAGCTGTTTCGTGCCCTGCGGGCGTTGTTCGGTACAATGCCCGAGTGAAACCGCTGGTCGGCATCATCATGGGCTCCGCGTCCGACTGGGAGACGATGCGCGCCGCGGCGGAGGTGTTGGACCAACTCGCGATTCCCCACGAAGTGCGGGTCGTCTCGGCGCACCGCACCCCGGACCTGCTGTTCGAGTATGCGGCCGGCAGTCGGGCGCGCGGACTCGAGGTACTCATCGCAGGCGCCGGTGGCGCGGCGCACCTCCCCGGGATGACTGCCGCGAAGACCATGCTGCCCGTGCTTGGCGTGCCGGTGCAGTCGAAGTCTCTCGGCGGCCTCGACTCACTCCTGTCGATCGTGCAGATGCCCGCCGGCGTGCCGGTCGCTACCTTCGCGATTGGCGCGGCGGGCGCGACCAATGCGGCGCTGTGCGCTGCAGCCATCCTCGCCAACAAGCACCCGGCGATTGCGACCGCCCTCGAGTCGTTCCGCGAGCGGCAGACAGCGGGGGTGCTCGGCCATCCCGATCCGCGCACGCCCGCGCGCACATGAAAGTCGGCATCGTGGGCGCCGGCCAGCTCGGCCGCATGCTCGCTTTGGCGGGCTATCCGCTCGGCCTCGATTTCCTGTGTCTGGATCCGGCCGCCGAAGCGCCCGCAGGCCAGGTGGCGCCGCTGCTGCACGGAGCCTTCACCGACCGGCGACTGCTCGCGCGGCTGGCTCGCCAGTGCGATGTCATCACCTTCGACTGGGAGAACGTCCCGGTGAGCGGACTCGCAGCGATCGCACAGCGTCACCGCGCACGCGTCTGCCCGCCGCTCGCAGCGCTCGCCACCGGTCAGGACCGGGTGGCGGAGAAGCGGCTGTTCGAGCGGCTGCAGATCCCGACCACGCGCTGGCAGGCGGTCGGCTCGCGGCGCGAGCTGTCACGGGCCCTGGCGGCGATCGGCCTGCCCGGCGTGCTGAAGACGCGCCGCCTGGGTTATGACGGCAAGGGGCAGGCCCTCATCCGCACCCGCGCCGATGCCGAGCAAGCCTGGGCGCAGCTGGGATCCGTGCCGCTGCTGTACGAGCAGTACGTGCCTTTCGAGTGCGAGGTGTCGATCATCGGTGCCCGCAGTGTGCACGGCGAGCTGGGTATTTACCCCCTGTGCGGCAATGTCCACGGCGCCGGCGTGCTGCGTCTCACGCGCGCGCCTTTCGGGCCGCCCCGCTGGCAGCGGCGCGCGGCGCTCTACCTCGAGCGGGTGCTCGCCCATTTCCGCTACAGCGGCATCCTCACCATCGAGTTCTTCGTGCGCCGCGGACGCCTGATCGCCAACGAGATGGCTCCGCGCGTGCACAATTCCGGTCACTGGACCATCGAGGGGGCTACCACCAGCCAGTTCGAGAATCACCTGCGCGCCATTCTCGGGCTGCCGCTCGGGGCGACGCGCGCCCGCGGTTTCAGCGCGATGGTGAATCTCATCGGCGCCATGCCGCCGCCGGCGCAGCTGCTGGCGCTCGCCGGAGTGCATCTGCACGATTATGGCAAGCACGCCCGCCCGGGTCGCAAGATGGGACACTGCACCGTGGTCGAGGCCAGCGCCGCCGCCCGCGACGCTCGGGCACGGGCGTTGCTGAAGGATTTGGGGGTGGAGGTTCGCATCCCGTAACATCGGTTGCGAGCCAACACCCATGTACCTGGAACCCTTCAAACTCAAGGAATTGCCGTTCCGCTTAAGCCCGGATCCGCAATTCCTCTATCTGTCGAAGCAGCACGCCCGCGCCAAGGCGTACATGGAATCGACCATCTGGTTCACGGATGGCTTCGTCGTGATCACCGGTGAGATCGGCTCGGGCAAGACCACGCTCATCGAGTCGTTCCTCAAGGAGGTTCCGGCGGATGTCGTGGTCGCACAGATCAACCAGACCCAGGTCTCGGCCATCGACTTCCTGCAGGCGGTGCTGGTGCAGTTCGGCTTCTCGCCGTTCAAGATGCGCAAGGGCGAGCTGATCAGCACGCTCAACAATTTCCTCATCGAGCAGTACGCTGCCGGCCGCAAGGTGCTGCTCATCGTCGATGAGGCGCAGAACCTGTCGATGCGGGTGCTGGAGGAGATCCGCATGCTCTCGGGAGTGGAGACCACCAAGGAGAAGGTGCTGCGCATCATCCTGGCCGGTCAGCCCGAGCTCAACAACAAGCTCGACGATCCGGGGCTCGAGCAGCTGGCGCAGCGCGTGCGCCTGCGCTTTCACCTGCAGAATCTCGCCGAGGCCGAGACTCAGAGCTACATCCAGCACCGCCTGGATGTCGCCGGCGCCGGTGACCGCGAGCTGTTCACGGCCGACACCTTTCCCGAGATCTTCCGCTACACCGGCGGCGTGCCACGCCTGGTCAACACGCTGTGCGACACCGCGATGATGGCCGCGTACACCGCCGACCGCGGCGTCGTGACCCGCGAGGACATCGCCAGCGCGGTCGCGGAGCTGCAGTGGCCGGAGTACGCGGCGCGCCCGCTGCGTTACCGTGCCGAAGAGCGGCCGAGCGAGCCCACCCCGGCCGCGCGGGCGGCAGCGGCGCATGCCAGCGCGCGGGTGCTCGGGCACGTGCTGGTCGCAGCCGAAGGCCGCACGGTGCAGGAGCTGCCGCTGCGCCTCGGGCGGCTGATCATCGGGCGCACCCCCGACAACGACGTGCAGATCGACAGCCGCTTCATCAGCCGGCACCACTGCCAGATCATCACCACCTTGAACTCGTGCGTGGTGGAGGACCTGAACAGCACCAACGGGATCTACGTGAAATCCAACCGCGTGCGCCGCCACTATCTCAACGACGGCGACGTGGTCCTGGTGGGCAAGCACGAGCTGATCTACGTCGACGAGCGCTCCGGGCGGCAGCGCAGCTCGCTCACCGACAATCTCCCGGCGCTCGAGCCGCAGCGCGCGGAAGCGCTGGCACGCGAGGTCCAGGCCGGCGCGGGCGAGGAAGCCGATGACGAGGATCTGGAGGCGACCGGCCCGCGCTGAGCCGCTGCGCAGCGCTCAGCGCTTCAGGATTCTTCGTTACTGCCGAGGGAGTCCGGGTCGGCGTACTGCCGGCGCAGTGCCCGGTAGTCACGGCGCCGCAGCAGCACCACGAAGCCGCCTACCACGCACACGAGACCGAGCAGCCCGATGATCAGGCTGAGCGCACCACGGGCGGCGAGCAGATAGCTCGCGACCAGCGCGCCCAACCCGAAGATTATGTAAATCCAGGGTAGCCCTTCGTATACCGGCCGGGAGAAGTGCGGACTGGGGCGCTGCATGGCACCCCCATCCTAAAACACCTCGAAGTTGGAAGTCAGCCCAGTCCCAACATCCGCGCCAGGCGCTCGAACAGCGACGGCCTCAGACCCTCGACGCGGAAGTCCGGCTGGCGCCGCCCGTTGTTACGGCGGGCAACCTCCGCCAGCAGATCCGGCGGCAGATGCAGCTTGGGGACTTCTACGGTGACTTCTTCTGCTGACAACATCGGTTTTCCTTCCGCGTGATACTCAAGAATGCGCCCGATGTACGTTAGAAGCTCGCGGGCTTCCCGAGCGAGAGGAGAATCACACCTTCGTGTGCGCCCGTCATTATGTCGCGGGCTGACGACGGATGGTTGCGGTACGCCGACGTGCGTAAACGGCGACAGGGAAAACCTTCAGCGGCACCGTGAAACAGCCGCTTGCGCGCCGGGCGGCGGGCGCGGCGGCGCCGCTTCAGGCAGTGCCGCCCACCGTTAGCCCGTCGATCCTGAGTGTCGGCTGGCCGACGCCGACCGGAACGCTCTGCCCGTCCTTGCCGCAGGTGCCGACGCCGTCGTCGAGCTTCAGGTCATTACCCACCATGGCGACGCGCGTCAGCACATCCGGGCCGTTGCCGATCAGGGTCGCACCCTTGAGCGGTGCGCCGATGCGGCCGTGCTCGATGGCGTATGCCTCGCTCGCGGAGAACACGAATTTGCCGGAGGTGATATCCACCTGCCCGCCGCCGAAGTTGACCGCATAGATACCGCGCTCGACCGAGCGGATGATCTCCTCGGGCGCGTGCGGACCGGCGCGCATGTAGGTGTTGGTCATGCGCGGGAGTGTCATGTGGGCGAACGACTCGCGCCGCCCGTTTCCCGTCGGCTGCATGCCCATGAGCCGCGCGTTGAGCCGGTCCTGCAGGTAGCCGCGCAGCACGCCGTTCTCGATCAGCGTGGTGCACTGCGTCGGAGTGCCCTCGTCGTCGATGTTGAGTGAGCCGCGGCGCCGCGCGAGCGTGCCGTCATCGACCACCGTGCATTCGGCAGCCGCCACACGCTCGCCGATGCGGTTGGCGAACGCCGAGGTGCCCTTGCGGTTGAAGTCCCCCTCGAGCCCGTGGCCGATCGCCTCGTGCAGCAGGATTCCCGGCCAGCCCGGGCCGAGCACCACCGTCATGCTGCCCGCAGGAGCCGGCTGCGCCTCGAGGTTCACGAGTGCCTGGCGCACCGCTTCATGCGCCAGCGCGAGCGGACGGTCGCCGGCGATGAGCTCGGCGAGCGAGAAGCGGCCGCCGGAGCCGACATAACCCTGCTCGCGCCGCCCGTTCTGCTCGACCAGCACCGAGACGTTGAAGCGCACCAGCGGCCGCACATCGGCCGCCAGCTCGCCTTCGCTGGTCGCGATGAGCACCACCTCCTGCACCGCGACCAGGCTCGCCGTGACGTGCACCACCCGCGGGTCGATGCGCCGCGCCTCGCGGTCGACGCGCTCGAGCCACGACACCTTGTCTGCGGTCGCGAGATCCGCGCCCGGATCGACCGGCAGGTACAGGCGATGGCCGCTGCGCGAGTGCCAGGCGGAGACGCGCCGCGCGCCGCCCTGCACGGCAATGGCGCGTGCGGCCCGCGAGGCCTCGGTCAGCGCCGGCAGCACGATCTCGTCCGAGTACGCGAAACCGGTCTTCTCGCCCGCGAGCGCACGCACGCCCACGCCCTGCTCGATGCTGGCGCTGCCCTCCTTGACCATGCCGTCTTCCAGCGACCAGGACTCCTGGTGCGCCAGCTGGAAATACAGGTCGGCGAAATCCACCGAGTGTTTCAGCACCTCGCCGAACACTCCATCGAGGCGGCGATCATCGAGACCGCTCGGCCGCAGGATGAGATCGCGGGCGAGATCGAGCGGATCGGCAACCACGGGGGCGCTCATTGTCCGGCGCCCGGCTGCGGCGCGAACGCGCGGTGCGTGAGCGCCGGGAAGCTCTCGCGCACCCCCGCCTGCGCCGCCAGGTCAATCTCTGCCACCGCGCAGCCGCGGCCGCGGGGCACGCGCTGCAGTACCCGTCCCCAGTAATCCACGATCATGCTGTCACCATAGGTCTCGCGTCCGCTCGCGTGGAATCCGGATTGCGCCGGCGCGACAACATAACAGAGATTCTCGATGGCCCGCGCGCGCAGCAGTGTCTCCCAGTGCGCGCGCCCGGTCGGGCTGGTGAAGGCGGAGGGCACCGTCAGCACCTGCGCACCCTGCGCGCTGAGGTGGCGGTACAGCTCGGGAAAGCGTACGTCGTAGCAGACCGAGAGCCCGAGTCTGCCGAATGGAGTATCGAGGAGCGCGGCGCGCCCGCCGGGCGCCACGTTGGCCGACTCGCGGTAGCTCTCGGTGCGTCCCGGCAGATCGACATCGAACAGATGGATCTTGTCGTAACGCGCCACGCGCACACCGTCGCTGTCGTAGACCAGTGAGGCCGCCGCGACGCGGCCGCCGCTCCCGGAAGCGAGCGGCACGGTGCCGCCCACGATCCACAGCCGCAGCCGTCGCGCCGTTGCCGCGAGGAAGTCCTGTGCCGGACCATGACCGTCCGTCTCGGCCACGGTGCGCTTGTCCGCGTCCTTCAATCCCATGAACGAGAAGTTCTCCGGCAGCACTGCCAGGCCCGCGCCGCGGGCCGCCGCCTCCTCGAGCAGTGCTCGCGCCTGCTCCAGGTTCACGGTCACCTCCGGGCCCGAGGTCATCTGTATCGCCGCAATCTTCATCAGCTACCTCATTCCATTCCGGTGACTATGGGGTCGCTCGAGGGGCCCCGCAAACGCAGCGCAGCGGGAGCCGGTACGGCGCTGTCCGCACCGAGCAGCTCGCGCAGCGAAAGCCACATGGCTGCGACACCGGGTCGGGGGGCGAAGTGCCGTACGGCGGCAGGCAGGCGGTCCTCGCCGCGCAGGATCCAGGCGTGCTCATCGTAGTTGCCGCTCTCGAGCGCGACGCGGCCGCGCATCAGTATCTCGGCGTCTCCGTCCACGTGTACGCCCGGGGTCACCGCTTCACCGTCGGAGAGCTGGTACTCGGCGCTCAGGCGCGCGAACCGCAGCGCCGGCTGTGCGGCGGCGGGGTCCTCCGGCGCCATGCCGGCGAGCAGCGCAGGCACCGACAGCAGGACGAAAGAGCCGCCGGCGCCCGGCACGGCCGGGCTCACGATGCCGTCTTCAAAGTGCATATGGAGGCTTCCGCCGAGCGTTGCAAGAGGGCGCGCCGCCTGCGGCTGCCAGTGCAGCTGACCCTCGATGTGTCCCGCCCGCGCGCTCAGCTCCGGCGCGTAGCCAAAGGCACTGAGCGTGGCCGCTGCATCGTCACTGTCGAGATCGAAGCCGAGGGTGCACCCGGTCTCCGTGCAGCGCGCGTTGCCGCGCATGCGCGTGGCAGCCCCCGAGATCGAGATGTCGTTCGCGTCCAGGGTCCCGCCACGAAGCGCCAGCGTTGCCGAGAAGCTCCCGAGCGGGCGTCCGCGCCAGCGGATCTCGTCGACCGTGACCTCGGCGGCCGGCTCGAGCGCCGCCGCGAGCTGCGCTGCCGCGATGGGATCCGCTGCCTCACCCAGCCCGAACTGCGAAAGGTGCAGCAGTGCCGGATGGGCCACATCGGCAGCGGCGGGCCAGCTCGCGCTCGCGGAAAACGCCGAACTTTCCAGCCGCAGCGAGCCTGCGCCCCCTGTGGCCTCCGCGAGGAGCCGCGTGTCGCCGAAGCCGCGTTTCCCGGAGACGAGCTCGCTCGCCTTCAGGCGAGCGCGCAGGGCCGGAAGCGCCGCGTCCGCCGAGGCCAGCCGCCACAAGGCGAGGCAAGCGGCAAGATCCAGCCGGCTCACGGTCCCATCGAGAGCCATGATCGGCTCGACGGGCACCGCGGGAGTCGCACCGCCGAGGCGTACGGCGCCGCGCTCGATGCGCCAGTTGTCCCCGCTGCGGACCAGCGCCGCGGCTGCGGCCAGGCGCTCACCCAGAGCGATGCGCAGCTCCGCGCCATCGTTGGCCGACTCCCAGTCGAGGTGCAGCGGCAGCGCGGTGCCGCCCGGTTTGGCGAAGGGCTCGGGGAGTGCGCTCGCCACGCCCGCCAGGCTCGAGTCCGCATGAAGATGCCAGCGTCCCGTTCCGGCTCCCTGTGCCACGGTGAGGAGCGCGCTCCAGTCGGCGCTGCCGCTGAGTCTTGCCTGCTGAACGTTGATGGCTGCGGCCTGCATCGCCGTCTTTACGTCCATCACACCGCGTGCCGAGATGAGGAGCTCACTGACTCCATGCTCCCGGTGCTCGGCTACGGAGAGACCGACTGGACCTCCGAGCCAGTGCGCCGTCAGGCTCGAGCGCAGCAGATGACCCTCTGCAAACGACAGTGTGCCGCGCAGCGCCTGGAGCGGTGGCAGGCCCGGCACTGGGCGAAGCTGCGCGCCATCGAGTGCCGCGGCGACCCGCATCCGGCGCGAGCCTGGACCCAACTCCAGTTCGAGCACCGTGGACCCGTGCAGGTCGAGGCTCTGGAGTCCCGGCGTCCAGGCCGCGGCCTGCGGGTGCGATTGCAGCCATGCAATCAATTGGTCGGCATTCCCCGCGAGATGACCGGCGAAGTGCACGGACCGGGGCGCACGGGCGTCCCAGTCGGCGAGTCCACCCGTGAGCAGAAATCCCGACGCGCGTGCCCGCGCGATTGCCGCGTGGAAGCGCGCGCCATGCCAGTCGACCTTCGCGGAGACATCCGACGCCCCGGGCCAGGTGTCGCTCTCCCTCAGGGAGGCATCGTGCAGCGCCATCGACCCCGTGAAGCGGGTCCCGGCGACATTCCAGGGAAGCCCGGTGAGCGGACCACGCCAAGTGAGCTCAGCGCTTTCCACGCGACCGGAGCGCGGCATTCCCGCAGCTTCGGCCCAGTCCTCTTGGATCTGAGGCGCGAGGAGCCGCGCGCACAGAGCGACATCCACATCCTTCAGCAGCAGGTGCGCGTCGATCACCGCCGGTGCGCCCCCGCCTCGCCATCCGACGCTGCCACTCGCGCTGAGCCCCAGCCCGCGGCCATGCGCGCGCAACTCCTGTACCTCCAGCTGCCAGCGATGCGCCGGGCCGGCAGTCACCGTGAGGTGCGTTCCGACCTCCAGATCGGCGACCGCAGGCTCCCCCTGCACCACGAGCTGCGCGGCGGGGCCGCTGAGCTCGAGCTCGAGAGAACCTTCACGGGCGACGGCGCGGCCCGAAAGGCCCACGAGCCGCGCCTGCGCGGGCTCGTCCGCAATCTCGAGACCCACGAGCTCTGCCGAGGCCCGGAGTCGATCCCCGGGTGCACGCTGCGCCGCCCAGTCGAAAGCCACCTCGCGCGCCTCGCCGGCGAGCGACGCGCCTCCGGCGTGCACCTGCGCCACGTACCAGCGCGCGACCGGCAGCAGTGCAGCGAGCGGCGCGCGCGATGCCCGGCCGCGAATCTCATCGCCCTCGGGCGAGAACTCGATGGCCGCTGTGGCAGAGCTCGGCGGTCCCTCCGAGCCGGCCGTCGCGAGCTCGAGTGCGTCGACCCGCAGCAGCCAGTTCCGGCCGCGCCGCGCGAGCCGCCAATTGCCGCGCAGACTGGCGAAGGCGAGAGAAGGACCTGCGGGCGCTCTCGCACCCCACTCGAGCGATTCCGCCGTCATGTGGCCCGAGGCGGCGCGGAGCTGACCATGCACGAATGCAGCCCGGACCTCGAAATCGCCCCGCCCCGAGCGGGGTACATCGATCGGCGACGCCGCTCCCGCGACCTGCAGCCACCGGGCGAGCTCGAGCCGTTGCCCCGTGAGATGGATACTGGCGGTGGTGAAAGCGCCCAGGTCCGCCGGGCTACGCATCTGCAGCGAGACCTGGACACTCGCGCCGAGCGTCTGCGGCAGCACCAGCTGCGCCTCGCCGGTCCAGTCCGCCCCGAGCCGTTGCAACTGCGCCCGCGATATGCCGAGCGTCACGGGCTCGGTGATGCCCGGCAGGACGGTGCGCAGCGTGCCGGCGACAACGTTTATCCGGCCACCGCGCCAGTGCGCCAGCAGGCGAGCGCCGGCACCGCGCGCATCGGCCACCTGCGTCACCGCCGGCAGTGGTCGGCGCCCCGGGCCGGCGAGATCGATGACCGGATTCTCGAGCGTGATGTGGTGGGCCTCGAGCTGCCCATTGCGCACGAGGCGCCAGGCGTCGAGCCCGACCGCGAGCGTACGCGCCCGTAACAATGGACCCGCGCCACGGGGCTCACCGAGCTCCACCTCCTGGAACAGCGCTTCGGGGCCGGACCATCCCCAGCGGACCGCCAGGCGGCTGAAGCGCACCTCGAGCCCGGTCTGATGACGGATCAGCTCCTCGAGGGCGGCGCGGTGCTGCGGCACGCGCGCCGCGGCGAGCTCATAGGCGACCAGCAGCACCGCGAGCACGAGGAGTGCTCCGGCGAGAGCGAGCATTGCGAAGCGCACCCGTGCCGCCAGGCCGCGTGCCACCGGACGCACCGGCCTGACGACGGGCAGCGCAGCAGCTGGCTCGGCGGGCGTGGCACCCACGAATTGGAACCTCAGACGAGTACGACGTCGTATTGATCAACGCCGTAGAGAGCCTCGACCTGCAGCCGGATCGGCCGCCCGATCTGGGCTTCCAGCTCCCCGAGCGTGGCCGATTCTTCGTCGAGCAGGCGGTCCACGACGTCCTGATGCGCGAGTATCAGCAGCTCACGACTGGCAAACTGCCGGCTCTGTCGCACAATCTCCCGAAATATATCGTTGCACACCGTTTCCGGGGTGCGCACGAAGCCGCGGCCCTCGCAGCTTGGACAGGGGTTGCACAGCAGGTGTTCCAGGCTCTCGCGGGTGCGCTTGCGGGTCATCTCCACCAGGCCGAGCGGCGAGAGGCTCACGATGTGAGTCTGAGCGCGGTCCCCGGCGAGGGCACGCTCGAGCGCCGCCAGCACCGCGCGCCGGTGCGGCTCATCACGCATGTCGATGAAGTCGATGATGATGATGCCGCCGAGGTTACGCAGCCGCAGCTGGCGCGCAATGCTCACCGCCGCCTCGAGATTGGTGCGGAAAATCGTCTCCTCGAGATTGCGATGACCGACGTAGGCGCCGGTGTTGACATCGATGGTTGTCATGGCCTCGGTCTGGTCGATCACCAGGTGGCCGCCCGATTTCAGCGGCACCTTGCGATCGAGCGCCTTGACGATCTCCTCCTCGATGCCGTTCAGATCGAAGATCGGCCGTGGCCCCGCATAGAGCTCGATGTCGGGCGCGCCCTGCGGCATGAAGGCGGCGACGAACTCGCGCATGCGCTGGTACTCGCGCGGCGAGTCGACCAGCACGCGGCTGACACCGCGCGCCAGCTCATCGCGCAGCACCCGCAGCGTGAGCGGCAGATCCTCGTGCACCACGCTGCCGGCGTCTGCATCGGCCGAGCGTGTGCGCACGTGCTCCCACAGCTTGGCGAGATAGGCCATGTCCTCACGCAGGCTCTCGGCCGATGCGCCCTGCGCCGCGGTGCGCACGATGTAGCCGCCGCCGGCCTGCGGCCCGGCGGCGGCCAGCTCGCTCAGCAGCGTTTTCAGGCGCAGGCGCTCCGGCTCGTCATCGATGCGAGCCGATACCCCGATCCCCTCGCCGCGCGGCATGTAGACGAGGTAGCGCGAGGGAAGCGCGATGAAGGTCGTGAGCCTTGCGCCCTTGGTACCGATGGGATCCTTGATCACCTGCACCAGGATGTCGTCGCCGCTGTTCACCAGGCGGCGGATGTCCTCGACCGGCGGCAGGCTCGCCGGGGCGGACACCAGTGTGTCGCTCGAGGCACTGTGGGCGATATCGGCGGCGTGCAGGAAAGCCGTACGCTCGAGCCCGATCTCGACGAATGCCGCCTGCATTCCCGGCAGCACGCGTGATACGCGTCCCTTGTACAGATTGCTGACGAGCCCGCGCCGGCTGGTGCGCTCGATGTGCAGCTCCTGCAGCACGCCGCTCTCGAGGATTGCCGCGCGTGTCTCGCGCGGCGCGACGTTCACCAGGATCTCGATGCTCATGGTGCCGCTCCGGCGGTAGCACTGCCCGGCCAGTACGCGATGCCGGCGGCCGCCAGGAGCTCCGCGGTCTCGAACAACGGCAGCCCCATGACGCCGGAGTAGCTGCCGGCGAGATGCTCGACAAACACCGCGCCCCGCCCCTGCACGGCGTAGCCGCCGGCCTTATCGCGCGGCTCGCCGGTGTCCCAGTAGGCGATCGCCTCCGCCAGCGTCAGGTGCCGGAATCGCACCTCGCTGCGGCTCAGCCGGTGGCGCACGTCGCCGGCCGCCGCCAGCGCCACGGCGGTGAGGACCTCGTGGCTGCGCCCCGAGAGCCGCAGCAGCATGCCGATGGCGTCCTCCGCGTCGGCGGGCTTGCCACAGATCCGCGCATCGATCACCACGGTGGTGTCGGCGGCCAGCACCGGGAGCCCCGCGCCGCGCGGATGCGCGATGCGCGCCTTGGCGCGCGCCATGCGCACGACATAATCCACCGCCGCCTCACCCGGCAGCACCGACTCGTCGATCTCGGGGGTGGCGAGGACGTGCGGCACCCCGAGCTGATCGAGCAGCTCGCGCCGCCGCGGCGACGCCGAGGCGAGGCACAGTACCCGGCCGTCCAATGAGCTTGCCAGCATCAGTCGCGATGATACGGATGATTCGCGAGAATGCAGTGAGCCCGATACAGCTGCTCGCTCAGGAGCACCCGTGCGAGCGCGTGCGGCAGGGTGAGCCTCGAGAGGGCCAGCCTGAAATTGCTGCGCGCCAGCACGGCGGGGGCGAGGCCATCGGGGCCGCCGATGAGAAATGCCAGGTCCTCACCCTGCTGCATGCGTGCGCCGAGCCAGGTGGCGAGCTCGCGGGTGGTGAGCTCGCGGCCCCGCTCATCGAGCGCGACGACGTAGTCGCGCGGCGCGAGCGCCGCGAGCAGCCGCTCGCCCTCGCGTCCCATGGCACGCGGTACGTCCGACTCGCGCCGCGCGGCGGCCGCGACCTCGGTGAGCTCGACCGGCAGGGCAGCGCGCAGGCGCTGCAGATACTCCGTGCAGGCGCTGCGCACCCACGAAGGCATGCGCGTGCCGACGGCGATCACGCGCAGGCGCATTCTGCAGGCCTTAGCGGGGGGCGTGCCGTCGTCGCGCGGCTACCCGGGGGGCTGGCGGTGGCAGGGCCGCCGGCGCCGCATCGCCGCTGTCCCAGAGCCGCTCGAGACCGTAGAACTCCCGCACCCGCGGCAGCATGACGTGCACCAGCACATCCTGAAGGTCGACCAGGACCCACTCGCCGTCGCGCTCCCCCTCGACACCGAGCGGCCGGACCCCTGCCGCTTTGGCCCGCTCGACGACGCGCTCGGCGATCGAGCGCACATGGCGGTCCGAGTTGCCGGACGCGATCACCATGGTGTCGGCGATGTCGGTGAGGCCCCTTACGTCCAGCACCCTGACATTCACGGCTTTCATGTCGTCGAGCGCGGTCGTCACGGCTTGCTGCAGCGGCGAGGCGCGCTCTTCCCTGGGGCGCAGACGCGTGCGGGTGGTCATGTGCTTAAGCGGCTTCTCCTGAGGCGTGATCTAGGGTGCACCTCGTTCCTGCCGTGCAGCATAGCACCTCGTCTCGAGGATGATCTGCCTCACGGCATCGGGAACGAGATAGCGCGGATCGCGGCCGGCGATGATGAGGTTGCGCAGCTCGGTGGAGGAAATCTCGAGCTGCGTCACGGCGCGTACGTACACGCGCCCCGCCCGCTCCTCGTGCAGCACGCGGATCGAGCCGGTACCGTGATCGACCATGACCTCCCCGAGCGGGCCGGTAGTGGGAGCGCGCCATCCCGGCCGATGGGCTACGACTATATGCGCAAGCGCGAGCAGCTCGCGCCAGCGATGCCAGTTCGGCAGGCCGAGAAAAGCATCCATCCCCAATAGCAGGCACAGCGAGCGTTGCGGATACTCCTGGCGCAGCTCGGCAAGGGTATCGACCGAATATGACAGGCCGCTGCGGCGGACCTCGCGGTCATCGACCACGAATCCCGGCTGCCCCGTCACAGCCGCCTCGACCATCTGCAGCCGCAACTCGGCGCTCGCATACAGCTGCGCCCGGTGCGGTGGACTGCCGGTCGGAAGGAAGCGCACCTCGGTGAGAGAGAGCTCCTGCAACAGCTCGAAGGCGGTACGGAGATGCCCGCAGTGAATCGGATCGAAGGTCCCGCCAAACAGGCCGATCGGCTGCATGGTGCCTAGGACGCGCGCGCCAACCCGGCCTCGCGCACCATCACCGGCTGTGCGCCAAGCTCAGTCGCGAGAAGCGCCATCTCCTCCCAGGCATCGCCGGTGAGGCGCCCCTTGATCATGCGGTCGGCGCGCACGGCGCGCGCGGCCAGCCTCGCAAAGGGCAGCCGTGGTGCGCGCTGCAGCCCCTTGGCGAGCGCGGCGCTGCGGCGCTGCCAGCTCGGCGGGGCGCCGCCGGCGGTGTGCGCGCTCCACAGATCCCGCAGCGCGCGCGCCAGGGCCCACAGGGTGAGCGTCGCCTCGGTGCCCTCCGCGCGCAGCCCCGCGAGCATGCGCAGCGCGCGAGCCGTCTCACCCGCCAGCGCTGCCTCACCGAGCTGAAACACATCGAAGCGCGCACTGTCGGCGACGCTCGCGAGGACGGTGCCGGCATCGACTCCGCCTGCGGGCGCGAGCCACACGAGCTTGCTCAGCTCCTGGTGTGCCGCCAGCAGGTTTCCTTCGGTGCGCGCCGCGAGCAGCTCCAGCGCCTCATCGCTCGCCTCGAGCCCGAGCCGCCGGCAACGCCCGCGCAGCCAGCCCGCCAGCCGCTGCGGGTCCACCGGCCAGACCTGCAGCCATGCGCCGCCGCTCTCGATCGCCCGTACCCACTCGGCACCCTGTGCTTCGCGGTCGAGCCGCGGAGCCAGGACGAGCAACAGCAGATCGGGATCACGTGCCTCGAGCAGCCTCATCAGGGCGGCGTTGCCCGCCGCGCCGGCACGCCCACTTCCCAGGCGCACCTCCAGTACCCGGCGTGCACCGAACAGCGACAGGTTGGCCGCCGAGGCGCGCACGTCGTCCCAGTCGCCGGCGCGCTCGATGAAGTGCACCTCGCGCTCGCCGAAGCCCGCGGCGCGGGCGCGCGCACGCACGGCGTCGGCCGCCTCGCCCGCGAGCAACGGCTCGTCTCCGGAGATGAGATACGCGGGAAGCAGCCGTTGGGCGAGATGCGCTGCGAGCGAGTCGGACGTGAGCTTCAACTGACCTCGTTGGCCATCGGACCGCTGCGGGCCGGGCACGGGCCATTATTAACCAGGGGGTCTGCCGGGATCCAACCCGTTGACGCTCCAGCTAGAACTTCTTGCCGATGCCGACGTAGATCCCGTGTGGCATGACCTTGAGGATGAAGGGGGAGTTGGGACTGCGGTGGATCAGCCACGCGGTGCCGCTACCGAGCGCCCAGCCCGCCAGCACGTCCGTCTGCCAGTGCGCCTGGACCTTCACGCGCGCGATGGCGTCGTAGAGCGGCAGCAGCTCCAGCGCGTACACCCCGGGGTGATCGTGGCCGTATTCGAGTATGAACGGCGTGACGATCGAGCTCACCTCCGTCACCTCGCCGCTCGGGAAGCTCTGGTTGCCATGTCCCTGGAACCACAGGTGCGGATCCCCGGGAGGCGGACCGCTGTCGGCGGGCCGCACCCGCGAGAAGCTCACCTTCATCACCTGTGCCACGACACCGGCGGCGACCGAGGAATCGATGGAGGTCCAGAAGGTGCCGCCGAGTCGCGACTCGCCGCCCTCCCAGAGTGCGCCGCCCACCTCGATGGCGATCAACCCGTACTCGACGACCTCCTGGTTACTGCGCTTCCAGATGCCGCTGTCGTCGTAGGGCACGAGATGGTCGATGCCGGCGCGCGCGCCCGGCTCGGCAGCGAGGCACAGCATGGCGGCGGCAGCCGCGCGGATTTGCCGGAGTCGTGCTCGCATCTCACCGGTGAAGCATGTTGACCCGTACGCGATCAGAATAGTGCGCGCACACTTAAGGCTCAATTAAGCGCCAGTTCCTGCGTTAGGCTATGTGGCAGGAGGATGGAGCGGTGCGGATTCTGCTGATCGAAGATGACGACATGCTCGGTGATGCGGTCCGCGACGGGCTGCGTCAGGCGGGCCACGCCGTCGATTGGGTACAGAACGGTGCGGCGGCCCGTGCCGCGGTATCCGCCTGGACCTTCGGAGCAATCGTGCTCGACCTGGGGCTGCCCGATGGCGATGGCATGGGCATGCTGCGCTGGCTGCGACAGGAGGGCGGCCTGACGCCGGTCGTCATCGTGACCGCGCGCGATCGCATCGGCGACCGCATCGCCGGCCTCGATGCGGGCGCCGACGATTACCTGATCAAGCCATTCGACATCGACGAGCTCGGTGCGCGGCTGCGCGCCGTCACGCGCCGCACGGAAGGCTGCGCCGATTCGCTGCTCACCGCCGGCGAGGTCGTGCTCGACCTGCGCCAGCGCATCGTGCGCTACCAGGGGACGCCGGCCGCGCTGACGGCGCGCGAATACGCGGTCGTCGAGCTGCTGATGCGCAGGGCGGGACGCCTGGTGACCCGTGCCGAAATCGAGGAGGAGTTGTATGGATTCGATGATCACATCGCGAGCAACGCGATCGAGGTCCACATCCACAATCTGCGCCGCAAGCTCGGACCCGGCTTCATCACCAACCTCAAAGGCCGCGGATACCGCGTCGACAACGGCGCCTGAGGCCGAGCGCCCGTGGTCGCTGCGCCGGCGCATGGCGGTCGCCGCCGCGAGCGCTGCCTGCGTGGTGTTCGCTCTGCTCGGTCTCTACGTCTACCGCGCCGTGGCGGCGAGCACCGCCGTGCAGTTCGATGAGCTGCTGCAGCAGCAGGCGGCGCTGGCACTGCGTTACGCCGATCACGAGTACGGCGAGGGCGAGACGGTGGTTCCGCCCGCGCCGCATACCGCGGCGGGCATGCCGTTCGACCTGATCTATCAGATCGGCACGCGCTCCGGTGAGGTGCTGTACCGCTCGCAGGGCGCACCGCAGACACCGCTCACCTCCGGCGAGGGTCCGGGATGCACCAGCCTGCTGCTCCAGGGCCGCTCGTGGCGGGCGTGCTCGCTGAGCTCCGCATCCACACCGCTGGTCATCCATCTCGCCGAGCCGCTCGACTA
>JAFAKO010000038.1 GCA_019235245.1 Gammaproteobacteria bacterium
GCGGTGCGCGCGAGCGCCTGCTCGAGCCGCCAGCGGCGGATGTCGGCGTGGTCGCCCGACAATAGTACCGCCGGCACCGCCCGCCGCTCGAATATTTCCGGGCGCGTGTAGTGCGGCCAGTCGAGCAGCCCCTGCATGAAGGACTCCTCGACACTCGAGCGCTCATCGCCGAGTACCCCGGGCAGGAGCCTCGACACCGCAGCGAGCACGGTGAGCGCGGGTAACTCACCGCCCGAGAGCACGTAGTCACCGACCGAGAGCTCGGAATCGGCGCCGAGCTCGATGACGCGCTCATCCACGCCCTCGTACCGCCCGGCGACCAGCAACAACCCGGGCAGCGCCGCGAGCTCCTGCGCGCGCGCCTGGCCGAACGGCTCACCCTGGGCCGACAGCACCACCCGCGGGCTCCCCGCCGGCAGTCGCGCGTGCGCCGCACGAATCGCCGCCAGCAGCGGCTCCGCCTTCATCACCATGCCGGGACCGCCGCCGTAGGGGCGATCGTCCACGGTGCGGTGCACATCGCTCGTGTGCGCCCGCGGATCCTCCGTCCCGACGCTCAGCAGCCCGCGCGCGATGGCGCGGCCGATGACGCCGAACTCCAGAGCTCCCGCGATCATGCGCGGGAACAGGCTGACCACCTCGATCTTCATGGAGCCTCTAGTCCAGCTCCGCCGGCCAATCCACCAGAATCTCGCCGGCCGCGAGATCCACCCGCTGCAGGTGCGGCGGCGCGGCCCGTACCCAGTGCTCGCGCCCCGTGGCATCGCGCGTCACCATCACCGCGCCCGCCGGCGCCTCGACGAAGTGGCTCACGGTTCCGAGCTCCTCGCCGCCGAGATTGCGCACGCGCATCCCGATGAGGTCCGCGCGGTAGTACTCGCGCTGTTGCAGCCTCGGCAGTGCCGCCCGCTCGACCTCGACCATCGCCCCGGTGAGCTGCGCGGCTGCGCCGCGGTCATTCACCTCCTGCAGGTGCGCCACGAGCCCCGCGCCGTGGCGGCGCCCGTCCAGCACCTCTCGCGCGAGCCGCTGCCCGTCGGCGAGCTTCAGCACCCAGTGCCGGTACGCGAGCAGGCCCTCCGGCGGATCCGAGTGCGAATCGACGTGCACCCAGCCGCGGATACCGAAAGGCGCGCCGATGCGCCCGAGCTCCATCCATTCCACGCCGGGCGGCCCGCCCGCAGGCGGTGCAGGCCCGCGCGGCCCCTCAGGCGGTCGCCTGCTTCCGATAGGAGGCCACCAGGGTTCGCACGCGGTCGGAGGGCTGCGCGCCCTTGCCGACCCAGTAGTCGATACGCGGCAGATCGAGCTTCAGCTTCTGCTCGCCGCGGCGGGCAATGGGGTTGAAGAAGCCCACGTGCTCCAGGCTCGGTCCACCCTGACGCTTGCGGCTGTCGGTCACCACGACGTGATAGAAGGGCTGGTTGCGCGCCCCGCGCCGCGTGAGGCGAATGGTTACCATGGTCGTACTGCTCTCGCTCCGGCGGCGGCCTCCAGAAAGGCCGCCCAAAAAAGAGCGCGGATTCTACGCAACGCCTCAATCCGGCGCCACTTTTTCCTCGCCTAGCGGCCGGGAAAACCCGGCGGCAGCCCCCCGCCCTTGAGCGCCCCCATGAGGGCGCGCAGTCGCCCGCCCTTCATGCTCTTCATGACCCGCTGCATCTCCTGGAACTGCTTCAGCAGCCGGTTAACGTCCTGGACCTGGACCCCCGAGCCCCCCGCGATACGTCGCCTGCGGGAGCCATCGATGATGCCGGGATTGCGCCGCTCGCGCGGGGTCATGGAGTTGATGATCGCGATCTGGCGCCGCAGCTCCCGGTCGCCCTGATCGGCCGACACGGCACCCTTCTTGGTCACCGCGCCGGGGAGCTTGTCGAGCAGCGCCCCGACGCCCCCCATGTTCTGCAGCTGCTCGAGCTGGCTGCGCAGGTCCGTCATATCGAAGCCCTTGCCCTTGACCACCTTCTGCGCGATGCGCTGGGCCTCGGCGTGGTCGACCTTGGCGTGCACCTGCTCGACGAGGCTCACCACA
>JAFAKO010000149.1 GCA_019235245.1 Gammaproteobacteria bacterium
CACGCAGACTGGCAAGGACCGCGCTCGCTACCACCGTACTTTTATCCGCGGCTGGCGCAGCTTCGGCAACGGTCACCGAATACACCGATCAGTCGGCGTACAGCGCGGCGACCTCCAATTCCTCCACCTTCACTTTCAACGGCCTCAGTCCGCCGGGCAGCTTCGAGTTGGGTGACCTCAGCGACGGTGGCCTCTCTTTCAGCGGCAGCGGCGCCCAGGATATAGGGGCCCTGTGGAACAGCGGCTTTTTTTACGGCGGCCGCCCGTTCTTCACCAGCACCTCGCTCGCGCCCGGAATCGCCGCGGCCGAGCTGATGTGCACTCTCTCGGGCGCCGAGGCGATTGGGTTCGTCTACGGTGATTACGCCGACGCCGGCGGCGCGCCATTCACGGTCACTCTCAGCACTGGGGACAGCTTCGCGCTCAGCACACCGCCCGTCGCGGGATTCGATACCGGGTTCGTCGGCTTCGTTTCCAACACACCGATCACGAGCGTTACCTTCAGCGATAACGGTAAGGCCTTCGACCTGCTGGAGGTCGACCGGTCCTCGGGCTCCACCGTCGGAGCGCCGGAGCCGGCGCCGCTCGGGTTGATGGCTTTCGGCTTGCTGTACCTGGCGGTCTTCGGTCGCAGCCGCGCTCAGATCCTCACCGGGAAGGCCTCACGCCCCGCATAGCGCACCGAGCCGAGCTCCGCCTCGATACGCAGCAGCTGGTTGTACTTCGCGACCCGGTCCGAGCGCGACAGCGAGCCGGTCTTGATCTGCGTGGCCGCGGTCGCGACCGCGATGTCGGCGATGGTGCTGTCCTCGGTCTCGCCCGAGCGATGTGAGACCACCGCAGCGTAGTGCGCCTGGTCGGCCAGATCGATGCACTCGAGCGTCTCGGTGAGGGTGCCGATCTGGTTCGGCTTGATGAGGACGGCGTTGGCGATGTGCCTGGCGATCGCCTCGCGCAGAATCCTGGTGTTGGTGACGAACACGTCATCGCCGACCAGCTGTACCTTGCGCCCGAGTGCCTGGGTGAGCTGCGACCACCCCTCCCAGTCCGCCTCGCTCATGCCGTCCTCGATGCTGATGATCGGATAGCGCGCGGCGAGATCGGCGAGGTAGGCGGTGAACTCCGCGGCGGAGAAGCTGCGCTGCTCGCCGCTGAGCTCGTAGCGACCGGCGCGGAAGAATTCCGAGCTCGCCACATCGAGCCCGAGGTAGAGATCCTGACCGGCACGGAAGCCGGCACGCTCGATGGCCTGCAGGATCAGGGCGAGCGCCGCTTCGTTCGACTCGAGGCTTGGAGCGAAGCCGCCCTCATCGCCCACCGCGGTCGACAGGCCGCGGGCAGCGAGCAGCTGCCGCAGCGCGTGGAATACCTCGGCGCCGTAGCGCAGCGCTTCGCGGAAGCTCGGGGCCCCGACCGGCAGAATCATGAACTCCTGGATGTCGAGGCTGTTGTTGGCGTGCGCCCCCCCGTTGATGATGTTCATCATCGGCACGGGCATGACCGGCTCGTGACGCCCGCCACCGAGCTGTGCCAGATAGCGGTACAGCGGTAGCCGCGCGTCCAGCGCGGCCGCACGGGCGGTGGCGAGCGAGATCCCGAGGATGGCATTGGCGCCGAGCCGGCCCTTGTTGTCGCTGCCATCGAGCTCGATCATGCGGCGGTCGATCAGCGCCTGCGCGCGCGGGTCCTGGCCGAGGAGCGTGCTTCTGAGCACCGTGTTGACGTGCTCGACCGCCTGCAGCACCCCCTTGCCGCCGTAGCGTGCCTTGTCGCCATCGCGCAGCTCCACCGCCTCGCGCGTCCCGGTCGAGGCGCCCGAGGGCACCGCGGCGCGACCGAGCGCGCCGGAATCGAGCAGCACGTCGACCTCGACCGTGGGGTTGCCGCGCGAGTCGAGAATCTCGCGCCCGCGAATGTCACTGATCCGGCTCATGGTCGTGCGTCCTTGGTGGCGGTCCTCTGCGGCTACAGCAGCGATTCCTCGAACGGCGCCTGCTTGGCGGCGCGATCGAGCTCGGCGAGTGTGGTGAGGAGCGGCTCCATGCGGCCGAGCGGCCAGGCGTTGGGGCCGTCCGAGAGTGCCTCTTCCGGGCGCGGGTGGGTCTCCATGAAGAGTCCCGCCACTCCGGCCGCCACCGCCGCACGCGCCAGCACCGGGATGAACTCGCGCTGGCCGCCCGAGGCGCTTCCCTGGCCGCCGGGCAGCTGCACCGAATGCGTGGCGTCGAACACCACGGGGCAGCCGGTGGCACGCATGATCGAGAGCGAACGCATGTCCGCGACCAGGTTGTTGTAACCGAAGGAGAAGCCGCGCTCGCACACCATGATGTCGTGGTTGCCGGTGGAGCGTGCCTTGTCGACGACGTTCTGCATCTCCCCCGGTGAGAGGAACTGGCCCTTCTTGATGTTGACGGGCTTGCCCTGGGCGGCGGCGTTGAGGATGAAATTGGTCTGCCGGCACAGGAACGCCGGTGTCTGCAGCACATCGACCACCGCGGCAACCTCCGCGAGCGGTGTGTCCTCGTGTACATCGGTGAGCACCGGCACGCCGACCGCGCGGCGCACGTCCGCCAGCACCTTCAGGCCCGCCTCGATCCCCGGGCCGCGGAAGCTCGCGCGCGAGGAGCGGTTGGCCTTGTCGTAGGAGGCCTTGAAGATGAAGGGAATACGCAGCCGGGCGGTGATCTCTTTCAGCCGCCCGGCGATCTCCTGCGTGAGGCCCGGGCTCTCGATGACACACGGCCCGGCGATGAGAAACAGCGGCTCAGCCGCCCCGACCTCATGTCCTGCAAGCTGCATCGCCGGCGTCCGCGCTCAGGCGCCGGCGGCCTGCGGCAGCTGCGAGGCGCGCTGCGCGCGCGCGGCACGGATGAAGCCGGTGAACAGCGGATGCCCGTCACGCGGCGTGGAGGTGAACTCGGGGTGGAACTGGGTCGCGATGAACCACGGGTGATGCACGAGCTCCACCACCTCCACCAGGCCATCGCGCGAGAAGCCCGGGAAGCGCATGCCCGCCTGCCGGTAGCGATCGAGGTAGCGGTTGTTGAACTCGTAGCGGTGACGGTGGCGCTCCATGATCAGATCGCGGCCGTACAGCTCGCGGGCGCGGGTGCCTGCGCCGAGCAGCACCTCCTGCGCGCCCAGGCGCATGGTGGCGCCCTTCTCGGAGCTCTCATCGCGGCTCTGCGCGCCGTGCACGTGGTCCTGCCACTCCGAGATGAGTGCGATCACCGGGTGGGGCGTGGCGCGATTGAACTCGGTGCTGTTGGCATCGTTGAGCCCGAGCACGTGCCGCCCGTACTCGACGATCGCCACCTGCATGCCGAGGCAGATGCCGAGATAGGGCACGCCGTGCTCGCGCGCGTAGCGCACCGCCTGGATCTTGCCCTCGATGCCGCGCTCGCCGAAGCCGCCGGGCACCAGGATGGCGTCGAGGTCCTTCAGCAGGTGCGTGCCGTGCTGCTCGATATCGGTCGACTCGATGTAATGGATGTTGACGCGCGTGCGGCTCTTGAGCCCGCCGTGCATCAGCGCCTCGTGGAGCGACAGGTAGGAGTCGCGGATCTGCACGTACTTGCCGACCATGGCGATATCGACCTGACCGTCGGGGTTCGCCCTGCCGCTCACGACGTGACGCCATTCGGCGAGATCGGTCGCGGGCACCTCCAGGCGCAGCTTGTCGACCACGATGTCATCGAGCCCCTGCTCGTGCAGCAGCATGGGGATGCGGTAGATGTCATCGGCATCGACCGCGGAGATCACCGCGCGCTCCTCGACGTTGGTGAACAGCGCGATCTTGCGGCGCTGCTCCTCCGGCAGGGGGTGCTTGCAGCGGCACAGCAGCACATCCGGCTGGATACCGATGCCGCGCAGCTCCTTCACCGAGTGCTGCGTTGGCTTGGTCTTGATCTCCCCGGAGCCGCCGACGATCGGCACCAGCGTGAGATGCATGTAAACGCAGTTGTTGCGCCCGAGCTCGACACCGAGCTGGCGGATTGCCTCGAGGAACGGCAGCGATTCGATGTCGCCGACCGTGCCACCGATCTCGACCATGCAGACGTCCGCACCGTCGGCGCCGAGCTTGATGCAGCGCTTGATCTCGTCGGTGATGTGCGGGATCACCTGCACGGTGGCGCCGAGGTAGTCCCCGCGGCGCTCCTTGGCGATGACCCGCTCGTAGATGCGCCCGGTGGTGAAGTTGCTGTTGCGGCCGGTGGTGGTGCGCACGAAGCGCTCGTAGTGCCCGAGATCGAGGTCGGTCTCGGTGCCGTCCTGGGTGACGAACACCTCCCCGTGCTGAAAGGGGCTCATGGTGCCCGGGTCCACGTTGATGTACGGGTCGAGCTTCACCATGGCCATCTTCAGGCCGCGGGCCTCGAGGATGGCCCCGAGCGAGGCGGCGGCGATGCCTTTGCCCAATGAGGACACGACGCCACCGGTGACGAAGACGAAACGCGTCATATAGAGCTCGAGGAATTCCCGTCGTATGAAGCCGCTACCCCAGATTTCCGGGCTGCGACGACGGGCCAGCAGGTTAGCACATCTCGGCCCGCTGGTGCTCGCCGGCACGACCGGCGGCTCACGGCGCGGCTCGCCACAGGAGGCGCGCCCGCCGCCGGCTGTCGGCGGTGGCCTGAACCGATTCATCGAGCCACAGGTCCGCGACACCGATCAGCCGCCCGCGATCGAATAACAGTGGCAGCTGCGCGCGCCGCGCGACCGGCACCTGCGCTTCCTGGAGCAGCTGCTTGAGGGTGCGCCGCGGGCCGCCGCGGACCGGGCGCAGCTGCTCTCCGCCGCGGCGCTGACGCAACACCAGCGTGGACCCGAGCGCATCCAGATCGATCGGTCCACGCGCGTCGCTCCTGAGCTGGAGCGTCCCGAACGGCGCCGGCAGCGCCCGGGTGCGCTCGCGGCGCCAGTGCCAGGCGGCTTCAGGCAGGCGTGGCGTCCCGGGCGCGGCGGCGGCGCGGAGTGTGAGCAGATCCGCCTCGCGTTGCACGACCGCACCCTGCCAGGCGACCAGTGGCTGTGTGTCCTGGCGCGCCTCGAGCAGCGGACCTGCCATTTCCTCGAGCCGTGCGGCCGGCGGCGCGAGTGCGCCGGCCGCGGTGATCCAGAAACGCAGCGCATTGCGCCGCCGCTCCGGCGGCAGCCGGCGCAGCACTGCCGCCGAGAGCATCGCCCCGACGCTCGCCCTGCCCGCATCGGACTCGCCGAGTGCATCGAGGAGCCGCTGCGCCTCGGCGGCGTGGCGGGCGCTGCGCGATACGGTCGCCGCAGCGGACGGCCAGCGCTCGCGCAGCAGCGGCAGCACGCGCGCGCGCAGGAAGTTGCGGTCGGGCCGCAGCTGCGCGTTGCTCTCGTCTTCCACCCAGGTCAGCCCCTGCCCGCGGAGCCAGTCGGTTAGCGCGGCGCGCGCGACGCCAAGCAGCGGTCGCGCCAGCACGCCGGAGCTGAACGGCGCCACCGCCGGCATAGCCGCGAGCCCGGCGACTCCCGCGCCACGCAGCAGCTGCAGGAGCACCGTCTCGAGCTGGTCGTCCTCGTGATGGGCGGTGAGCAGCGCCTCGCCCGGTTCGAGCTCCGCGGCCAGCAGCCGGTAGCGCGCGGCGCGGGCGGCGGCCTCGAGCGACTCGCCGCGCCCGGGTACGATCCGCGCGGCCCGCACTCGCAGCGGCACCTGCAGGCGGCGGGCGACGCGCCGGCAGTGTGCACCCCACTGGCGCGAGGCGGGCTGCAGCCCGTGATCGATGTGCACGGCCCGCAGCGCGCGCGGCCGCCGCGGCAGCCGTGCGAGCGCGGCGAGCAAGGCGGTCGAGTCGGCGCCGCCGCTGAAGGCGACGCACAGGCTGACCTCGGGGAAGGCCGGCAGCAGCTCGGTGAGCCGTCGCTGCAGCCACGGCGGGCCGAAGCTCGATGGGCGGGCGCGCCGCGCGCGGGCCATGCAGGCCTCAGGCGGCGTTTTCGGCGAACACGCCGAAGCCGGCGATCTTCTCCGCGCGCGCGGCGCGCAATTGGTCGCGCGGTATCGCCTCGAGCGCATCGAGGTGGCGGACGATCGCCGACTTGAGGCTCGCAGCCACCGCCACCGCATCGCGATGCGCCCCGCCGAGCGGCTCCTCGATCACCTCATCCACCAGGCCGAGCTTCTGCAGGCGGTCGGCGGTGAGGTTGAGAGCCTCCGCCGCGGCCTCTTTCTTGTCCTGACTCTTCCACAGGATGGAGGCGCAGCCCTCCGGCGAGATCACCGAGTAGGTGCTGTACTGGAGCATCAGCAGGCGGTCGCATACACCGATGCCGAGAGCGCCGCCGGAACCGCCTTCGCCGGTGACCACGGTAACGATGGGTATGCGCAGCACCGACATCTCGAAGAGATTGCGGGCGATGGCTTCGCTCTGCCCGCGCTCCTCGGCGCCGACTCCGGGGTAAGCGCCCTGCGTATCGACGAGCGTGAGCAGCGGCAGCCCGAAACGCTCCGCGAGCCGCATGAGGCGCAGCGCCTTGCGATAGCCCTCGGGCTTGGGCATGCCATAGTTACGGCGCACCCGCTCCTTGGTGTCGCGCCCCTTCTGGTGGCCGATGATCATGAGCGCGCGCTCCTCGATGCGCGCCAGGCCGCCCACGATGGCACCGTCGTCGGCATACATGCGGTCGCCGTGCAGCTCGTTGAACTCGCTGCAGATCGCGTTGACGTAGTCGAGCGTGTACGGGCGGTGCGGATGGCGCGCCAGCTGGGTGATCTGCCACGGCGTGAGGTTCGCGAAGATGCTCGAGGTGAGCTGCCGGCTCTTCGCCTGCAGCCGCGCGATCTCGTCCTGGATGTTGACCTCGGATTCCGAGGTCACGTGCCGCAGCTCCTCGATCTTCGCTTCGAGCTCGGCGATCGGCTGTTCGAAATCGAGGAATGAGACGGCCATGGCCAGAGCGTAACCTAACTCGTGGAATTGCGCGCGCCGGCGCTCAGCGCAGGTCGGCGGAGAAGGCGCCGCCGCCCGCCGCCGGGGCGGCGCCGTACAGCACCTGGACTGCATCTCTTCCCAGCAGCCCCTCGAGCTGCTCGAGCAGCTCGCGGCTCGCGCGCACCATCCACTGCTCGCTGAGATTGAGCGCGCCGGCGGCGGAGCTGCCCGAGTATTCGACGGTGATCGGACAGGGGCCGGGTCGCCAGGAGGTGAGGATCGACTCCAGGCGCTCGCCGAGCCGGCCGAGCTCGGCCTCGCTGCAGCGGATGACGAGGCGCCGCGCCTCCTGCTCACGGAGCTTGTCCAGCTCGGTGACGCGCCGTGCCGCGAGTCGCCAGGCGTCGCTGAACTCATCGAACCGCAGCAGTCCCTCCACGAGCACCAGCGCATCCTTCGCGATCAGGTCGCGGTGCTTGTGCCAGGTCTCCTCGAACAGCATCGCCTCGATGCGACCGGTGCGGTCATCGAGCGTCAGGATCACCCGCGGACCGCGCTTCTTCACTTCGTCGATGAGGCCGGCAACCGTCACCGGCTTGCCGCCGCCGAAGCGCCCGGGCTCGAGGCCGGCGAGCGGACGATCGCTCACCAGGTCGCCGATGCGGTGCGAGACGAAGCGCGGCAGCGCCGACTCGAAGCGCGCGAGCGGGTGCCCGGTGAGATACAGACCGAGCGTCTCACGCTCTCCGGCGAGGCGCACCGCTTCGCTCCACTCCGGCAGCGGTGCCGGGCGGGGCACCCGCGGCAGCTCGGTACGCTCGGCACTCGCGAGTCCGAACAGGTCGTTCTGCCCGGCCTGGTGCGCACGGCTGTTCTGGTCACCGAGCTGCATCGCCGCCGGCAGGCGTTCCATGAGCGTCGCACGGGTCGCTCCCAGGGCATCGAGGCTGCCCGAGCGGATGAGCGCCTCCAGCACGCGGCGGTTGAGCTTCTGCAGGTCGAGCCGCCGGCACAGGTCCTCGAGGCTGCGATAAGCGCCGTGCGCCTCGCGTTCGGCGATGATTGCCTCGACGGCCCCGCGGCCGACCCCGCGCACCGCTCCGAGCCCGTACCGTATGCTGTGCTCGCCGCAGGCGGTGAACTCGTAACGCGAGGCGTTGACATCGGGCGAGAGCACCGCGAGCCCCATGTCGTTGCTTTCCTTGATGAGCGTCACGACCTTGTCGGTGTGGTCCATGTCCGCCGAGAGCACGGCGGCCATGAACTGCGCCGGGTAATGGGCCTTGAGATAGGCGGTCTGGTAGGAGAGCAGCGCGTAGGCCACGGAATGTGACTTGTTGAAGCCGTAGCCCGCGAATTTCTCCATCAGGTCGAAGATATGGGCGGCAGAGCTCGGCGCCACGCCGCGGGCCACTGCACCGTCGACGAACACCGAGCGCTGCTGCGACATCTCCTCGGGCTTCTTCTTGCCCATCGCCTTGCGCAGCAGGTCGGCGCCCCCGAGGGTGTAGCCCGCGAGCACCTGCGCGATCTGCATGACCTGTTCCTGGTAGAGGATCACCCCGTAAGTGGGCTTGAGAATCGACTCGAGGCGCGGGTGCAGGTAATCGACGCGGGCGTCGCCGCCGGCGTGCTTACGGTTGATGAAATCATCCACCATGCCCGACTGCAGCGGCCCGGGACGGAACAGCGCGACCAGCGCGACGATGTCCTCGAAGCGGTCGGGCTGCAGGCGGCGGATGAGGTCCTTCATGCCGCGCGATTCCAGCTGGAACACCGCGGTCGTGCGGCACGAGCGCAGCAGCGCGTAGGTGGGCGCATCGTCCATGGGCAGCGCCGCCACCTCGAGGGCCGCGGCGCCCGGCGCGCGCCCGCGATTGATGAGCTGCACCGCGCGGTCGATGATGGTGAGGGTGCGCAGTCCGAGGAAGTCGAACTTCACGAGACCGGCGGCCTCGACGTCGTCCTTGTCGAACTGCGTGACGACGCTGCCGCCGGCGGCATCGCAGTAGAGCGGCGCGAAATCGGTGAGCACCGAGGGCGCGATCACCACGCCCCCGGCATGCATGCCGGCGTTGCGCGTGAGACCCTCGAGCGAGCGGGCCAGATCGATGAGGTTGCGCACCTCTTCCTCGTCCTGGTACAGCCGCTTGAGCTCCGGCTCCTTCTCGAGCGCAGCATCGAGCGTGATGCCGAGCTCGAACGGGATGAGCTTGGCGATGCGGTCGACGTAGCCGTAGGGCATGCCGAGCACGCGCCCCACATCGCGCACCACCGCCTTCGCCGCCATGGTGCCGTAGGTAATGATCTGCGAGACGCGGTCGCGGCCGTACTTGTGGGCGACGTAGTCGATGACGCGGTCGCGGCCCTCCATGCAGAAATCGATGTCGAAGTCCGGCATCGAGACGCGCTCGGGGTTGAGGAAGCGCTCGAACAGCAGGTCATAGCGCAGCGGATCGAGGTCGGTGACCCCCAGGCTGTAGGCGACCAGCGAGCCGGCGCCGGAGCCGCGCCCGGGACCGACGGGCACACCGTGCTCACGCGCCCAGCGGATGAAGTCGGCGACGATGAGGAAATAGCCGGCGAAGCCCATCTGGCAGATGACATCGAGCTCGCGCGCCAGTCGCTCGCGATAGGCCGGCGGCGCGGCGGCGCTGCCGGGGAACCGCCGGGCGAGTCCGCGCTCGCCCTCCTCGCGCAGAAACTGCTCGGTCGACACTCCCGCCGGCAGCGGGTACTGCGGCAGCCGCGCTTCTCCGAGAGTGAGCACCAGGCTGCAGCGGCGGGCGATCTCCACGGAGTTCGCGAGCGCCTCGGGTATGTCGGCGAACAGCGCCGCCATTTCCTGCGGGGTGCGCAGGTACTGCTGGCGCGAGTAGCGGCGCACGCGCCCGGCATCGGCGAGCAGCGCGCCTTCGTGGATGCACACGCGCGCCTCGTGTGACTCGAACTCCGCGGCCTTGAGGAAGCGCACGTCATTGGTAGCCACCACCGGCACCCCGTGGCGCGCCGCGAGCGCCACCGCCGCGGCGATGTAGGCCTCCTCGAAGGGCTTGCCGAGACGCTGCAACTCGACGTAGAAGCGCTGCGGAAACAGCGCCTGCCACGCGGCGAGCGCCCGCTCGGCGTCCTGCTCGCGCGCGTTCACCAGCGCGCGGCCGATGTCTCCTTCGGTGGCGCAGGAGAGCGCGATCAGCCCCTCGAGCAGCGGCGCAGAGAGCCAGCGGCGCTCGATCCCGGGTACGCCGCGCTCCTGGCCTTCCAGGTAGGCACGCGTCAGCAGCCGCGCCAGGTTGCGATAACCGCTCTGTGACTGGCACAGCAGCGTGAGGCGCGCAGGTGCTGCGCGCTCGCTCTCCTCGCGCACCAGCAGGTCGACGCCCACCAGTGGCTTGACGCCACTGCGCAGCGCCTCGCGATAGAACTTCACCATCGCGAACAGGTTGCTCTGATCGGTCACCGCGACCGCGGCCATGCCCGCTGCCGCCACCGCCTTGAGCAGCTCCGGCACGCGCACCACGCTGTCGCTGAGGGAGTACTCGGTGTGCAGCCGCAGATGAACGAAGCCCTGCGACACCGCTAGCTCTCCTGCTCCTCGAGCCCGAGCAGCCGCAGCACTGCCTCATCGTCCTCCGCATCGCTCGCGCAGCAGCGCACCGGCGCGAAGGAGCGGCGGTGCAGGGGCGAGGGTGCCCGGCCCTGCAGGGCGTACAGGTGCGCGCGCGTGCAGTAGCCCTTGTGGGCCGCGAGCTCGAAGCCCGGATAACAGGAATCCAGCGCCTGCATCATCGCGTCGCGCACCGTCTTGGCGAGAATCGAGGCGGCGCTGATCGCGGCCACGCGCGCATCGCCGCCGACGATCGCCTCGAAAGTGCAGCCGAAGGGCAGATCGGCGAGCTGCGGGCAGCGGTTGCCGTCGACGCGCACGTGAGTCGGCGCGACCGGCAGCGCGAGCAGCGCGCGACGCATCGCGAGCATGGTGGCCTGGAAGATGTTGAGCGAGTCGATCTCATCGCGATCCGCCCAGCCGACGCCGAAGGCGAGCGCGCGACGCCGGATGATGGGCGCGAGGCGGGCGCGCTCAGCGGGGCTCAGCACCTTGGAGTCGGCGAGCCCGCGGATGCGGCGACGCCGGTCGAGGATCACCGCCGCGGCCACCACCGGTCCCGCGAGCGGTCCGCGCCCCGCCTCATCGACACCGGCGACGCGCGCCAGGCTCTGTCCGGCGGCCGCGCGCATCATGCACCGGCAGCGCGTCGCGCCGGTGCGACGCTGTCACCACGGCGCGCGATGCACTCGAGGATGGCATCAGCCGCGCGTCCCGCACCCCCGCGCCGCAGCGTCCGGTGTACCGAGGCGAATTCTTCGAGCAGCTCACGCACGTGGTTTCGGTCCTCGAGCTCCTTCAGCAGCGCCTCGCCGAGCGCCGTGCCCAACACCTGCTCCTGCAGGAACTCGGGTACGAGGCGGCGGCCGGCGAGCAGGTTCGGTTGTGAAAAGTATGGCACCTTCACGAGCCTCAGGGTCCTCACCAGAAAGGCCGTGACGGCACTCACGCGGTAGGCCACCACCATCGGCCGCCCGGTAAGAAGCGTCTCGAGGGTGGCGGTTCCGGAGGCGACCAGCGCGCCATCGCAGGCCGCCAGTACCTGCTGCGCGTGGCCCTCGAACAATTGAATCGCAGGCGTGGCAGGCACTTGCGCAACTTGCCTGAGGAATTCCTCACGCACCGCCGCCGAAGCCATTGGCGCGATGAAACGCCAGTCGGCGTGACACGCCGCGATGCGCGCGGCCGCGGCCGCGAAGGGAGCGGCCAGACGCGAGACCTCATCGAGGCGGCTCCCCGGGAGGAGCGCGACCACCGTGCCCTGCCGCTCGAGCCCCAGGGCGTCCCGCGCCGCCTCCCGGTCCACGCTCAGCGGTATCTCATCCGCCAGAGGGTGACCCACGAACACCGCGTGCACGCCGTGTCGCTCGTAGAACTCGGTCTCGAAGGGCAGCAGGCACAGCACCAGGTCGCAGGCGCTGCCGATAGTGCGCGCCCGGCCCTCCCGCCACGCCCACACCTGCGGACTCACGTACTGCACGGTGGTGAGGCCTGCCCGCTTCAGTCGCCGCGCCAGCGGCAGATTGAACTCGGGTGCGTCGATGCCGACGAACACCTGCGGACCTGCGGCGCTGAAGCGCCGCCACAGCTCGCGGCGCAGGCGCAGCAGCCGTGGCAGATGCCGCAGCACCTCGGCGAGCCCCATCACGCCGAGCTCCTCGGAGTGAGCCCAGGCGTCGCACCCCTGCGCGATCATCTTCGGCCCCGCGACCCCGAAGCACTCGAGGTGCGGGACGCGCTCGCGCAGCGCCGCGATGAGTGCGGCGCCGAGTGTGTCGCCGGAATGCTCGCCCGCCACGATGCCGACGCGCAGCGGCCCCGCGGCCGCAGCGAGCCGCTCGCCCGGCGCGCTCATCGCACCAGGCTGCGCGTGGAGCGGTTGATGAACTCGACGAAGGTGCGGATCTCGGGTTGCTGCTCGGCGAGCGGCGCGAGGCGCTCGAGGGCTTCGGTAAGCTTCAGCTCCGAGCGGTACAGCAGGCGGTAGGCCTCGCGGATGTGCCGGATCTGCTCGTCGCTGAAGCCGCGCCGGCGCAGCCCCTCGGCGTTGACGCCGTGCGGGACTGCGGGGTTGCCCGCGACCATGACGTAGGGCGGCACATCGCGCGAGAGGATGGCGCCGCCACCGAGGAAAGCGTGCGCGCCGATCTTGGTGAACTGGTGCACCGCTACCAGGCCGCCGAGGATCGCCCAGTCGCCGACCTCGACGTGGCCACCCAGCGCGACGCTGTTGGCGAACACGGTGTTGTCGCCGATCACGCAGTCGTGGGCGACGTGCGCGTAAGCCATGAAGAGATTGTCGCTGCCGATGCGCGTCACGCCCTTGTCGTGGGTGGTGCCGCGGTTGATCGTGCAGCTCTCGCGGAACACGTTGCGGTCGCCGATCTCGAGCCCGGTGGCCTCGCCGCGGTACTTCTTGTCCTGGGGCGCATCGCCGATGGAAGCGAACTGGAATATGTGGTTGTCGGAGCCGATTTTAGTCGGGCCGTTGACCACCACGTGCGGCCCGATGATGGTGCGCGGACCGATGCGCACCTGCGCACCGATGATGCTGAAGGGAGCCACGCTCACATCGGGCGCGAGCTGCGCGTCCGGGGACACGATGGCGCGCGCGTCGATCATGCACCGACGCCCGGAGTCAGCATCATTTCCGCCTGCGCCACCTCCTGGTCCGCCACCAGCGCCACGGTGGAGAAGCGCCAGATGCCGCGCAGCGAGCGCTCGAGCTGCGCGGTGAGCAGCAGCTGGTCGCCCGGCACCACGGGACGGCGGAAGCGCGCCTTGTCGATGGCGACGAAGTAGAAGGGCGTCGTGTGATCGGGGATCACGTTGGCGGTTACGAAGCACAGGATGCCGGCCGCCTGCGCGAGTGCCTCGATGATCATGACGCCGGGCATGACCGGACGACCCGGAAAATGCCCGGGGAAGAACGGCTCGTTGTAGGTCACATTCTTGATGGCGCGGATGCTCTGCCGGGGTCGGCATTCGAGCACCCGGTCCACCAGCAGGAACGGATAGCGGTGCGGCAGGCGCTCGAGTATCGCCTGCATGTCGAGCTCGACCACTTCAGTCATGATCCTCTTCCGGCGTCTCCGGCCCGCTCTTCATGCCCGCGGCCCGCTCCAGGCGCCGCAGCCGGTCCTCGAACTGGCCGCTGCGCTTGAAGCGCGCGACCAGGCGCCGCCAGGTACGTGCGTCCTCGATGGGAATGGTGCTCGAGTATACGCCCGCGCTGGTGATCGAGTGTGTCACCGAGGATTTCCCGGTGATCACCACGTCATCGCCGATGCTGATGTGGCCGGCGATGCCGACCGCGCCGCCGATCATGCAGCGTCTGCCGACCGTGGCGCTGCCGGAGATACCGGTGCAGGCCGCGATGGCCGTGTGCGCGCCGATGCGCACGTTGTGGGCGATCATGATGAGGTTGTCGAGCTTCACGCCCTCCTCGATCACGGTGTCCTCGATGGCGCCGCGATCGATGGTGGTGTTGGCGCCTATCTCGACGTCCGCGCCGACGCGCACGCTGCCGACCTGGGGCACCTTCAGCCACGCGCCCTTCTCGGGGGCGAAGCCGAAGCCGTCGGCGCCGATCACCACCCCGGGCTGCAGCACGGTGCGCGCCCCGATCTGCACGCCCGGGCCGAGCGTCACCCCCGCCACGAGCCGCACGTCATCGGCGAGCGACACCTGCTCGGCAAGCCGGCAGTGCGGACCGACCAAGGCGCGCGCGCCGATGCTCGCCCGCTCCCCTATGCAGGTGTAGGCACCCACTTCCGCGCTCGGGTCGATGTGCGCGCCTGCGGCGACGAGCGCCGTCGGGTGCACTCCGGCGGAGAGCGGCCGCGGCGGATGCAGCAGCGCGGCGATGCGCGCATAGGTGGCGTATGGATTTGCACACAGCAGCAACGCCGCCGGACAGTCGCCGGCATCCTGCTCGCTCAGCACCACCGCGGCCGCGCGGGTCGCGCCGAGCTGGGCGCGATAGCGCGGGTTGGCGAGGAAAGCGAGGGCGCGGTCATCCGCGTTCGCCAGCGTCGCGACGCGCTCGATGCGCGTGTCGGGATCCCCACGCAGCTCGCAGCCGAAGCGCACGGCGAGCTCCCCGAGCGACAGCGGCATGGTCAGTCGGCCGAACCGTGCGCGGCCATGGCGGCGGATGACCTATTTCGTCTGCGGCTTCGCAGGCGGCGGTGTCGGCGCAGCCGGCGGCTTGGCCGCCGCGGGGCTGCCGCCGCGAGCCTGCAGCGCGGCAAGCACCGCGGGGGTGATGTCGGACGCCGATGCGTTGTAGATCACCCCTTCCTGGGCGAGGATCAGGTCGTAGCCCTGCGCCTTGCCGTAAGTGCGGACCTCCTCGACGATCGTGCGCTGCAGGCGTGAGAGCTCCTCGTTGCGGCGCGCGGTCTCATCGTCCTGCAGCTCGCCGCGGGCGCGCTCGAAATCGCGGGCGCCGTCACGCAGCTCCTTCTCGGCACGGCCGCGCTGATCCTCGCTCATGGTCGCGCCGTCCTTCTGCAGCTTCTCCTCCTTGGCCTTCACCGCCTGGCCCTGCGCCTGGAGCGTGCGCTCGCGCGGGGCGAACTCGGCGCGCATCGACTCCATCACCGCCTTGCCCTGCGGGGACTCGATGGCGAGCCGCTGGAAATCGACGACTCCGATCTTCGGTTCCGCGGCCGCGGCGCCGACCGCCGCGAACGCGCCGCCGGCTGCCAGCAGCCATACCCCCACTCTGCTCTTTATCGCAACATTCACAGAAACTACCTACCCTCGTGTGAAAACGCTTCGATGCGGACCCGCCTGGATCCGGCCCAAACGCCTAGTATCGCGTAGATCGTCCGGGAGCGCGATGCTCGCGGTGCCCGGTGGCCTCAGAAGGCATTGCCGACCGAGAACTGGAACCCCTCCTTCTCGTCACCCCAGGTGGTGATGCCGTTGCCGTGCTGGGCATTGAGGGGCACCCCGAAGCTGAAGCGGAAAAGCCCGAGCGGCGCCAGCCACTCCACCGCAAGTCCCACCGAGCGGCGCAGGCTCGGCCAGCCGGTGAAGCCGTAATCGATGGGGCTCACGTTGTCCGGCCCATAGAACTTGATCTTGTTGCCGGTGTAATAGACGCCGCCGACATCGAAAAACAGGCCGACACGGGCGGTCTGCGCGTATTTCGCGGGCATGGGGAAGATCAACTCGTTCTGGCTGGTAATGCGCATGTTGCCACCGTAGGGGTTGCCGAACTGGTCCTTGGGACCCAGGCGGCTCTCGCGGAAGCCGCGCACGTTGTCCGGACCGCCGCCGAAGAAATTCCGGTACGGCGGAATGGCGCTGGTGCCGCCGAGGGGCTGACCGTAATCGATGCCCTCGAGGAACGAGAAGAAGAAGCCGTGCGACAGCGGCAGGTACCTGACGAACTGGTAGTTGGCGATCCAGTACTTGACGGTACTGAACGGGAAGGTGATCGCCGCGGAAACCGACTGGCGCATGCCACGATCGGCGAACAGCGTGCGGTTGCGGGTGTCCCAGTCCCAGCCGATCACCGCCTCGGTGGTGGTGAAATCGGTGCCGTAGAACACGTACTCGTTGTTGGTGGTGTCATCGTGGGCGAGACGGCTGAAGGAATGGCCGTTCTGCTGCACCCATTGCTGCGCCTGCTCGGCGCTGCTCAATGAGTTGGTGAGCAGGTGCGAGCTGTTGAAGGCGACGCCCATGCGCGCGTACATGAACTCGGTGATCGGGTACGCCCAGGTCGGCCCGACGCTCAGGGTCTGCGAGGAGAAGGTCGAGGACGACGACACGAACTGCGTCACGTCGCTGTAGGTGAGCGAGATGGTGCGCTGCAGGTTGTCGATGTTGGTGTACGGATTGGTGTGACTGATGCTGTACACCTTGCTGAAGGCGCCGCCGTTGAGGTTGATGGCGATGCGCTGGCCGGTGCCGAGGAAATCCGCGTCCGCGTAGCTCGCATTGAGCATGAACTTGTAGGTCTCCGACCAGCCGATGCCGCCGGAGAGCTGCGAGGCCGGGCCTTCCTCGATCTTGTAGTTCACATCGACGAGGTCCGGGGCGCCCGCCACCGGCGTGGTCTCGAACTCGACCGTCTTCACGTACGGAAGCCGCTGGATGCGCTGCTTGGAGCGCTCGAGCGAGGTGTTGGAGAGCCAGCCGCCCTCGAGCTGGCGCATCTCGCGGCGCAGCACCTCGTCGTTGATGCGACTGGTGCCGGAGAAGGTGATGTTGCGCACGTACACGCGGTTGCCCGGGTCGACGAAGAAGGTCAGCGACACGGTGTGCGTGGCGTTGTCGGCGGTCGGGACCGGCTCGACCTTGGCGAACGCGTAGCCGTCGCGCCCCATGCGGTTCTGCATGTACTCCTGCGAGGTGGTGATGCGCTTGCGGTTGAAGGTATCCCCGGGATGGATCACCAGCAGCTGCTCGAGCGCCGCCTTCGGCACCACGAAGGTGCCCGCGAGCTTGATATCCGACACCTTGTAGACCTGGCCCTCCTCGATGTTGACGGTGATGAAGATGTCCTCTTTCTCGGGAGTGATCGCCACCTGCGTCGAGGCGAGATTGAAGTTGGCGTAGCCGCGGTCCATGTAGTAGTTGCGGATCTTCTCCAGGTCGCCCTGCAGCGATTCGCGCGAGTAGCGGTCGTCCTGGCGATACCAGGAGAGCCAGTTCGGGGTCTTCAGCTCGAGCGTCTCGAGGATCGCCTGCTGCGGGAACTTGGTGTTGCCGACGATGTTGATCTGGCGGATCTTGGCGCGCGAGCCCTCCTTGATGTCGATCTTGATCTTGACGCGGTTGCCGGCCTCCTCCTCGACCGTCGAGGTGATGCGCACGCCGTACTTGCCGCGCGCGAAGTACTGGTCGGTGAGGTACTGGGTCACATCCTCGAGCACCGAGCGGTCGAAGGTCTTGCCGGTCGCGAGCCCCACGCCGCGCAGCGACTTCTGCAGATCCTCGGTCTTGATGTCCTTGTTGCCGGTGATCTCGAAGCTCTCGATCGAGGGACGCTCGAGCACCACCACGATGAGCGTGTTGCCATCGCGACGCAGCTGCACGTCGCGGAAGAAGCCGGTGGCGTACAGCGCGCGGATCGCCTCGCGCACCCGCTGCGGCGTCAGGTGGTCGCCGATGTTGACGGGCAGGTAGTTATAGACCGTGCCTTCGGAGACGCGCTGCAGACCCTCGACCTTGATGTCGCCGACCGTGAAGTCCGACACCGGGGCGCTGCCCGGCACCGTCTGCGCCAGCAGCGGTGCGCAGTGCGCGGCGAGGGCGATGAGCACCAGCAGCGCCATGCGCCGGGTGGCGCCGCGCAACGCCGCCGCTTCACGGACGCGCGCCGCCAGCCTCCCCACCCCCCCTGTGACGCCGGCGCGGTCCGCACTCACCGCGGCGCGCCCCTTCATGTTCTGACCACCGTGTACCTTTCAACCAGCGCCTGGCAAGCGCTGCTCCGCAGACCGGCTGACCTGCGGGCGCCTGCCCAACACGCGCTCAACCGAACTGGCGCGCAATATCGTTGTACAGCGCGACACCCATCAGGACGATGAGCAGAGCGATGCCTACCTGCTGCCCCAGCGCCTGGGCCCGCTCCGACAGCGGACTGCCCTTCAGCCACTCCACCAGCTGGAACAGGATCTGTCCGCCATCGAGGATGGGGATCGGCAGCAGGTTGAGGAATCCGAGCGAAAGCGAAATGAGGACCAGGAAGGTGAGGAACGAGGCGATTCCCGCATGTGCGGACTCGCCGGCGAACTCGGCAATCGACAGCGGTCCGCTCAGGTTCTTCAACGACACGCGCCCGAGCACCATGCGCCAGAACATCCGCGCCTGCCACGCCGTCATGCTCCAGGCTTCATCCCCGGCGCGGGCGAGCGCCGCACCCGCACCGAGGCTGGTGTGCAGCAGCATATCGGGCGGATAGGTGATCCCGGGAGGTGGCTTGACGAGAATGCGGCCGACCCGCTTGCCGCCGCCGGCGTCTTCGCTCGCGACGACCACCGCGACGCTGTGGAGGGCTCCGCCGCGGCGATAGTCGATGTTGACCCGCTCGCCCGGTCGCGCACTGATGTAGTCCACGATGTCGCGGAAATCACTCACCGGCCGCCCGTCGAGCGCTACCACGCGATCCCCGGCGGCGAGCCCGGCGTGCGCCGCGGGACCGTCCGCAGTTACGGGTCCGATGACCGGCGGCACCGGTGGTGTCCAGAACTCGAAACCGAGTCCGCGGAAGAGCTCCGCGGGCTCGGTGAGACGGCGGCGCTCCGCGCCGTCGGCGATCGTGAGTTTCACCTGCCGGGTCTCGCCGCTCCTGCCGCGCACGGTGAGCAGTGCCTGGCCACGACCACTCACGGCATCGAGGAGATCGAACATCACATCGCGTTGACTCGTGACGATGACACCGTTGATGGTGCGGATCTCGTCTCCGGACTCGAGCCCGGCGCGCGCCGCGA
>JAFAKO010000257.1 GCA_019235245.1 Gammaproteobacteria bacterium
GTAAGCGCCCAGATGGCCGCCGGAGGCGAGCACGCCGAAGCGCCGCACGCTGATGTTCTCGCCGATCTTGGCGATGAGATTGCGGCGGCGCTCCTCCACGGTCTCACCGGATGCGAGCCGCCCCGCGGCGAGCGCGGTCAGATCGGCCGGACGCCCCGCCAGCGCGCACTCGGCCACCGCCTGCGCGAAGCTGCGGAAATCCTGTTCGCGGGCGACGAAGTCGGTCTCGCAGTTCACCTCCACGAGGGCCGCGGCCGGCGCGTCGCCGGCGCGTGCCAGCGCCACTACGCCTTCGGCGGCGACGCGTGTCGCCTTCTTGTCGGCCTTGGCGAGGCCCTGCTTGCGCATCAGCTCGGCGGCCGCATCGAGGTCGCCCTTGGTCTCCACCAGTGCCTTCTTGCACTCCATCATCCCGGCACCGGTGCGCTCGCGCAGCTGCTTCACTGCATCTGCCGTAATGCTCATGCGTCTGCTCCGGGGGAGCCTGTGCCCCCGCGCTTGCGCCGGCCGGGCCCGCCGGCCGGTCGGCGATCCTCGGCGCCGGGAACACCCGGAATACCCGCGGCAACGGCCTCGGCGGCCTCCGCGGCTGCTTCCTCGGCCTCGAGATCCAGATCCTCGCCGCCACCGAGCTCCTCGGTCCCGGCGGGCGCCTTGACCGGCGGGAGCTTGCGTCGCGCGGGTGCCTTGCGGCGCACCGCCGGCTGCGGACGCTGCCGTCCGCGCGCGGCCTTCTTGCGCGGCACGCCGGCCTCGTCGAGCTCGACGAACTCGTCCTCACCGACGGTCACCTGCGGTACCGACTCCCTGCCTTCGAGCACCGCATCGGCGATGCCGGCGGCGTACAGCTGGATGGCGCGCATGGCGTCGTCGTTGCCGGGAATCACGTAGTCGATGCCATCGGGCGAGCAGTTGGTGTCGACCACCGCGACCACGGGGATGCCGAGCTTCTTTGCCTCGTGGATGGCGATGTTCTCGTGACCCACATCGACCACGAACAGCGCATCCGGGAGCGACTCCATGTTCTTGATGCCGCCGAGGCTCCTCTCGAGCTTGTCCATCTCGCGCCGCAGCTGCGTCGCCTCCTTCTTGCCGCGCTTGTCGAGCGCACCGGAGGCGGCGAGCTCGGTGATCTCGCCCAGCCGCTTGATCGACTGGCGGATGGTCTTGAAATTGGTGAGCATGCCGCCGAGCCAGCGCTGGTTGACATAGGGCTGCCCGGCCCGCTCGGCCTCTTTCTGCATCGACTCGCGAGCCGAGCGCTTGGTGCCGACGAACAGCAGCTTGCCGCCATCGGCGATGACGCCCTTGATGAAGTTCGCCGCCTCCGCGTACATCGGCTGCGTCTTCTCGAGGTTGATGATGTGGATCTTGTTTCGTTCGCCGAAGATGAATGGCGCCATCTTCGGGTTCCAGAAGCGGGTCTGATGTCCGAAATGGACTCCCGCCTCCAGCATCTGTCGCATGGACACGCCGGGCATGAGTACTCCTGGTGGGTTAAGCCTCCGCACATCCCCGTGACCATCCTGGACCGCCGCCACGAGGGAGGTCGATCCGGGACACCCAGTCACCGGCGTTAACGATGCGCGTGTGGGTTGCGTTGCCAAAAAAGGCCGCGCTTTATACCATGAAGGCCTCATCGGAACAATGTCTTACGTGCCCGGGGATGCCTCTTGGCGCCGGGCGCCCCCGCCCCCATTTCGGAGCCTATGCACGTCACCATCAAGACCCCGGAAGAGCAGGAAAAAATGCGCGTCGCGGGGCGGCTCGCGGCCGACGTGCTCGACATGATCGGCGAGCACGTGGTGCCCGGGGTGACGACCGAGGAGCTCGACCGTATCTGTCACGACTACATCGTGAACGTGCAGCGCTCCGTGCCGGCGAACCTCAATTACCGCGGCTTCCCCAAGACCATCTGCACCTCGGTCAACCACGTGGTCTGCCACGGGATTCCGAACGAGAAGCGGCTGAAGTCCGGCGACATCGTGAACATCGACGTGACCGTGATCCGCGACGGCTTCCACGGTGATACGAGCCGCATGTACTTCGTCGGCAAGCCGCCGCCGCATGCGCAGCGGCTCGCCGAGACCTGCTTCGCCGCCATGTGGCGCGGCATCGATGCCGTGCAGCCCGGTGCGCACCTCGGTGACATCGGTCACGCCATCCAGACCTTCGTCGAGCAGAACGACTACTCGGTGGTGCGCGAGTACTGCGGCCATGGCATCGGCCGCGTCTACCACGAGGATCCGCAGGTACTGCACTACGGAGAGCCCGGCACCGGGCTCGAGTTGCGCCCCGGCATGACCTTCACAGTCGAGCCGATGGTGAACGCCGGCAAGCGCCACGTGCGTCTGCTGCCCGATGGCTGGACGGTGATCACCAAGGACCACTCGCTGTCGGCCCAGTGGGAGCACACCGTGCTGGTGACCGACACCGGCGTCGACGTGCTCACCCTCGGGGCGAACGGCGCCCGGCCGCCACCGAACGGCGGGGCGATGCCGCGCGGTGCGCCTGCCGAGCGCGCGCCGCACTGAGTCCGCGGGCACCGATGGGAGCTGCCGACACCGAGCTGCTCGAGCCAACGCGGCCAGCGGTGTCGCCGGCGCTGCCGGCGCAGCTGGCGGCCGATACCAGCGCCGCCGCCTGGCGGCAGCTGCTGCGCCAGGCCCACGAGGAGCTGAAACAGCGCTTCCTCGCCGCAGAGCCCGTCGAAACGCTGGTCCATGCGCGGGCCGCTCTCATCGATACGGTGCTGCGGACGGCCTGGCAGATGCACTGCGCCGCGCAGGCAACCTGGGCGATCGCGGCGGTGGGTGGCTACGGGCGCGGTGAGCTGCACCCCGCCTCCGACATCGACATCCTGCTGCTCGTGCCGCACGCCCCGGATACCGCGGGAAGCGGCGCAGTCGAGCGCCTCGTCACCTTCCTGTGGGATATCGGACTGGAAGTCGGTCACAGCGTACGCACCTGCGCCGAGTGCCGCGAGGAGTGCATCGGCGATGTCAGCGTCATGACGACGCTGCTCGAGGCGCGGCTGCTGGCGGGCGACGAAAAGCTCTTTACCGCGATGCGCGCCGCTCTCGCCCCCGAGCACATCTGGCCGGTGAAACAGTTCTTCGAGGCCAAGGTACGCGAGCAGACCGAGCGGCACCTGAAGGCGAACGACACCGCTTACAACCTCGAGCCCAACGTGAAGACCGGCCCCGGGGGGCTGCGCGACATCCAGACCATCGCCTGGGTGGCCAAGCGGCACTTCGGTGCCGAGACGCTCGATGGGCTCGCCACCGATGGGTTCCTCACGCCCGAGGAGCTGCGGCGGCTCAAGCAGGCGCAGGCGTTCCTGTGGAAGGTGCGCTTCGGGCTGCACATGCTCACCGGCCGCCACGAGGACCGGCTGCTGTTCGATCACCAGATCCGGCTCGCGCAGATCTTCGGTTACGAGGACGCCTCCTACACGCTCGCGGTCGAGCAGTTCATGCAGCGGTATTACCGCACCGTCATGGACGTGAGCCTGCTCAACGAGCTGCTGCTGCAGCTGTTCCGCGAGGCGATCCTGAGCGAAAGCGAGCCGCCCCGGCCGCTCAACGCGCGCTTCCAGGTGCGCAGCGGCTCGCTCGAGGCGGTGAGCGATGAGGTGTTCGCCCGCTCGCCGAGCGCGCTGCTCGAGCTGTTCGTGCTGCTGCAGCAGCATCCGGACATCCGCGGGGTGCGCGCCTCGACCATGCGTGCGGTGGCGCGTCATCTGTGGCTGATCGATGAGGAGTTCCGCCAGAACCCGCGGCACCACCGGCTGTTTCTCGAGATCCTGCGGTCGCCCGTGGGGGTGACCCACGAGCTGCGGCGCATGAACACCTACGGAGTGCTCGGCCGTTATATCCCGGCTTTCGGCCGCATCGTCGGCCGCATGCAGTACGACCTGTTCCACGCCTACACCGTCGATGCGCACACGCTGTTCGTCGTGAGCAACCTGCGGCGCTTCGCGATCCCGCGCTACGACCTGGAGCTGCCCGAGGCTTCGCGGGTCATGCAGGCGCTGCCGCGCCAGGAGGTCGCCTACCTCGCCGCACTGTTCCACGACATCGCCAAGGGCCGCGGCGGCGATCACTCCGAGCTCGGTGCGGTCGATGCGGAGGCCTTCTGCCTCGAGCAGGGACTGTCGCCATACGATGCGCGACTCGTCGCCTGGCTGGTCCGCAACCACCTGCTGCTGTCGATCACCTCGCAGAAGCAGGACATCGGCGATCCGCAGGTCATCAATGCTTTCGCCCGCAAGGTCGGCGACGAGGCGCACCTCGAGTACCTGTACGTGCTCACCTGCGCGGATGTGCGCGCCACCAATCCCAAGCTGTGGAACTCGTGGAAGGCGACGCTGTTCCACGACTTCTACAAGCGCGTGAAACAGGCGCTGCGCCGCGGGCTCGAGAGCCCGATCGACGCCGAGCACCTGGTGCGCGAGACCCAGGACGCCGCGCGGCGGCTGCTGTTCGAGCGGGGCGTGGCGGAGGCCGATATCCTCGCGGTATGGACGCGCTTCAGCGCGGCTTACTTCCTGCAGCACTCTCCCGAGGAGGTCGCGTGGCACACGCAGCTCCTCTCGGAGCGCGAGGCGGGCTCGGATGAGCCGCTGATCGCGCTCGACCCGCGCAGCGTGCGCGGCACCACCGCGGCGCTGATCTTCGCGCCGCCGCGCCGGCACGGCTTCGCGCGCACCACTGCCGCCCTCGACCAGCTCGGACTCAACATCGTCGATGCCCGCATCAGTCCGACGGGCGATGGCTTCAGCCTCGATCTCTATCACCTGCTCGAGGATGACGGTGCGCCGATTGCCGACAGCGACCGGCTGGCGGAGATCGAGCATGCGCTGTGGCGCTCGCTCCAGGGGCCGGCGGATGCGCCGTTCGCCGTCTCGCGGCGCGCCCCGCGGCAGGCCGGCATGTTTCACACGCCGACCCATATCACCGTGAGCGTCGATGAAAGCAATGGCCGCTCGGTCCTCGAGCTCGTCGCCGGTGACCGTCCCGGACTGCTGTGCGAGGTCGGCCAGGTGCTGATGCAGCAACGCATCGAGCTGCAGGCCGCGAAGATCATGACGGTGGGCGAGCGCGCCGAGGACGTGTTCTACGTGACCGATTTCGATAATCGTCCGCTGAGCGATTCAGCGGCCGCGCAGCTCAAGGAGCACCTCATGCGGGCACTCGGCGAGCGGCAGGCGGCGTTGCGCACGGGCGGGGGTGCGGGCGCGGGGGGAGCCGGCTGAGCGCTCCCATGACCGAGCTGCAGCGTCTTCGGGGAACCATCGAGGCGGCATTCGCCGACCGCGCGGCGCTCAATCCGCGCCAGCTGCCGCCGGCACTCGATGCGGCCCTCGAGGAGTGTCTCGCGCGGCTCGACCAGGGTGAGCTGCGCGTCGCCGAGCCCCGTCAGGGCGGCTGGGTCGTGAACGAGTGGCTGAAGAAAGCGGTGCTGCTCTGCTTCCGCGTACGCGAGAACCGTCTGGTGGACGGTGGCTTCGCCCACTTCTACGACAAGATACCGCTGAAATACGCGGACGCGACCGAGGCGGAGCTGCGCGCCGGCGGCGTGCGCATCGTGCCGCACGCGCTCGTGCGCCGCGGATCCTACGTCGCGCCGGATGTGGTGCTCATGCCGAGCTACGTGAACATCGGCGCCTGGATAGGCGCCGGCACCATGGTCGATACCTGGGCCACCGTCGGCTCGTGCGCGCAGATCGGGCGCAACGTGCATCTCTCGGGCGGTGTCGGCATCGGCGGCGTCCTCGAGCCGCTGCAGGCTACCCCCACTATCATCGAGGACGACTGCTTCATCGGTGCACGTTCCGAGATCGTGGAAGGGGTAGTCGTCGGCGCGGGCTCGGTGATCTCCATGGGAGTCTTCATCGGCCAGAGCACGCGCATCTACGACCGCGAGACCGGCAGCGTCCTGCGTGGCCGCGTGCCCCCGGGATCTGTCGTGGTCGCGGGCACCCTGCCTGCGCCCGATGGGCGCTACGGCCTCGCCTGCGCTGTCATCGTCAAGCGGGTCGATGCGCAGACCCGCGCCAAGACGTCTCTCAACGAGCTGCTGCGCGCTGCCGAGTCACAGTAGCGATGCACGTTCGCCTAAGTGTGCCGGGGGCGGGGTTGGGCACGTTCGATACCCGTTTTGCCGATAGTTAGCTAAAAGCCTAACTATCCGCCGGCGGAGCATGCGATACGCGCTCGGCCGCCGCCGAAGCCTGCCGGCAGCCGACACGCCGCGGCCGCGGCCGCCGCCGCGGGCGCCCTGCTACCGCCCTGTGACCGCCGCGCGACTGACCGCATAACCGCCTCCCGCCGAGAATCGTTGCCCGACGACGACAGCGAGGGCGACGGCCGCATGGTCAAAACGTTTTTTCACCGGCAATCTCTGGTTTTTGCGCTCGTCGCACTGAGCCTCGCCGGGCAAGCGCCGGCGCAACAGAAGACCGGGCCGGGCCTCAGCGGCGATGAAAGCCTCACGTGGAAAGGCATCACGCTCTATGGCGTCGTCGATGTCGGTGTCCAGTACGACACGCACATGGCGCCGTTCACCCCGTTCCGGCCGGCGGCCAGCGGCAACATCGTGCGTCAGAACAGCCGGCAGTCGGTCGTGGGCGTCACGCCGAGTAACATGGGCCAGTCACGCGTCGGGCTGCAGGGCATCGAGCCACTCAACGAGGACTGGTCCGCCGTATTCCAGGTGGAGACCTTCTTCAATCCGCAGTCCGGCGAGCTCGCCGATTCCCTGAAGTCGCTCGCCGTGAACAATGGTGTGCCGCTCTCCAGGCAGAGTGTCGGCGTCGACGGCAGCTCGGCGGGCCAGGCCTTTCAGACCTCCTACGTCGGCCTGAAATCGCCGCGCTTCGGCACGCTCACCTTCGGTCGCCAGGTGACACTGCTCCTGGAAGGCATCATCAGGTACGACCCGAATTACAACGCCTCGGCCTTCGGGCTGCTCGGGGCGTCCAACACCTACTCGGGCGGCGGCTCGCAGGAGAACAACCGCCTCGACTCCACCGCAAAGTACACGGTCGGCGTCGGCGATCTGCTGCACCTTGGCGCCCTGTACAAGTTCAACGGCGGCAGCGGGTCGGCCAACACGGCCACGCAGGCGAACCTTGGGGTCGACGCGCCGCACCTGGCGGTCGATGCGTTCTATTCAAAAGTCTACAGTGCGATCAGCGCGACCTCCCTGACCGCATCGCAGGTCTCCGGACTGCCGGCGAAGGGCTATTCGGCAGAGAATTCACTCGCGGCGACCATCTCGGATAACACCGCGTATGCCCTCATGGCGTTGTACCGGCTCGAGCCACTCAAGCTGTTCGCCGGCTACGAGTCCATCCGCTACGACAATCCCCGCACCTCGTTGAGCGCCGGCTTCATCGACATCGGCGGTTACGTCCTCGCCGCCGTCACCAACACCGCCTACGTCAACTCGAAGAAGGTGCAGGTCTACTGGGCCGGCGTCCGCTACGGGATCCTGCCGCGGCTCGAGCTGACCGCGGCCGCCTACGGCGTCCATCAGAACGCCTACGGCACCGGCAGCCAGGCCGGCTGCTCGACCGCGGCGCACAGCGTCTGCAGCGGCAGCCTCGAGGCCTTTTCGCTCGATGCCGACTACCGGTTCAACGTGCACTTCGACGCCTACCTCGGCGCCATGTACAGCGGCGTGCACGACGGCATGGCCAACCTCTACCAGTACACGACCAACCTCAACCCGACCATCGGCCTGCGCTACAAGTTCTGAAGCCGCCGCCGGCCGGAGCCCTGCCCGAGGTTGCGGGCCGGCGAGGTTTTCTGCGAGTATCGCGATATATTCCAACGAATATAACGACGCAGAACAACAGAAAGCGCGGTCATCTATGTGGGACACCAGCCGCTGCGAATTCTCCCCGGCGTGGCCGGCGCGCCGCCGCGGCGCATCGCTCGTCGCAGTGGTCGCCGTGCTCGCCGGCGTGCTCGCCGCCCCGGCCGCCTGGGGAGTGAACCTGGTCGAGCACGAGGACGCGCAGCTCGAGCTGTACGGCATCCTCGACGTCGGGCTCGGCTACCTGGAGCACTCCTATAGTGGGAGCGATGTGCTGGCTTCGACCGTGAACTCGTACAACCTGAACTCCTCGCCGCACAGCTTCACCGGGCTCTACAGCGGCGGGGCTTCCATGTCGCGCGTCGGGCTGCGGGGGGCCTTTCGCTTCGGCAGCGGCCAGCAGGTGTTCTTTCGCCTCGAGAGCGCCATCAACGTCACGACCGGAGTGCTGAGCAACAACGGCCAGGCCATCTACAACAATCTCGGCGGGTTGCACAGCGCGAATTCCGCGAGCGCCATCAACGGCCAGCTGTTCGCGCGCGCCGCCTATCTCGGAGTCTCCGACCCCACCTGGGGATCGCTCGAGCTCGGCCGGACCACTAACTTCTCCCTCGATCAGACCGCGCAGTACGACCCGCTGCAGGCGGCGCTGCTGTACTCGCCGGTCGGCTACTCGGGTGGCATCGGCGGCGGGCTCGGCGCCACCGAGAACAGCCGGCTCGATGAGAGCGTGAGGTACGAGAACCACGCCGGACCCGTCAGATTCGGCGCGCAATACAAGCTCGCCGGCGACAAGGGGGCGCAGTCGGCGGGCTACGGCTGGGTGGGAATGCTCGCCTTCACCCAGGGAGGCTTCAGTATCGAGGGCACCTACTCGGAGATGACCAACTCGGTCACCTGGCCGGTGCAGTACTCGAACGTCGTGAAGCCCGACCCCAACGTGCAGCTCGAGAACACCAAGGGGTACATGGTCACCGCCATGTACACGGCGGGTAAGGCGACGGCCAAGGCCGGCTGGGAGGACATCACCGTCTCGGCACCGTCCAACCCGAATCTCACCGTCCGGTGGTACTACGGGCTGCTGTTGCCCAAGCCGTCGGTGAACGCGAGCGGCGAGCAGTTCCTGGATCTCTACTGGGTGGGCGGGGACTACCGCTTCACGCGGCAGTTCAACGTGGAGGTCGCCTTCTACAACATCGACACCTATAACCGTCCCGAAGTGGGCAAGGCCTACTGGGCGCAGGCGTACTCACTGCTCGCGGATTACCAGTTCACCCCCGGCTTCGATACCTATCTCGGCATCATGGTGATGGAATACAGCGGTGCCGGGCTCGACAAGCACGCCCCGGTGAATGCCTACTCGAGCAACGGCATGTACGGAATCGGGGTGCGCTATCACTTCTGAGCCGGGTCGCTGCGGCTCAGCAGTCGCTGGAACATGGCAATGACCGCCGGCTCGGGGCGGTGAATCGGCGGCAACGCCTGGTAGTTCTGCCAGCCGCCTCCGAGGCTGCGGTAGAGCTCGATGAAGTCCTCCGCGGCCGCGACCTGCGCCGCGGTGTACTGCTCCTCGATGTCGTACTCGTGCCGCTCGGCGTCCACCACGTTGAGGTAGTCGGTCAGGCCGCGCTCGTAACGCTCGTTGGCGAGGGTAACCGCGCGCTGGCTCGCGAGCAGCGCCGTCTCGAGCTTGCCGAGGCTCAGCTGCTCGGCACCGTACCGGCCGACATTGGTGTCCACCTCGCGCACCGCCTCCTGGATGGTCTTCTTGTAGCTCACCAGCTGCGCACGGGTGTGCAGATCGGCAATCTCCACCTGCGCGTCCAGCTGGCCGAAGTCGAGCAGTGGCCAGGCCGCACCCGGGCCGAGCGACCAGATGTGCTCACCGATGGTTGGGAGTCCCGGCGCCTGCTGCCGCTGGAAGCCGATCGAGCCGGAGACGAACAGCGAGGGAAAAAGACTGGCCGTCGCGATGCCGACGCGCGCGGTCGCACCCGCCAGCTCGCGCTCCGCCTGCTGGATATCAGGGCGGCGGCGCAGCAGCTCGACCGGGAGACCCACCGCGACCGCGCCCGGCACCGAGGGAACCATGGCGCCGGCGCTCAGCTCGCTGACCATCTCCTCCGGATACGCGCCGAGCAGTACGGCAATGGTGTACTCGGCGGCGCGCACCTGCGCCTCGATCGGTGCCGCCTGCGCTTCGAGGGTCGCCAGCTCGCGCGTCGCGAGTGTCACGTCGAGCTCGTTGGTGATCCCGCGGTCGTAGCGGATGCCGACGATGCGCTGCGACTCACGCAGCGCCTCGATGGCGGCAGCGAGCACCGCGGCGCGCACCTGCAGACCCCGCAGGTCCACGTAGGCGCGGGCGACGTCCGCGATCACGGAGACCAGCACGCCGTTACGCGCCGCGCGCGTGGCCTGCGCATCGTCGCGGGCCGCTTCCATCTCGCGCCGGTACTTGCCGAAGACATCGAGCTCCCAGAGCGCGTCGAAGCCGCCGACGATGTTGATGTGCTCGAGCCCGGCGGCGTTGGTGGCTGATATCTGCGATTGTGGGGCGCGGCCGCGCGCCAGGTTGCTGCCGGTGCCGCGGCCGCCGCCGGCGGCGGCCGCGGCGCTGGGCAGAGCCGCCCCGACGAGCGCGGCCTCGAAGGTGCGCGCGGCCTGCAGCCGATCGAGCGCCATGATCACATCCGGATTGCCGCCGACGGCGCGCTCGATGAGTGAGTCGAGCTCCGGATCCTTGAGCGCATGCCACCAGCCGGTGAGGTCCACCGGCGGCGCAGTGGCTGCAGGTGCCGCTTCCGGGCCAGCCGACGGCGCGGCGCGCGCCGCCTCGGCATAGCTACCGGGGGTCGACAGTTGCGGCGTACGGTAGTCCGGGCCCACCGCGCAGCCCGCCAGGCACACCGCGACCGTCCCGATGAATGTTGCCAGGCGTGTGCGCAAGCGCTGCATCCTCAGGGTTCGGCGCTCGCCACGGCCGCGGGGTTATCGGGCCGCAGGTTTTGCGCGCGCACCTGCTGCCCGTCCTCGATCTGACTGCTGACATTGAGCGCCAGGCGGTCACCGGGCGCGACGCCCGAGCTCAGCTCGACGACGGTGCCGTCGTCGCGGCCGATGGTGACGTTGCGAAAACTGATTCTGCCGGCAGAGTCCACCCGCGCCACCTGCGGTCCGCTGGCGCGGAAGATGAGGGCGGCGGCCGGCACCTGCACCAGCCCGCGCGGTGGCAGTCCGAACCCGACCTTGACGTACATACCGGGCACGAGCTCGTCGCGTGGGTTGGGGATGTCCACCTCGACGCGCAGCGTGCGCGCCTGGGGGTTGAGAGCCTGCGAGGTGCGGCTCACCTTGCCGGCGTAAGTGCGCCGCGCGCCCGCGCCGGTCTGCACCTCCACCGGGGCGTTGCCGTTCAGCAGCTCCTCGGCGGCGCTCTGCGGCGCATCGACGAAGATACGGATCGGGTCGTTCTGCGTCATGACATACAGCGGGCTGGTGGCGGCGGTGCTGCCGGCGGTGACGAGATTGCCGATATCGATGTCGCGCACGGTGATGACACCATCGTACGGGGCAGTGACTTTCTTGAATTGCGTCATCGCCTGGTACTTGTCGACCCGCGCCTGAGCGAGGGCCGCGTCCGCCTCCGCGGAGCGTTGCCGCGCCACCGAGCTGTCGTAGGCGGATTTCTTTTCCGCGCGCTCCTGGTCCGAGACGACGCCCTTCGGGGAATCGCGCCAGCGCACGTATGTGGTACGGGCGAATTCGGTCTCCGCCTGGCGCACCAGGACCGTCGCCTGATCCGCCTTGAGCTGCGCGCGCGCTGCCGCCAGCTCCGCATCGAGGTCGGGAGTCTCGATGAGCGCCAGCACCTGGCCTGCATGCACGTGATCGCCGATGTCGACGAACCACCTGGCAACGTACCCGTCGACGCGCGCGTAGATGGTGCTCGCGTGCCAGGCGGCGACGTAGCCGGGCAGCAGCAGGTGCTGGAGCGCACCGACCGCGCGCGCCGGAATGACCTCCACCAATGGCGGTGCGGCGGCTGCCGCGCGCGCCGCGCGCGCGACACCGTACGCCTTGACGAGGCGGTCGACGCTCACCAGCACGAAGGCGACGCCGAACACGATGGCGAGGATTCGCGCCGCACGCTTGAGGCGCGCGCCGGTGCGCGCGTCGAACCCGGCCGCAGCGGCGCGCGATTCGACCGCCTGCGTATCGTCGCCGTAGTCGGTCTCGCGGAGCTCGTCCTCGCTCCTGCCGGCCCGCTCGTGGGGTTCGTGCACGTGCGCCCCCGCCTTACCCGGGAAGCGCGGCCGCCGCAGGCAGCGGGGCGCGCCGCAACAGCCGGTACATGGTCGGCACGAACAGCAGCGTCGCGAAGGTCGCGAACAGCAGCCCGCCAATCACCGCGCGGGCGAGCGGAGCGTTCTGCTCGCCGCCCTCACCCACCCCGATGGCCATCGGTACCATGCCGAGGATCATCGCGCCCGCCGTCATCAGCACCGGGCGCAGGCGGGTGAAGCCCGCGGTCAGCGCCGCGACCGGTGCACTGTCGCCCGCCGCCAGGCGCTGATTGGCGAAGGTCACGACCAGAATGCTGTTGGCAGTCGTGAGGCCAATGGCCATCAGTGTCCCCATGAGTGCCGGGACGCTGAGGTGCGTCTGCGTCAGGTAGAGCATCCACAGCACGCCGCACAGAGTGAACGGCACCGCCAGCAGCACGATGAGCGGATCGACCCAGCTCTGAAAGTTGATCACGAGGAACAGGTAGACGAGTACCACGGCGAGCGCGATGCCGGTGAACAGCCCGGTATAGCTCTCGGTCATCGTCGCCACCTGTCCGCTCAGCGTCACGTTGATCGCCTTGTCGGGCGGTGGGCGATTGGCGGCGATCACGCGCTCGATGTCCCGCGCGGTCGAGTACAGATCGCGCTCCTGCACGTTGGCATGCACGTCGAAGACCGGACGGATATTGAGCTGCGAGGTGACCAGCGGTACGGTCTGGCGACCGATCGCGGCGGTGTTCATCAGCAGCTGTGACTGGCTGCCGCCGCCGCTGCCCACCACCGGCATGACCTCCAGGTCCCGCGAGCTGGCGATGTCGTAGGCGGGTTGCTGCACCACCAGCGGGTAGCTCACACCGCTCCCCGGATCGACCCAGAAGTTCGGCGCGGTCTGCGCGCTCGAGTTGGTGGTGACGAGCACGTTGCTCGCCGCCTCGCGCTGCGTGAGCCCGACCTGCGTGGCGAGCGCACGGTCGACGTCGACCGCGAGTGCCGGCGCATCCGGAACCTGGAATACGTGCGCATCCGCCACCCCCGGGATGCGCGCGATCAGCCGCGACAGCCGGGCGGCCAGCCGGTAGGCGCCGTCGGTGTCGGTGGCGGACACGCGCACGTCGATCGGGGCGGGCTGGCCGAAATTGAGCACCTGGTCGACGATGTCCGCGGGCTGGAAGAAGAATTGCAGCGCCGGATACTTCAGCGGCAGCTGCCGGCGCAGCATGGCGGTGAGACCTGCGGTCGGTGCATGCTCCTGCTGCAGCGAGATCAGGATCTCTCCGTCCATCGGCCCGACGGTGGCGGAGTCCGACAGCGCGATGTTGATGCCACTGTAAGGCAGGCCGATGTTGTCGAGGATCACGCTGATCTGCTGCTCGCCGAGCAGCTGGCGGATGGTGGCCTCCACCTGCGACAGATACTGCTGCGTGGTCTCGATGCGCGTGCCCGGCGGCGCGCGTACGTGCAGCCGCATCTGTCCGGCGTCGACCTCGGGGAAGAAGTCGCGACCCAGGAACGGGAACAGCGGCAGCGACAGGACCATGATGCCGGCAAACGCGAGCACGATGAGCCTCGGCTGCGACAGCGCCCACGCCACCGTCTCGCGATAGGCCTCGCGGCAGCGCCGGAATCCGCGCTCGAACGCCAGGTGCGCGCGCAGCAGCGGAGCTGCGGACCCCGCCGCTCGTTCGCCGGCACCCGCTGGCGGCTGCGCGTGCGACCGGGGCGCGCGCGTCCGCATCAGGTAGAAAAACAGCACCGGAACCATGGTGAATGACAGCGCGAGGCTCGCCAGCAGCGCGACGATCACCGCTATCGACAGCGGCGAGAACAGGTACTTGGCCGTGCCCTGCAGCAGGAACACCGGCACGAACACGATGCAGATGCACAGCGTCGAGAGGAAGGTCGGCACGCCGACCTCGCCGCAGCCGTACACGATGGCATCGGCGAGGTGCGGGCGCAGCGGCACGTTGCGCTCGATGTTCTCGATCACGACCGTGCCGTTGTCCACGAGGATGCCGACCGCCAGCGCGAAGCCGCCGAGCGTCATGGTGTTGAGCGTCTCGCCGCCGGCGCCCATGACCAGCACCGCCGTGATGATCGACAGGGGGATGGCCGCCAGGATCATCACCGTCAGGCGCCAGTTGCCGAGGAACAGCAGGATCATGAGGGCGGTGAGCGCGGCGGCCAGCGCGCCACCCATCAGCACGCTGTCGAGCGCCGCCTTCACGAACACCGACTGGTCGAAGATGGGCTTGATGCGCACATCGTGCGGCAGCATGCGCCGGATCTCGGGCAGCGCCGCGCGCACGCCGTTGATGACCGCGAGCGTCGAGACCCCGCCGGTGTTGCGGATGGTCATCAGCGCCCCGGGCACCCCGTCGACCGACACCGAGTTGGTCTGCACCTGGAAGCCATCGTGCACGTGGGCGACGTCGCGCATGAACACCTCGCGACCGTCGACCCATCTGATCGGGAAGGAGTTGATGGCGTCGATCACGTTCGGGCTGTTGTTCATCGCGACCAGGTAGTCGAAGTTGCCGATCTTCACGTCCCCGGCCGGCAGGATGACGTTCTGCGTCTGCAGGGCGTTGCTCACGTCTGCCGGGGTGAGCCCGCGCGCCTGGAGCGCGGAGCTGTCGAGATCGGCCATGATCACGCGCGGCTTGCCGCCGTAGGGGTACGGTACCTGTGCGCCATGCACCACCGCGAGTGCCGGGCGGATGATGTTCTGGCCGAGATCGTTGAGCCGGGTGTCGGGAAGGGAGCTGCTCGAGAGCGCCAGCTGGATGATCGGCACATCCGTCGCGCCGTACCGGATCACCAGCGGCGGGGTGATGTTGGGCGGCATGTATTTCAGCACCACCAGCGCGCTGCTGGCGAGCTGCGCGATCGCGCGCGTGACATCCGCGCCCTCGTGCAGGTAGACCTTCTCGACCCCCACGCCCTCGTAGCTGGTCGCCTCGATGCGTGCGATGTCATCGACGAGCGAGGCCATCTGCCGCTCGTGCAGGGTCAGGATGCGGTTCTGGATGTTGGCGGCGTCCATGCCGGCATAGGTCCACACGACGCTGCAGACCGGGATGTCCATTCTCGGGAAGATGTCCACGGGCATCCGCAGCGACTCGCCGATCCCGAGCAGGCCGATGAGGATGAGCAGGGCCGCTACCGTGTAGGGGTGCCTGAGGACGTAACGGGCGAGTCCCATGCGGCGCCTAGACGGGCAAGGGTGTGCCGGCCGCGAGCGGCTGGCGCAGACGGAAGGTGCTGCCCCGTCCCGGTCCGCTCACCACCTCGATGTGCGCGCCGTGGGCGGCGCAGATGGACTGCACGATGGCAAGCCCGAGACCCGCGCCGCCCTGCTCGCGCGAGCGTGAACGATCGACGCGGAAGAAGCGCTTGAAGACGTGCGGCAGCGCCTCGGCGGGGATGCCGATGCCGTCGTCGGCGACCTCGAGCACGGCAAAACCCTGCTCGCGCCGCACGCTGAGGCGTACGCGACCGCCGGCGGGGGTGTACTTGATCGCGTTGTCGAGCAGGTTGACGATCACCTGCTTCAGCCGCGCCGGATCGCCCTCCACCAACACCCCGGGCCGGGAGTCGCAGGCGATGCTGAGGTTCTTGTCGGTGGCGAGCAGGCTCATCTGCTCGGCGGTGGTCGCGGCCAGCTCCGCCAGATCGAATGGACGCCACTCGGCGTGCGCCTCGCCGGCATCGAGACGGGAGAGCGCGAACAGGCTCTCGACGATCTCCGCCAGCCGCTCGACCTCTTCCAGCACACTGCCGAGGGTCTCGCGGGTCTCGCGGCCGAGCAGCCGATCCTGGGCGAGGCCCTCGAGCTCGCCACGCATCACTGCCAGCGGGGTGCGCAGCTCGTGGCTCGCATCGGCGATGAACTGCTTGGAGCCCTCGATCGCTTCCTGCAGACGGCTGATCATGTGGTTGAGCGATACCGACAGCCGCTCGAGCTCGTCCCCGCTGTGCACCCGCGGCAGGCGCTCGCTGAGATTGTGCTGGGTGATCTCTTCCGCCTTGCGAGCGATGCGCTCGACCGGCTCGAGGGCCCGGCGCACCAGCACGAATCCGCCGGCCGCCGCCGCAGCGACCGCGAGCGGCAGACCGACCGCCAGCAGCGCCAGCAGCCGGCGCAGGGTGGCCTCGAGCGGTGCCGCGGAAGTACCGACCTCGACGCGATAGCGCGTGCCATCGGCCGCCGTGGCCGGCACCGCTGCGATCAGCAGCGCATCCTCGCCCACCGGGACCTTGCGCGCCGCGCTTGCCGTCCCGGCCGCGCCGAGCGGCGGCACCCGCGACGGAACGAACCGCTCGCCGCGCGGTGCGCCCGAGGCGTAGACGATGGTGCCATCGTCGCGGGTGATGCGGATGAACCGGTCGTTGCTCTCCGGCGAGTAGAGATTCTCGACCTGCGCTCCGACCGCCGCCTCCGCGTCGCGGCTGGCGTGCGCGATGAGCGTGGCGGCGATCTGCCGGGCACGGCGCGCCTGGTTGTCGAGCACGTTCGCCTCGAGATAGTGGCGCAGCAGCGCGAAGGTGAGCGCGGCGAGCACCAGGAACACCACGGTGAGCACCCCGGCATACCAGGTGACCAGGCGCAGGCTGAGCGAGCGCAGGTTCACTGCTCGACCGCCTCGGCGAGGCCATAGCCGACGCCGCGCACGGTACGGATGAGCTTCACCGGGAATGGGTCATCGACCTTGCTGCGCAGGTGGCGCACGTAGACGTCGACGATGTTGGTGAGTCCCTCGAAGCTCTGGTCCCAGACGTGCTCGATGATCATGGTGCGCGAGAACACCCGCCCGGGGTTGGCGGCCAGGTACTCGAGCAGCGCGTACTCTTTCGCGGTGAGCTCGATGCGGCGGCCGCCGCGGCGCACCTGCTTGGTGAAACGATCGACCTCGAGATCCGCGACGCGCAGCACGCTCGAGCGGCTGATGGGGCCCCGCCGCAGCAGGGCCTTGACGCGCATGATCAGCTCGGCGAAAGCGAACGGCTTGGTGAGATAGTCGTCCGCCCCGGCCTCGAAGTTGTGGACCTTGTCCTCGGTGGTGGCACGCGCCGTGAGCACCAGGATCGGCACGCGTTGGTTGCTGCGGCGTATGCGCCGCAGCAGCTCCTCGCCGGGCAGCTGCGGCAGCATCAGGTCGAGGACGATCAGATCGTACTCGTAACTCTGCGCCAGCTCCCAGCCGCGCAGCCCGTCCTCGGCCACATCCACCGCATAGCTCTCCGCGCGCAGTGCGCGCGCTACCAGCTCACAGAGCTTTCTCTCATCCTCTACCAGCAGCAGTCGCATGGGCACTCCAGCCGAGCCGAGAGCAGACCACACGCGGATTAATGCGGCGCAAACCGTCGATTAAAAAGCGTTCAGAAACAGCCCGGCCCAGCGTAAGTGTCTGAGCCGCCTGACTGTACAGCGGACAGTGGCGAAGGCGAAAGCGCGGGCGAGCCTAACCGAAGCGCCCGGTTATGTAGTCCTCGGTGAGGCGATGGCGCGGGTTGGTGAACACGCGGTCGGTGTTGCCCACCTCGATGAGCTCGCCGAGGTGGAAATAGGCGGTGCGCTGCGAGACGCGTGCCGCCTGCTGCATGGAGTGGGTCACGATGACGATCGCGTAGGACTCGCGCAGCTCATCGATGAGGTCCTCGATGCGCGCGGTCGCGATCGGATCGAGAGCCGAGCACGGCTCGTCCATGAGGATCACTTCGGGCTGCACGGCGATGGTGCGCGCGATGCACAGGCGCTGCTGCTGGCCGCCGGAGAGTCCGGTGCCGGGGCTGCTGAGACGATCCTTGACCTCTTCCCACAGCCCGGCACGCGTGAGGCTGCTGCAGACGATGTCATCGAGATGCGCGCGGCTGCGCGCCAGACCGTGGATGCGCGGACCGTAGGCGACGTTGTCGTAGATCGACTTGGGGAAGGGGTTCGGCTTCTGGAATACCATGCCGATGCGCGCGCGCAGCTGCGCGACATCGACGGACTCATCGTGAATGTCGCGGCCATCGAGATGGATGTGGCCGGTCACGCGCGCCCCGGCGATGGTGTCGTTCATGCGGTTGAGGCAGCGCAGGAAGGTCGACTTGCCACACCCCGAGGGGCCGATCATCGCCAGCACCTGGCGCCGCCCCACATCGAGCGACACCTCCTTCAGCGCCTGCTTGCCGCTATAGAAGACATTCACGTCCCGGCAGGAGAACACCGGGTTCTCGACGGTCGCCCCATCGGGCTGCGTGGCCTCCTCCGGCACCGACACCCGGCCGCTCGGCTTGAGATTGAGGCCGCCGTCGGCCCGCTGTCGGGTGAGTGGCGCGCCATCCTCCTCGCGGCCGAGGCCGTTACCCTCACGCGCCGCACCGCCGCGCCGGGCCTGTGGCTCCTCGGGCGCGCGACCCGGCTCGGGGATCTCTTCGTTCATGGGCTCAGCCAAAGCGTCCGGTGACGTAGTCGTCGGTGCGGCGGTTCTTCGGCGCCGTGAAGATCTGCTCGGTCGCTCCGATCTCCACCAGCTCACCGAGGTACATGAAGGCGGTCACGTTCGAGACGCGTGCGGCCTGTTGCAGGTTGTGTGTCACGATGGCGATGCAGTAGCTCTCGCGCAGGCTTTGCAGAGTCTCCTCCACACGCAGGGTGGAGATTGGATCGAGCGCCGCGGTCGGCTCGTCGAACAGGATGACCTCCGGGCGCAGCGCCAGCGTGCGCGCGATGCACAGCCGCTGCTGCTGGCCGCCGGAAAGTCCGCGGCCGTCCTCGTGCAGCTTGTCCTTGACCTCCTCCCACATCGCCGCATCCCGCAGCGCCTCCTCCACCCGGTCGCCGAGCTCGCTGCGCGAGATGCGCCGTGCCAGGCGCAGTCCGAACGCCACGTTGTCGAAGATCGACATCGGGAAGGGAGTTGCCTTCTGGAACACCATGCCGACGCGGAAACGCAGCGCGGCCACGTCCACACTCGGCGCGAGGATGTCCTCGCCGTCGAGCCGCACGTCGCCGGTCGCGCGATGTCCGGGATAGAGCGCGTACATGCGATTGAACACCCGCAGCAGCGTCGACTTGCCGCAACCGGAGGGACCGATGAAGGCGGTGATCTGCCGGTCGATGAGGGTGAGGTTGACGTCCTTGAGGGCGTGCACCTTGCCGTAATAGAAGTCGAGGTGCCGCACCTCGAACTTCACGACATTTGCCGGCTGCGCCGCGGGCGCGGGACCGAGCCGGGGCTGCGGAATGCTCATCAGCTGCGCCCCCCGGGGCCGAGCGAGGACACCACGAAGCGCGCGGCAATGCTGAGGACGAGGATGCTCATGGTGATGATGAGCGCGCCGGACCAGGCGAGCTGCTGCCAGTTCGGGTAGGGACTCAGCGCGAACTGGAAGATGACCACCGGCAGATTGGCGATGGGCGCCGCCAGGTTGCTGCTCCAGAACTGGTTGTTGAGCGCGGTGAACAGCAGCGGCGCGGTCTCGCCGCTGATGCGCGCCACCGCCAGCAGCAGCCCGGTGACGATGCCGCTGCGCGCGGCCGGGTAGATGACGCTCGTGATGGTGCGCCAGTGGTAGGCGCCCATCGCGGTCGAGGCGTCCTTCATGCCCTGCGGCACGAGATTCAGCATGTCCTCGGTGGTGCGCACCGTCACGGGGATGGCGATGATGGCGAGCGCGACCGCTCCGGCGATCGCCGAGAAATGGCCCATGCGCACCACCAGCAGCTCGTACACGAAGAGGCCGACGATGATGGACGGCGCCGAGAGCAGCACGTCATTCACGAAACGGATGACGCCGCTGATGCGGGCGTTGCGGCCGTATTCGGCGAGATAGGTGCCGGCGAGCACCCCGATCGGCCCGCCGATGAGGATGCCGATGACCGTCATGACGACGCTGCCGTAGATGGCATTCAGCAGCCCGCCGGCGCTGCCCGGCGGTGGGGTCATCGCCGTGAACAGCTGCAGCGACATGCCGGCGAGGCCACTGCGCAGCAGCGTCCAGAGTATGGCGCCGAGAAAGAACAGCCCGACCGCAGTCGCGAGCCCCGAGAGCCCGAGGGCGAGCGCGTTGACGAGCTTGCGGAGCGCGCGCCGGCTCATACGCTCGAGAGTGCCCTGCGGTCGAGGCGCATCAGCATCAGCCGCGCCGCCGCGATCACCGCGAAGGTGATGAGGAACAGCAGTGCACCGAGCGCGACGAGCGCCGAGGTGTAGAGGTCGCCGACCGCCTCGGCGAACTCGTTGGCGATCGAGGCGGAGATGGTGGTCCCCGGTGCGAGCAGCGAGGAACCGATGCGGTGCGCGTTGCCGATCACGAAGGTCACCGCCATGGTCTCACCGAGTGCACGGCCGAGCCCGAGCATGACGCCGCCAATGATCCCGGTGCGCGCATAAGGCACCACTACCTGCCAGATGACCTCCCAGGTCGTGGCCCCGAGCCCGTAAGCGGACTCCTTGAGCACGTCCGGGACCATCTCGAAGACATCGCGCATCACCGCCGAGATGAAGGGAATCACCATGATGGCGAGCACGAAGCTCGCCGTCAGCACCCCGATGCCGTAGGGAGGTCCCTGGAACAGCCGCCCGATGAGCGGCAGCGGCCCGAGCCAGTCGATGAGCCAGGGCTGCACGTGCCGTTGCAGGATCGGCGCCAGCACGAACAGGCCCCAGATACCGTAGATGATGCTCGGCACGGCCGCGAGCAGCTCGATGGCGACTCCCACCGGGCGCTTGAGCCACACCGGCGCAAGCTCCGTCAGAAAGATCGCGATGCCGAAGCTCACCGGAATCGCCAGCAGCAGCGCGAGGAACGAGGTGACCACCGTGCCGTAGATGGGCGCCAGAGCGCCGAACTTGTCGGTGACCGGATTCCAGATCTCGCGCGTCAGAAAGTCGAGCTTGAAGTGCGCAAGCGCCGGCCACGCGCCGAGGAGCAGCGAGAGCGCGACGCCACCCAGCAATGCCAGCACGAGCAACGCCGCTGCGAAGGTCGCGGTGCGGAAGGCGCGCTCCCGCAGGCGCTGTCCCGACGCCTGCGCCGGCTCGATCGCGGCCACGCTGCTCATACCCGACGGTAACCTGTCAGGCCTGCCCTTTCCAACTGCCGATCCAACAGGCGCGGGAGCGGGCAGGCACCCGCCGGCCCGCGCCGCGGGCACACCGCGAGGTACGGATCAGGTGGCGGGCACACCCTTGATCTGCGTCTTCCAGGTGTTCCGGATCTGGCTCACCAGGCTGTCCGGGAGCGGCACGTAGTCGAGATCCGCAGCCATCTTGCCGCCGTTCTTGAAAGCCCAGTCGAAGAACTTCAGCGCCGCACCGGTGGCGGCCGGATCGGGCGGGTTGCCGTAAACGAGGATGAAGCTCGCGCCGGTGATCGGCCAGCTCTTCTCGCCGGCCTGATTCGTCAGGATCAGGTGGTAACCGGGAGCATGCGCCCAGTCGGCATTGGCAGCCGCAGCCTGGAACGACTCCGCGTTGGGAGCGACCTTCTTGCCCGCGGAGTTGATGAGATCCGCGTATGCCATCTTGTTCTGCTTGGCATAGGCATACTCGACGTAGCCGATCGCGCCATCGGTCTGGGCGGTCATGTTGGCGACGCCCTCGTTGCCCTTGGCGCCGATGCCCACCGGCCATTGCACGGAAGTGGCGGCGCCGATGGTCTCCTTGAACTTCGGGTACGAACTGGCAAGGTAGTTCGAGAACAGGAAGTTGGTGCCCGAGCCATCGGAGCGATAGATCGGGGCAATCGCCGTGGCGGGCAGGGCGAGCGTCGGGTTCAGCTTCTTGATGCGCGGGTCGTTCCACTTGGTGATCTCACCGAGGTAGATCTCCGCCATCGTTGCGCCATCGAGCACCATCTGCCCGGCCTGCACGCCCTTGACGTTCACCGCGGGCACGACACCGCCGATGATCATGGGGAACTGCACCAGTCCCGCCTCCTCCAGGTCCTTGGCCTCGAGCGGCATGTCCGATGCACCGAAGGTGACCGTCTTCGCCTTGATCTGCTTGATGCCACCGCCGGAGCCGATCGACTGGTAATTCAGTCCGATACCGGTCTGCGTCTTGTACGCATCTGCCCACTTCGAATAGATCGGGTAGGGAAAGGTGGCGCCCGCTCCGGAGATATCGGCGGCCTGGGCGGTCGCCAAGGCGACGGCAGCGACAGCGACCGCTGCTGACAGAGATTTGGCATTGAATCTGCTCATGATTTCACTCCTGCGTCCGCGGATCGCTGCCGGCCCGGAATTCCGGCGCGCGTCAGATTGGCGCGCATTAAATGACATAATTATTACGTTCTCGTGACAGCCAGGCGGAGCCCCGAGCTGGGCAGTGAGGCCACATCCCTGTGGCGGCTCATAGTGTTGCCGCCGCATCTTACAGTGGCGTGACGGCACGCGACGCGCTTGCCGGCCCGATATCGACGCCTTATAACGCGCAGCCAATGTCTGAAGCCCTCGAGCTCACGCAGGATCTCATCGCCCGCGCCTCCGTGACCCCCGCCGACGAGGGCTGCCAGGCCGTGCTGTCCGCACGGCTCAGGCGCATCGGTTTTGCCGTCGAGCCGCTTCCTTTCGGCGCGGTCTCCAATTTCTGGGCACGCCGTGGGGATCGGGGCCCGCTCCTGTGCTTTGCCGGCCACACGGACGTCGTGCCGCCCGGGCCGCTGAGCGAGTGGCACAGCGACCCCTTCGTGCCGGCGATTCGCGATGGCGTGCTCTACGGACGCGGAGCGGCCGACATGAAGAGCGGGCTCGCGGCGATGGTGACCGCCATGGAAGAGTTCATCGCCGCCCATCCCGCGCACTCCGGCTCGATCGCCTTCCTCATCACGAGCGATGAGGAGGGTCCCTCCGTCGATGGCACCCGGCGGGTCGCGGAGGTGCTGCGATCGCGCGGCGAGCACATCGACTGGTGCGTGATGGGGGAGCCGTCGAGCGAGCTCTCGGTGGGTGACACCATCAAGGTCGGCCGGCGTGGCTCGCTCAGCGGCCGACTGACGGTCCATGGTGTGCAGGGTCACATCGCCTATCCGCAGCTCGCCGACAATCCGGTGCATGCGCTCGCACCGGCACTCGCCGAGCTCATCGGACGCACCTGGGATCAAGGCACGGAGCACTTCCAGGCCACGAGCTTCCAGGTGTCCAACCTGAATGCGGGTACCGGCGCACCGAATGTCATACCGGGTGAGCTGAAGGCGCGCTTCAACCTGCGCTACTCGCCGGTGCAGACGCTCGCGGGACTCAAGAGCACCGTCGAGGAAGTCCTGCGCCGGCATCGCGTGCGCCATACCCTGGAATGGTTCGTGTCGGGCGAGCCCTTCTATACGCCGCCGGGGGTGCTGTCGCGCACCGTCGCCGACGCTGTCGCAGAGGTCACGGGGGGGCAGCCCCGGCTATCGACCGGTGGCGGCACCTCCGACGGACGGTTCATCGCGCCGCTCGGCGCACAGGTGGTCGAGCTCGGCGCGGTCAGCGCTTCGATCCACAAGGTGAACGAGTGCGTGCCGGTGGCCGACATCGATGCCCTGCACCGCATGTATCGCAACGTGCTGCGGCGGCTGCTCGCACCGGGGTAGCGCGGCGGTAAATCAACGCGCCGGTCGGAGGTTGGCGATGACTCCGCCGGCTCCGAGGCCGAGCGCCCACAACAGCACCCACATCGGCATCGTCAGTCCGAGAAATCGCCAGTTCACCACGCTGCACTCGCCGCTGCCGGTGAGCACCTTGCGCACCACCTCCCAGAGCGGAGTGAACTTGAGCAGCACCGCCAGCGGCGCACCGCAGGAGGGCAGCGCGCCCGGCGGCAGGCTCTGCACATAGATGTGGCGCGCCGCGACGAGCAGCGTGGCGAGCGCCGCCAGCCCGATGGCGAGTGCGTAGCCGTAGCGGCCCCAGCCGCTGGGGTTGTGCAGCGCTGCGGCGAGAAACACCAGGCCGAGCAGCGCGATGCCGATGCGCTGAAAGATGCACAGCGGACAGGGCTCGAGCCCCATGTACCACTGCGAGTAGAGCGCGTAGCCGATGAGCCCCGTGCATAGCGCGAAGCCCGCCAGGTTGGCGAGCCGGCGCGCGGGCAGCCGCTGCGGCGCAAGCGTTGCGGACAAACCCGGGCTCAGGCCGGAGCGGACGGTGCGCTCGCGGCGGCGGCGTCCGTGGCGCCACGCAGCTGCCGCTCGACGTCATCGAGCGAGGTGTGGCGGATGTCCTTGCCGTGGACCATGTAGATGACGTACTCGCTGATGTTCTTGGCGTGGTCGCCGATGCGCTCGAGCGCCCGCACCACCCACATGACATCGAGTGCCCGGCGGATGGTGCGCGGATCTTCCATCATGAAGGTGATGCTCTGCCGCTGGATCGCCTCGTACTCCTCGTCCACCAGGCGGTCCTGACGGGCAACGCGCAGCGCCGACTCGACGTCCATGCGGGCGAAGGCATCGAGGGCCGCATGCACCATGTCCGAGACGACGCGGCCGAGGTGCTTGATCTCGCGGTACTTGTCTGCCGGACGCTCCATGGTGGCCAGCCGCGAGGCGATGTAGCCGATCTTCTCGCCCTCATCGCCGATGCGCTCGAGGTCGGTGATGGTCTTGATGATGGCGACGATCACCCGCAGATCGCCGGCGGCCGGGGCGCGCGTGGCGAGGATGCGGCAGCATTCGTCATCGATCGCCACTTCCATGTTGTTCACCTGGTAGTCATCCATCGCCACCTGCTCGCCGAGAGAGCTGTCGCCCTCGACCAGCGCCGTGATGGCCTTCTGCAGCTGCTGCTCGACGAAGCCGCCCATGCCGAGCACCCTGCCGCGAACGCGCTCGAGGTCCTCGTTGAAGCGGCGGGAGATGTGATGTGAGAGGTCAGCGGTTTCCATCAGTTGCCGTCTCGGGCGCCGCTCGCCTGCCGGCGCGCAGCCATGCGGGCGATGATAGCGGAACTGCGGCTCACGGCCAGTCGGGCGCGCAGCGGCGACGGAATCGGCGCGAGCCCGCCGAGGAACTGCCGGGTCGCTGCCTCCCAGCTGAAGCCATTGGCCGCGGCCAGGCAGGTGCGCCGGTCGAGTTGCAGCGCGCCGCTGATGGCAGTGCCGAGATTCGCGTGCAGCACTCCGGTCACGCCCGGCTCGATGACATCGAGGGGCCCGGTCACCGGGAAGGCGGCGACCGGGACGCCGCAGGCGAGCGCCTCGATCATCACCAGCCCGAAGGTGTCGGTGAGGCTCGGAAAGACCAGCACATCCGCTCCCGAGAGCAGCGCGGCGAGCTCGGCACCGAAGCGGTAGCCGGCGAACCGCGCCCGCGGATAACGCTGCGCGAGCGCCGCCCGCTCCGGTCCATCACCGATGACGAGCTTGGTCCCCGGCAACTCGAGCGACAGGAAGGCGTCGAGATTCTTCTCGATCGCGAGCCGCCCGACGCACGCCATCACCGGGCGCGGTAACTGCGCGAGCTCCGGATGGGGCGAGCGGGGGTGGAACATGCGCAGATCGACGCCGCGGCGCCAGCGATGCAGATGCCGGAATCCGCGCTCCCGCAGCAGGCTCTCGAGGCTGCCGCTGCTCACGAAGGTGCGCTCGGCGGCGGAGTGGAAACGGCGCAGCCAGGCGTAGGTCACGCCGAGCGGGATGGGCCAGCGGGCGTGCAGGTACTCGGGGTAGCGCGTGTGATAGGACGTAGTGAAAGGCACCTCGCGCGCACGGCAGTAGCGGCGCACCGCCATGCCAAGCGGTCCCTCGGTGGCGATGTGGATGGCATCCGGCCGAAACGACTTCAGCTCCCGCGCCACGTACGGACCCGGGGAGAGCGCGAGACGAATCTCCGGGTAGCTCGGGCAGCTGATGGTGGCGAGTCCCTGCGGGGAGATGATGCGCACCTCGTGACCGAGCTCACCGAGCGTGGCAGCGGTGGCCTTGAGCGTGGTCACGACGCCGTTGGTTTGCGGCGTCCAGGCATCCGTTGCCAGCGCTATCCTCACGCGGCGTCGGCCACGGGTGGCGCAGTGGAGCGCAGCGGCGCGGGCGGGGGGCTGTGCCAGCGCAGCAGCTCGAGCTGCCCGCGCGGGCTCTCGATCAGCGCTGTACAGGACTCCACCCAATCGCCGGTGTTGCAATAGAGCGTACCGGCGATATGCCGAAGGTTCGCGCGATGGATGTGCCCGCACACGACGCCATCATAGCCGAACATCGCCGCGTGGCGGGCGGCGAGCTGCTCGAACTGCTCGATGTAGCGCACGCTCGTGCCGACGCTCAGCTTCAGCCGCTCGGCGAGCGGGAAGTAGGGCCGACCCAGCGCACGCCGTACGTTGTTGACCTGATGATTCACGCCCAGCATCACACCGTGCAGCAGGTCGCCGAGGCGGCTCAGCCAGCGCGGGCACACCATCGAGCCATCGAACTGGTCACCGTGCAGCACCAGCAGGCGCTCACCGCGCGCGGTGCGGTGCACCCATTCGCGGTGCACCTCGAGCTGGCCCTGCAGCATCTGCGCGAGCATTCCGAGGCTCTCATCGTGATTACCCGGGATATAGACGAGGCGTGTCCCGGCGCGCTGCCGGGCGAGCAGTGTGCGCACCACCTGGGTGTGCGCGGCGCTCCAGAAGGCGCGCCGCGCGAGGCTCAACGCATCGATGATGTCGCCGACCAGCACGATGCACTCGGCCTCGATGCCGTGGAGGAACTCGTTGAGCTCGCGTGCGCGAGCGAGTCTGAATCCGAGATGGATGTCGGACAGAAACAGCGTGCGGACGCTCAGCCTGCTGCCGTGCATAGGCTTCCCGCTTGCCATGCCAAGCGCTTCCTGTATGGCCAGGTCGCGGGCTAGCGTCGGGCCCGGGTGTGTCGGTTGCGTGACAGCGGGGCTAATTATTTCTTACTGATTAGCGGCTTGCGACAGAATCTTAAGCCGTTGCAGCATTGGGGGCGCGCGCCAGCAGCACCCGCTCGACCGGGAAGTGACATATGAAAGTACTGCCGGCGCCGAGCGTGCTCTGTACTTCGAGCGTGGCGCCATGACGCTGCAGCACGTGCTTGACGATCGCCAGCCCGAGGCCCGAGCCCCCGGTCGAGCGCGAGCGCCCGGCGTCGACCCGGTAGAAACGCTCGGTGAGGCGCGGGATGTGCTCCGGCGGAATTCCCATGCCGGTATCGCTCACGGAGAAGTGACCGCCATCCTCATCCGCCCACCAGCGCATCTCGAGCAAGCCTTCCGCGGGAGTGTACTTGGCAGCGTTGTCGACGAGATTCGAGAACGCGGAATGGATCTCCGGCTCGTCCCCGTTCAGCTGCGCAGTGGAGTCGATGCGCACCCGGATTTCGCGCGGGTGCACGGGCCGGGCCAGCACGTCCTTGCGCAGCAGCGCCAGGAGCGCGCCGATATCGATCGGCTCGCCACCGACGATCTCGTTGGTCTCCTCGAGGCGCGACAGCTCGAGCAGGTCGCGGATGATGGCCGTCATGCGCTCGGCCTGGCGGCGCATCTCGGCGATCGGTCCCTGCAGACCGGCATCGACCGCGGGGTCCTGCGCGAGCGTCTCGAGATATCCGGAGATCACCGTAAGGGGTGAGCGCAGCTCGTGCGAGGCATTGGCGACGAAGTCGCGACGCACCGCCTCGAGGCGCATCTGCCGCGACACGTCGCTCACCAGCA
>JAFAKO010000002.1 GCA_019235245.1 Gammaproteobacteria bacterium
CGGGGGGAGTAGGCCGAGTTGAGGGTCTTGCCGCGCACGTTCATGTTGTAGTCGATGAAGATCTTGCCGGTGCGCTTGGGCACCGCCCACTCCATGGTGATGTCCTGCGGGTGCTCGCGCATCAGGTGGCGCCCCACCATCTCGCAGATCTGCCGAGCCTCGTCGAAGTTCACCGTGCGCACGATCGGCACGAACACGTGCAGCCCGGTCTTGCCGGAGGTCTTGACGATGGCTTCGAGTGACATCTCCTTCAGCAGCGCCCGCAGCCAGAACGCGACGCGCTTGCCGCCAGCGAAGCCGCGCTTGTTGAGCTCGGGCTCGGCGCCGGCGGCCTCCTTGCCTGAGTAGATGTAGGGGTCGATGTCGAACACCAGGTAATCGGGGTAGTTGAGGATCGAGGACTCGAGCGCCGCGAGCGAGCTCGCATACTCCGTATTGGCCCCGAGCGCCTCCGGTGCCGGCTGCGCGCGCGAGTGCCAGATGTGAAACTCGAGCGTACCGACCTGACCGAGCCACAGCAGCGTCGGCAGGTTGTTGGCGAGCAGGTAACGGTGCTGCTCGTCCTTGTGCTCGGAGAACACCGTGACCGTCTCGACGAACTCCGGCAGGGACTGCGTCCAGTGCTTCTGGAAGAAACGCTCGCCGTTGATGCCTTCGGGCATGCGGATCATGGTGAGCGGCCGGTCGATGAGATGCGGCAGCATGAAGCGGCCGACGCGCGCGAGGTAGCGCAGGAAGTCGCGCTTGGTGGTCGCCGGCACGCGCCGGCCGGAGGCCGGCCAATAGATCCTGTCAAGGTTGCTCACGCCGAAGCGGGCATCGCCGACCTTGAGGTGTATCGACTTGGCGGGATTCTCGAGCTGCTTCAGCACCTCGGCCACCACTGCCGACTCGCCATCGCCCGATGGGGCGGCGGCGCGTGCCGCGCCGCGGCGAGCGCTGCGGCCGGCGGTCACGGGCCGCGCGCGGCCCGTCTCGGGGCGTGCGGCGGGTGCGTCGGCACGGCCCGCGGGGCGTCGCACGCTGCGCGGATCGACGTCCTCGCGCAGCCGCAGGAACACCGGTGCGCGCAGTGCGCCGCCGGGCGTCCACTCGCTGTAGCTCACCTCGGCGACCAGCTGCGGCGTGAGCCAGGTGGTCGGCCGATGCAGCGGTGGCCGCTCGGCGAAGGGCGAGTCGGCGCGCTGGAGCTTCGCGCTGCGCTCGAGGAGCGCAGCGATGTTGGCATCGTCCAGCCCCGAGCCGACGTGCCCGGCATAGTGCAGCGCCTTGCCCTCACGGTAGCCGAGCAGCAGCGCCCCGAGCGGCTCGCGCGCGCCATTGCCGCGCGTGTAGCCGCCGATGAGGAATTCGCCCGACTCCACCACCTTCAGTTTCAGCCAGTCGGCCGAGCGGCGCCCTTCGCGGTAAGGACTGTCGAGCCGCTTGCCGACGATGCCCTCGAAGCCGAGCTGCAGTGATGCCGCGTACAGCTGCCCGGCATCCGCGGAGGCCAGCACCAGCTGCAGGTGAGGTGCCGGCAGCAGACACTGGCACAGGTAGCGACGGCGGTCGCGGTACGGTGCGTTGCGCAGATTCAAACCGGCGAAGTGCAGCAGGTCGAAGCACACGAAAACGGCCGGGGTGGTGCGCTGGGCGGCGGCGATCTCCGCTGCGCTCTTGAGCTGTGCCCGGTTCTGCAGCGCGTTGAAGGAGGGCCGGCCATCGGGCCCGAGCGCCACGATCTCTCCGTCGAGGACCAGCGTGCCCGCCGGATGCGTGGCGAGATCGGCGGCGATCTCCGGGAAGCAGGCGGTGAGATCGAGTCCGCGACGGGACTGCAGGCGTGCCTGACCGCCCTCGATGTAGGCGATGATCCGGTAACCATCGAGCTTCGGCTCGTAGCGCCAGCCCGGGTCGGAGTGTGCAGCATCGCCGCTTTCGGCCAGCATGGGCGCGAGGCGCGCGGGAAAGGCTTCCTGCGGACCGTACGGGGCGATGCGAGCCGCCGCGAGACGCGCCGGCGGCTGCGCCGGATCGAGCTCATCGAGACTCGCGCCCGAGAGCACGGAGAAATGCCGCGCCAGCACGTCGTTCGGCTGCGCGAAGCGATCCTTGTGCTTGATGAGCAGCCACTGATCGCCGGTGCGGGTGCGCACCAGGGTGAACGAGCCCTTGAGCTTCTCGCCGCAGAGAAAGAAGCTGAGCTTGCCGGCGGCGAGCTCCGCGCGCAGGCGCGCTTCGGCGGCAGCGCGGTCGGCGAATGCGTACTGCGCGTCCTCGTCCGGGGAATACACGCCGCAGTCCCACACGATGACATTGCCTGCGCCGTACTGCTTCGCCGGGATCACTCCCTCGAAGGAGGCGTAGTCGAATGGGTGGTCCTCCACCTCGACTGCCATGCGCTTGTCGGCCGGGTCGAGCGACGGGCCTTTGGGGACGGCCCACGATTTCAACACGCCATCGAGCTCGAGCCGGAAATCGTAGTGCAGCCTGCGGGCGGCGTGCTTCTGCACGACGAACAGCAGCGGGCCGCCCCGCTCGCCGGCCGCCTTCGCGGGCGGCTCGGGGGTGCGCGTGAAGGTTCGCTTGGCGGAATAACGCTCGAGCGAGCGCGGGCTCACAGCAGCTCCTCCGCCCAGCTGCGGAAAGCCCCGAGCAGCATTTCCTGCACCTGCGCATCGCTGCGGCCGCTGCGCGCCGCGACGTGGAACCCATGGTCCGCGCCCTCCAGCCAGTCGATGCGGGCGCGCCCGCCGAGCCCGGCGAGCACACTCGTGAGCAGCGCGGCATCGGCCAGCGCATCGCGCGTCCCCTGCAGGAACAGCATCGGGATCTGCACCTGCGACAGATGCTCTGCGCGCCCGGCCGAGGGCTTGCCGGCGGGGTGCAGCGGGAAGCCGAGGAACGCGAGTCCGCGTACTTCCGCAAGCGGCGCGAGCGCCTGCGCCTGGGAGGTCATGCGCCCACCGAAGGAGCGGCCGCCGGCGATGAGCGGCAGGCCGGGCAGAAGGCGGGCGGCCTGCGCCACGGCGGCGCGCACGGTGGCATGGCAGAGGGGCGGCGGATCGGGCCGCCGCGAGCGCCGCTCCATGTAGGGAAACTGGTAGCGCAGCGTCGCGATGCGGCGCGCGGCGAGTCCGGTCGCCACGACCCTCATGAAGGTATGCTCCATGCCGGCGCCGGCGCCGTGTGCCAGGACATAGCAGGCGCGCGCCCGAGCGGGGTGCTCGAGACGCGCCGAGACACGCAGCCCGTCGTGTACGGGAAAGCTGAGGAGCTCACCGAGCGGGGAGACGCCGTGTTCCGTTGTCGAGCCCATGGCACCAGGAACCGCTGAGTGTACCGCCTCAGCGAAGTTGCCCGACCCAGGCCGCATAGGGCGGGAGTATCAGCGGGTTGGATGCCGCGTCAGCCGCCACGGAGTCGGGGCTCGACAGCAGCGTCCGCAACTGCGATCCGCGCAAGCCAGCCTGCGCAAGACCGAGCGAGACCTTCTGCGTCCGTGCAGACATGTTGAGCGACACGATCACCGTCGCGCCCGTCCCGCTCACCCGCGCGTAGCTCAGTACCGCCGGATTGCGCTCATCGAGCATCACCATGCCCCCGGCGCGCACGGCCGCATCGTTGCGGCGCAGCGCGATGAGCCGCCGGTACCAGTTGAGGAGTGAGGCGGGGTCGGCGCTTTCGCTCGCGACGTTGACGCTGCGGTAGTCGGCCGTGACCGGCAGCCAGGTATGCGGATTGCTGCTGAAGCCCGCCTGCGGGTTGGAGGCGTCCCATTGCATGGGCGTGCGCTCGCCGTCGCGGCCCTTGTCGCGCGGCCAGCCGCGCACGCCGAGTGGATCGCGCACGTCCTCGACGCGGCGCGGCGTCGCAGTGCGCTGGCCGATCTCCTGGCCCTGGTACACGAGCGCCGTGGCGCGCGTCGTCAGCAGCAGCGCGGCGATGATGCGCGCGATCTGCGCATCGTGCACGCCATCACCGTAGCGGTCCCAGCTGCGGATGTTGTCGTGGTTGTCGAACACCACCAGCGGCTGCGCGCCATGCAGCTGCGTCTGGGACTCGAGGAGGTGCCGGCGGAACGTGACGGCGTCGAGACGGTTGCCGAGACCCACCAGCGTGTCCATCGGCAGCTGCAGCTCATCGCGCCGCGCGCCGCCGTACCAGGCATCGAGATCGGCGGTCTTCTCGAGGTAGGTCTCGCCGATCAGCACGCGCTCATCCGGATAGGTGTCGATCATGGCGCGCAGCCGGCGCATCACCTGGTGCACCTCGGGGAGATTCTTGGTGTAGAGGTCGCTCAGGATCGGATCGCCCTGCGCGTTCACGCCGCCGAGCACCGGCGCGTCGCGCAGTTGCGCGTCCTCGAAGAGCTCGGTGACGGCATCCAGCCTGAAGCCCGCGACGCCGCGATCGAGCCAGAAGCGCATGTCCGCGAACATGGCGCGCTCCACCTCCGGGTTGCGCCAGTTGAGATCGGGCTGCTGCCGGTAGAAGCGGTGGTAGTAGTACTCGCTCACCGCCGGCACGAATTCCCATGCAGGACCCCCGAAGAGGCTCACCCAGTTGTTGGGTGGGTGATGTTGCCCGGCGGGGTCCAGCTTGCCCGCGCTCCACACATAGAACTCATGGTGCGGCGACTCGCGCGAGTGCGCGGCATCGATGAACCACGGATGCTGGTCGGAGGTGTGGTTGAGCACCATGTCGAGGATCACGCGGATGTGCCGCCGGCGCGCCTCACCCAGCAGCCGGTCGAAGTCCGCGAAGCTGCCGTACTGCGGGTCGATGCCGCGGTAGTCGGAGATGTCGTAGCCGAAGTCCACCTGCGGGGAGGGATAGATGGGCGCAATCCAGATGGCATCGACGCCGAGCTGCTCGAGGTAGTCGAGTCGCTGCGTGATGCCGGCGAGGTCGCCGGTGCCATCGCCGTTGGCGTCCTGGAAGCTGCGCGGATAGATCTCGTAGATGACCGCGTGACGCCACCAGGGCTCACCGCCCGCGGGGGCGTCGGCGGCCGCTGCCGGCGCGATGCAGCCGGCGATGCCGGCGGCGCCGGCGAGCAGCAGCACGAGCGTCGAGCGCCTCAGGGGCCAGTGCATAAAGCGGTGCGCTTCGCGGTCGTGCCGCTAGGGCGGTGCGGGGCCGGTGCTGACGCGCACCATGTCCTGCGGCCGCAGCCACTTGCGAAAAGCCTCCTGTACCGCCGCCGCATCGAGCGCGATGAAGCGCTCGGCCGCATGCCGCGGCTCATCGAGCGGCAGCCCCAGGTCGCTGCGGTTCAGCATGCCGCGCGCGATCTCATCGAGGCCGGCTTCACTGAGGGGCATCTGCCGCAGCAGGTACGCCTTGACGCGGGTCAGCTCATCGGTCCCTGCCGGCGCGTTCTGCATGCCGGAGATCTCGTGCGCCACCATGTTGGCGGCGCGGCCGACGTTCTGCGGATCGCTGGCGTACTCGACCAGGTAGACGCTGCGCGTGCGGCCGGACTGCAGCACCGACTCCACCGAGTACACGAGACCGGCCTTCTTGCGCAGATCGATGCTGAGCCGCGTCGAGTAGAAGCTGCCGCCGAGCACCGCATTGCCGAGCGCGAGCGGATAGTAGTCCGGGTCCGAGCGCGTGAGCGCCAGGTTCTGCGCCAGCACCACGCGGTCCTGCACGCGACTCGCATCCGGCACGACGACCGTGCCCGGTCCATTGGCCGGCACCGACGGCAGATCGATCGGCGGTTTGGGACCCTCCGCCGCCCAGCTGCCGAAGTAGCGGCCGATGACCGCGCGGGCGCTCTGCGGATCCACCTTGCCGATCACCACGATGGTCGTGAGATCCGGGCGGAACACGCGCGTGTAATAGGCACGCACTGCAGCCGGCGTCAGTGCGCGCACCGTCTCGGGCGTCGACATCCGCAGGCTCGGGTCGCCGGGTGGATAGAGCGCCGCCCGCAGCGAGCGCTGCGTGAGGAACCCCGGGCTGGCGTTGCGCGCGGCGATGCCGAGGGCCAACTGGCCGCGGATCACCTCGAGCGCCTTGTCCGGCAATGCGGGGCGCAGCTCGTTGTCGGCGAGCAGCTCCACGCCGCGCTCGAAGCGATCGGTGAGCACCTGCACCGCGAAGTCGGTGCCGGCGTGCTCACGCGCGCCGATGTCATCGAGGGCCTGCTGGAACGCCACCCGGTCGAGATGCTCGCTCCCATAGGTGAGGAGTCGGTCGAGCACCTGTGCGACGCCTTCTTCGCCGGGGCTCTCCTCGGTCTCGGGCCGATTGCGCACGTGTCCGAAGACGCTGACGGTGTCGCTCACATCCGCGCTCTGCACGATGAGCGTCACGCCGTTCGGCAGCGTGCTCACCACCGGGTGCAGCGTCGATTCGGGGACCTGCAGGCGCTGCAGCGCCTTGTTGGCCCACGCGGGCAGG
>JAFAKO010000127.1 GCA_019235245.1 Gammaproteobacteria bacterium
TCGCCTGGATGAGGCTCGTGTCCTGCACCGGGAAGAAGCCCTTCGGCACCAGCACATACAGCAGCACGGTGAGCACCAGGGTGCCGACCGCCACCGCGAGCGTGAGCGGCTGGTGCTCGAGCACCCAGTCGAGACCTTTACCGTAGACATCGATGAGCGCCTGGAACTTCTCGTTCGACCAGCGGGCGATGGCGCTCTCGGCGGCGGCGTCGTGATGCCGCAGCAGCTTGGCGCACAGCATCGGCACCAGGGTGAGCGACACCACCGCGGAGATCACGATGGTGACGGCGAGGGTGATGGCGAACTCGTGGAACAGTCGTCCGACCACATCGCCCATGAACAGCAGCGGTATCAGCACGGCGATCAGCGACACGGTCAGCGATACGATGGTAAAGCCGATCTCGCCCGCGCCCTTCAAGGCCGCCTCGAGCGGCGGCACGCCCTGCTCGATGTAGCGGGAGATGTTCTCGATCATCACGATGGCGTCATCGACCACGAAACCGGTGGCGATGGTGAGCGCCATGAGCGAGAGGTTGTTGAGGCTGAAGCCGGCGAGGTACATCACCGCCAGCGTGCCGACCAGCGACAGCGGCACCGACAGGCTCGGGATGACGGTCGCCGGCACGCTGCGCAGGAACAGGAACATCACCAGCACCACCAGCACCACCGCCAGGGCGAGCTCGAACTCGACGTCGCGCACCGAGGCGCGGATCGTGTTGGTGCGATCGGTGAGCACCGCCACCTCGACCGCCGCCGGCAGCGAGGCGGACAGCTGCGGCAGCAGCTGCTTGATGCGATCGACGACCTGAATGACGTTGGCGCCGGGCTGGCGCTGGATGTTGAGAATGATGCCCGGGGTATTGTTCACCCAGCCCGCGAGATACACGTTCTGCGCACCACTGGTGACCTCGGCAACATCCGACAGGCGGATGGCATTGCCGTTCTTGTAGGCGATGATGATGCTGCGATAGGCGTCGGGGCTCTGGATCTGATCGTTGGCGTTGATGGTCCAGGAGCGCGCCGGGCCATCCAGCGTGCCCTTGGGGGAGTTCACGTTGTTGTTGGCGATGGTGGTGCGCAGATCGTCGATGTTGAGGCCGTAGGCGGCGAGCGCGCGTACGTTGGCGATGATGCGCACCGCGGGGCGCTGCCCGCCGCTCACGGTCACGAGCCCGACCCCCGGCAGCTGCGAGATCTTCTGCGCGAGCCGCGTATCCGCCAGATCCTCCACATCGGTGAGCGGCAACGTCTTCGATACCAGCCCGAGCGTGAGCACGGGCGCATCGGCCGGATTCACCTTCGCGTAGACCGGCGGTGCCGGCAGATCCGAGGGCAGCAGGTTACCGGCGGCATTGATGGCAGCCTGCACCTCCTGCTCGGCCACATCGAGGCTCAGCGACAGACTGAACTGCAACGTGATCACTGAGGCGCCGCCCGAGCTCGTCGAGGACATCTGGTTGAGGCCCGGCATCTGCCCGAACTGCACTTCGAGCGGTGCGGTCACGGCCGAGGTCATCACTTCGGGGCTCGCGCCGGGGTAGAAGGTGTGGACCTGGATGGTCGGGTAATCGACCTGGGGCAGTGCGGAGAGCGGCAGGAAGCGATAGGCGACGATACCCGCGAGCAGTATCGCCACCATGAGGAGCGAGGTGCCCACGGGGCGGAGGATGAAGATGCGTGAGGGATTCATGCGTCGCCCGTGAAGCGGCGAGGGCCGGCGGTCAGCCGCCGCCGCTGCCCGGCTGCGCGCGCTGCCGATGGCTGCCCGGTCCGCGCTGCCCAGCGGGAGACTTGCCGGAGCCCACGTCCGCGGCGCCGCCCGGGTGTCCCGGCTGGCGGACTATGACCTTGGCACCGTCCTTGAGCTTGTCGGCGCCGTCGACGACGATCGTGTCGCCCGGCTTCAGTCCCGCGGTGACCGCGATGTTGTTGGCGTCACCGGGCCCGAGCGTCACCGTGCGCACGCTCACGGTCTGATCGGAGTTGACCAGGTAGACGTAGGTGCCGGGCGACCCGCGCTGTACTCCTGCCTGCGGGATCAGCGTCGCAGCGTGCAGCGTATCGAGCAGCAGCACCACGTTGACGAACTGCTGCGGATAGAGGCTCTGATCCTCGTTGGGAAACACCGCCTTCAGGCGGATCGTCCCGGTGGTGGTATCGATCTGGCTGTCGATCGATTGCAGTGTGCCGCTTGCCAGCTGGTGCGCATTGCTGCGGTCCCACGCCGTCACCGGCAGTGTGGCGCCGGCGTGCATGCGCTGCAGGAGCGAGGGCACGTCGTCTTCCGGCAGCGTGAAGACCACCGTGATCGGCTGGAGCTGCGTCACCACCACCAGCCCGTTGGGCTCCGCCGGGGTGACGTAATTGCCGACATTGATCTGCTGCAGTCCGACCCGCCCGGTGATGGGCGAGACGATGTGACAGTAGGTGAGGTTGAGCTTCGCGGCATCGATCTGACCCTGGTCGGTCAGCACCGCGCCACCGTACTGCGCTACCAGGGATTTCTGCGTCGCGAGCTGCTGCTCCGCGATGGAGTCCTGCGAGAAGAGCGTCTGATAACGATCGAGGTCGACGCGGGCGTTGGCGAGCAGCGCCTTGTCGCGCGCCAGCGCTCCCTGCGCCTGCTCGAGCGCGACCTGGTAGGGACGTGGATCGATCTGAATCAGCGGATCGTCCGTCTTGACCGTTTGCCCCTCCTTGAAAAAGATCCGCATGATCTGGCCGCTGATCTGGCTCTGCACGGTGACGGTTGCGAGCGGCGTCACGGTGCCGAGGCCGATGAGCGTTATGGGCATGTCGCCGCTGCGCGCCGCCGCGGACACGACCGGCATCGGCCCGCCCGCACCGAAGCGCCCTCCCTGGGGAGGCTGTACGTTGCGCGGCGTGAGAATCCAGGCCAGCAACAGGACGGCGAGCACTATCGCGAGCACCAGCAGCAGCCGCCGATGCGAGTCCGCGAACCTGCGCCACGCAGGGCGAGTGTCCGGCTGCGCCACCGTGAGCGGTGGCAGGAAGCGATTTTCGTCGTTCATGCGGGCGCGCGTTAGGTCCTCGCTACCTCGAAGCTAACCGGCGCTCCCAGGCCGCGCAGCGGTAGCGTACAACAAAAAAACGGGGCAGCACGGACCGCCCGGCCGCCCCCTGGAGGAGACGACCCAAAGGTCGCACATACGCTCTCGGTCCGGGTACTGCGGCGGGGCCAAGAAGTGCAAAGAAGTGTCGGACCGTGGAGGCGGGCGCCGTTTGCGGTTCGTTGTGCCGATTGTTAGTAAAACGACTAACTATCGCGCCACGGGACCATCAGCCCACTCACGGCTGCCCCGAGGTCCACTCAGCGTCAGCGAGGCGGGGTCAGGAACCGAGGTCCCTTCCCCGGCGGCTCGATTCCAAAGAATTCTTTATTTGCGGTCCGCGTGATCCGGAACGCGCCGTCGGCCGTGTATCGTTGCGGCGTGGAGCCTGGTCAGCCGCAGAACGAGCCCAAGCCGCATCTCCTGCTCATCGACGACGATCGGGAGCTGTGCGCCATGCTGGTTGAATATCTGACCCCCGAGGGCTTCATCGTGACCAGCGCCATTACCGGTCCCGAGGGACTGGAGCAACTCGGACGCTCACCGGTCGACCTCGTCATTCTCGATGTGATGCTGCCGCAGCTGTCGGGGTTCGAGGTTCTGCGACGGATCCGGGCGGGGAGCCGCGTGCCGGTCATCATGCTCACGGCGCGGGGCGAAGAGGTCGACCGCGTCGTGGGACTCGAGATGGGGGCCGACGATTATCTCGCCAAGCCCTTCAGCCCGCGCGAGCTCGTCGCGCGCATCCGCGCGGTCATGCGGCGCGTACCGGGTGAAGGCGGCGCCGGCGCCGGTCTCATCGTGTGGGGTCCTCTGCGGCTCGACCTGCGCGCGCACCGTGCGCACGCGGACGATCAGGACCTGGAGCTCACTTCCGCGGAGCTGCGCATCCTCGAGCTGCTGGTGCGGGCCGACACACGCACGGTCACGCGCGATGAGCTCATGGAACAGGCGCTCGGCCGGCGGCTCCTGCCGACCGATCGCAGTCTCGACACGCATGTCTCGAACCTGCGCCGGAAGATCGCGCGATTCACTGATCGGGTGAGCGTGCAGAGCGTGCGCGGCGCGGGCTACGCGCTCACTCCGGTCTCATCCCGCGCCGCCTCGACCGCGTCCCCGGACTGAGCATGCACTCGCTGTACTGGCGCATCTTCCTCGCCTTCTGGGCGGCACTGGCGCTCATTCTCGTCGGCACGGTTACGGTCGCGGTCAACGCGACCGCGCATCGCACCGACCGCCCGTGGATACAGCGCGGACAGCTGTACGCGCAGGCCGCCCGGGCGTTCGAGTCCGGCGGAGCTGCGGCGCTCGAGAGCTGGCTGCAAGCGCTGCCCGGTGAGCCCTTCAGCCGTACCTTCGTCGTGCGCCCCGACGGGCGTGAGCTGTTGGATCGACCGTTACCGGCCACGCTGAGCCCGGCAGCCGATGGAGCACGATCTGCGGGTTCCGATCGCGGTGCGCCTGCGGGTGCAATTGCTCCGATCGGGGGCGCGCTCGTGCTGGTCGCGGCAAACGGTGACAGCTATCACGTCGTGGTGGGTCCGGTGCGCGACAGCCCGCGGCTTTTCGGCGAGCTCGAGCTTCCGGGCGTGCCGCTCGCCATCCTTCTCATTGCAATCGTCGCAAGCGCCGGAGTGTGTTATCTCCTCGCCCGCTATCTGGCGGCCCCGGTCGACCAGCTGCGCCTTGCCATCAGGCAGATGGCGGCGGGCGACCTCGATGTGCGGGTACTGCCCGCGCTGCGCGGCAGGCAGGACGACCTCGGCCTCCTCGCCGGGGATCTCGATGCCATGGCTCAGCGTCTGCGGCAGCTCCTCGAGGCGAAGCAGCAGCTGCTGCGCGATGTCTCGCACGAGCTGCGCTCCCCGCTGACGCGGCTGCAGCTGGCGCTGTCGCTTGCCCGTCGCGAGCACAGCGGCGCGGACCGTTACCTCGCACGCATCGCCTGCGAAGCCGACCGTCTCGAGCAGCTCATCGCGCGCACGTTGCGGCTGGTGCGGCTCGAGCGGCCAGCGGACGCACTCATTGAGCAGCGCACCCTCGATGCGGGGGAGCTGCTGCACAACATCGCGGCGGATGTCGCCATCGAGGCCGACGCCCGCGGATGCCTGGTCAATGTGCAGGCGCCGGAGCGGCTGCTGGTATGCGCAGACCCCGAGCTGCTGCGCAGCGCCTTCGAGAACGTCATCCGCAACTCCCTGCGCTTCAGCCCGACCGGCGCGGTGGTGGTGGTGAGCGCACGCCGCCTGCGGGGCGATAGCGGGGACAGGGTCGAGATCGCCGTACACGACTCCGGCCCCGGAGTACCGCAGAAGGAACTCGGGAAGATCTTCGAGCCTTTTTACCGGGTGGATACGGCCCGCGAGCACCAGGGAAGCGCGGGCGAGGGGCTGGGGCTTGCGATTGCCGCGCGGGCGCTTGCGGTACATGGTGGGTCGATCAGCGCCCACAACATGCCGGGCGGCGGACTCGCAGTGGTGATTACGCTGCCCTACAGCGAGGGCGAATGCGGGAAGGGAGCAGGGGAAGCGCCGCACGTCGTCGACGCGGACTCGGCCGTACAGGACACGTGAATACGAACGGCTCCCCCAAACGGGGAGCCGTTCGCCGATAAGTCCTCAGGTAGCCTGAGCGGCTACCAACTCAGAACTCAGTCTTTCCGCCGCCGACGCAGCGCCAGTCCGCCGAGTCCCATAGCCAGGAGCGCCATGGTGCCGGGCTCCGGCACAGACGTGGACGAGCTGTCGTCGTTGCGCTCGTGCTCGTAAAAGTTCTTGTCGTGAACCTGGTTGACGACGGCCGCAGCCGGCATGCTCCAGACAAGAGCCGCGACAGCGCACGCGCTGGCGATCGCACCTACAGTAAGCTTCTTCATCGAGCTATCCTCCAATGACCGATCCCTAGCCATCAGTGGCCGACCGGCACGCATCCTAACACTGCAAGCGTCATGCCGTCACGACATTACCGCTGGCCCGTCAGGGACTTGCGGAGCGTCGTTGACATAACTCACGCCCAACAAGACCCGGTTTTGTAAACTCTGCCGACGTGCCCTCGGCGCTCTCGGCTCACCTCTGCCGGGTAAGAGTAATCACACCGTGATGCCCATCACAAGGTGACACGGAAGCGGGGCAATGGCGCGCGAAGTCGGCCCACTGCGACATGTCGTTTTCTTCATAAGATCAATTAGTTATCTCCATTAAAGGCGCCGTCTCAGGTCAAGGCGTCGTTGCAGTGCGACACGAACGGCCGGGCTCCAGGCCCCGGGCTATGCTAAGCCTCTGCAGCAGAAAGGATTTTTAGCTCTGGCACGTGCCTTGCTGTTAGCTGACGGCTGCTGCAACGGCTTCGCTTGTGCCGCTGTGGCTTCCCGTCAACGCCAGTGGGGGGCTCGCGTGAAGAGATCTTTTGCGCTTTTTGCTTCGATCGCCGCCCTTTCGGCTCTGAGCGGATGCATCGATCCAGGCCCGGCTGGCTCCGGTGGCCACACGGCGCCTGCCATGAGCGGAAGCCGCGCGGCGACGGTATCCTGGGAGGCGCCGACCTCCAATACCAACGGCAGCGCGCTCACCGACCTCGCTGGTTACCGGATTTACTACGGCGCGGGTCCGGACCAGCTCTCCCACACCGTTCAGATCCGCACCGTGGGCCTCCAGACTTATGTCATCGAGGATCTGGAGCCTGGCACCTGGTATTTCGCGGTGATGGCCGTCGCCTCCGACGGGACCGAGAGCACGCTGTCGGAGGTCGTCGCCAAGACGATCACCTGAGGACGGTCCACTCGTAAGATACCGGGATGCAGATCACCCGGTACATGCGGCTCTATTGGATTGCCGCGCTGGCGTGCGTCGTTGCGCTGATCTACTGGCCGAGCACCATCTTTCTGTACGACAAGTGGTCGGACGGGACGACCGAGACGTACACGCACGGCTGGCTGATTCTCCTCATCTGTATCGGGCTCGTGGTGCGCGCGCGGCACGACCTCGTGGCCGCCCCCGTGCGGCCTTCGAGCGCCGCGCTGGTCGCGCTCGCGCTGGCGGTGGTCGCGTGGCTGGTCTTTTACCGCGCCAGCATCGAGGGACTGGAAGTGCCGTTGCAACCAGTGCTCTTGTGGCTCGCGGCGACCACGACCTTCGGCTGGCCCACGGGGCGGGTGCTGCTCTTTCCGCTCGGCTATTTCTATTTCGCGGAACCGGTGTGGTACGGCGGCGCACTCCAGCAACTCACGGTGCTCGTGACCCGCGGGGCTCTCGCGCTGACGGGGCCTGCGGCGGTGGTCTCGGGCGATGTGGTCCATATTCCCAACGGTACCTTTCGGATCGAGGAGGGCTGCAGCGGCCTGCATTTCATGATCGTGGGCCTGGCGGTCGCAGCGCTGTACGGTGAGCAGCGCCGCGACCGCTGGCCGGTACGCATCCGGCAGCTCGCGCTGATGGCCGCGCTGGCGCTGCTCGCCAACTGGGTGCGCGTGTACAGCGTCATCGAGGCCGGTTACCTCACCGACATGAAGAGCTACCTGGTTCGCGTCAGTCACTATGGCTTCGGCTGGTGCGTGTTCGCCGTCGCGCTGCTGATATTTTTCTGGCTGGCCCCGCGCCTCGGGCAGGAACCGCCGCCGCGCACGCCGCCCACGGCAGCGCCCGATGATGGCTGGCTGCCGCAGGCGGCACGCGCCGGTCTGGCCGCCGCGCTGCTGGTTCTGTGTGCGCTGCCGCTGCTCAACGCGGGACTGCGCCTGGCGCGTCCCGCGCCGCCACTCGCGCACCCCGCTGCGGCGTTGGCTCCACGACCGCCGTGGCACGCAGTGCCGCTCGAGCGGCGCTCCGCGTGGATGCCGATTTTCGTCGGCGCCGATGAGCTGCAGCGGCAGGCTTTCGCCAACACCGCTGCGGATACCGTCGAAGTTCTCGGCGTGTCATATCGCACGCAGCGCCAGGGTGGCGAGCTGGTCGGCGAGACGAGCTCGCTGCTCGGTGAAGGCTTGCAGTCGCTGACCGAGCGAGTGATCGGCAGCAGCGCGGGCGCGTTTCGCGAGGCCGAGGTCGCGGACGCGAGCGGCGCGCGCTCGCTCATCTGGTGGCGCTATCAGGTCGACGGCCGGAACATGGTAAATCCGTTCATTCAACAGATGTGGTACGGGCTGAACGCGCTGGTGTGGCGACCCCCCGCAGGGCTGCTCGCACTGCGCAGCGACTGTCGCAGCGACTGCGGCACTGCGCGGCGCACTCTGCAGGAGTTCGTGGCTGGCAGCGTCAGGCCCGCGCTGGCACGCGACCGCCAAGCTTTATGTCGTAACGGGGAGACGCTCTGTTCAACTGACAGTCATGAATATCACGGCAAACTGGTGCTGGCGGATACCACGGCACCAACTAGTGCGGCCGGGCCCGCGGGCTTCTGATACGCTAACTTTCGGGGATCCAGGAAGACACAGGAATAATGATGGGACGCGCGGGTGCACTGGGGATAACCGGTTGGCTGCTGCTCAGCCTGCTGGTCGCCGGCTGCGCTTCGGCACCAACTCCGGCACCGGCGCCAACACCAACCGACACCAAGACTCCTGACAGCAATTACATCATTGGGCCCGGCGATTCGCTCGAAGTGTTCGTGTGGCGCAACCCCGAGCTGTCGGTGACGGTGCCGGTGCGACCTGACGGCAAGATATCGACACCGCTGGTCGAGGACATGGTCGCGGTCGGCAAGACGCCGCCGCAGCTGGCGCGCGATATGGAGAAGGTGCTGTCCGAGTACGTGCGCTCACCGAAAGTCAACATCATCGTCACGACCGCGGCCAGCGCCTTCAGCCTCGTGAAGGTCGTCGGTCAGGTGCAGCACCCTTCCGCGCTCCCCTACCGGGAAGGCATGCGGGTACTGGATGCCATTCTGGCGGTCGGAGGGCTGACGCAGTTCGCCTCCGGCAACCGCGCGCGCATCGTGCGCGTGGAGAATGGCAAAGAGACGATCATCCACGTGAAAGTCGCCGACCTCGTCAATAGCGGCGACGTGAAGCAGAACGAGCTGCTGAAACCCGGCGATGTGCTGGTCGTGCCGCAGTCGATCTTCTGACAATCATGCGCCAGACGCTCGAACTCATTCTCGAACAGATCCGCGGTGCCTGGCGCTTCCGCAGCACCGCCATGGCGGTGGCGTGGGTGGTTTGCGTGCTCGGCTGGCTGGTCGTGCTGGCGCTGCCGGATACCTACAATGCCTGGGCGCGCGTCTACGTGGACACGCGCACGCGCCTGAGTCAGGTGACGGCGGGTCTCGCCGTCGAGTCGAACATCGCCTCGCAGGCGGAAGAAGTGCGCCAGGCGCTGCTTGGCGGCCCGCAGCTCGAGAAAGTGGCGCGCCTCGCGATACCCGCCTTCGCCACCGCGACGCCCGAGGCGCAGGCTGCCATCGTGGAGCACCTGCGCGGCAAGCTGGAAGTCGAGGCGACCAACGAGCGTGAGGCGCCGGGACTTCCCAAGACCCATCCCGCGGACCTCTACACCATCAGCTACACCGACCGCAGCCGCGAGACCGCGCGGCGCGTGGTCGACCAGCTGCTGCGGCTGTTCCTGGCCAATTCCCTCGGCGGCTCCCAGGAAGGATCCGAGCAGGCGCAGCAGTTCCTCACGCAGCAGATCGCCGAGTACGACAAGCGGCTGGCCGCTTCCGAGGCGCGCCTGGCGGACTTCAAGCGTGAGCACCCGGGCCTGGTGCCGGGCTCGACCGGGGACTTCTTCGCGCGACTGCATGTCGAGACGGATGAGCTCGACAAGGACCGCCTCGCGCTAACCGTCGCCGAACAGAAGCGCGATGAGTTGCGGCGGCAGCTCGCGGGTGAGCAGCCGGTGATGGGCGCGGTCAGCGGCGGCTCCGGTCAACCGCTCGATACCGCCAGCGCCATCCGCGAGACGCAGGCACGGCTCGATGACCTGTTGCTGCGCTTCACGGACAAGCACCCGGACGTGATTGCCGCGCAGCGCCAGCTCGAGGATCTGAAGAAGCGCCAGAAGGCCGAGCTCGAGGCGGTGCGCCGTGGCGACCCGGCGGCCATCGCCAACACCGGCATGGCAGCCAACCCCGTCTATCAGGGAATGAAGCTGAAGCTCAGCGAGATCGACGTCGAGGTCGCCGCAGCGCGCCAGCAGGTGGCCGATCAGGAAAGGAAGATCGCGGATCAGCGCAAGATGATCAACACAGCGCCACAGGTGGAGGCGGAATTCGAGCGCCTCAACCGCGATTATGCGGTCACCCACACCCAGTACCAGGCGCTGGTGGAGCGTTTGAGCCGCGCGCGGCTCTCCGACAAGGCGGACGCGACCGGAGTGGTGCGTTTCGAGGTGGTCGACCCGCCGACCGCAGACCCAACGCCGGTGTTCCCGAAGCGCGCCCGGCTCATTCTGATCGTGCTGGCGGCGGGCCTCGCGGCCGGCCTGGCAGTGGCTTACGTCATGCACCAGCTGCAGCCGGTATTTACCTCGCCGCGTCAGCTGACGGAGGTCACCCAGCTTCCGGTGCTCGGAGGGGTGAGCATGACCTGGCGCGAGCGCCACCAGGCGGTCGCGCGACGCGCGGTCTGGACCTATTCAATGGGGGCGGCGGCACTGATGGTGGTGGCGCTCGTCACGCTGCTGACGGATGATTTCACTTCACGGCTGCTACACGCGTTGATCGCATGAGCGTCATCGAGAACACCCTCAAGAGACTGCAGGGACAACGGCCCGCGGCGAGCCCGGCTGCCGATCCGGCCGCGCAGGGCTATGGCACGGTGGCGGCAGCAGGTGCCGCACGGCGGCGCGAAGCGCCAGCGGGCGATGGCGCGGCCGGCGAGCGCCAGCTCATCGTTGATCAGAACTCGCTGCGCGCCGCGGGCATGCTGCCGCCGGCGCACCAGGAGCACGAGCTGGCACAGCAGTACCGCCGCATCAAACGGCCGCTGATCAACAATGCACTTGGGCGTGGCGTGCCCCGCCTCGCCAGCGGCAACCTCATCATGATCACGAGCGCGGTGCCGGGGGAAGGCAAGACCTTCATGTCGCTGAACCTCGCGCTCAGCATGCGACTGGAGGAAGACGTGACGGTGTTGCTGATCGATGGCGACGTCGTCAACCCGCGCCTCACGCAGATCCTGGGGCTCGAGGGACGGCCCGGACTGCTCGACATGGTCAAGGACCCGGCCCTCGCGGCGGACTCGCTCATCGTGCAGACCGACATGCCGGGGCTCGCGTTCCTGCCGGCCGGGCACCATGAATCCAACGCGACCGAGCTGGTCGCCAGCGCGCGCATGCACCAGGTGATCTCCAGGCTCGGCAACGAGAATGCTGCACGCCTGGTGCTGTTCGACTCGGCGCCGCTGCTCGTGACCACCGAGGCCCAGGCGCTGGCGCACTTCGCGGGTCAGGTCGTCATGGTGGTGCAGGCCGATCAGACCGCGCAGCACGTGGTCTTCGAGGCGCTCGAGACGCTGGCCGAGGACAAGCCGGTGTTTCTGGTGCTCAACCAGATTACGCGTCATTCGCATCCGGGCTACTACTACGAGTACGGTTCCGGTGCGAAGTGGCGCGAGCAGACAGGCAGCAGTTAATCCAGCGGCCGTGGTCCACATG
>JAFAKO010000089.1 GCA_019235245.1 Gammaproteobacteria bacterium
GCCGAAGATGTGCTCGATGTGACCGCAGCTCGAGCACACGTGCACGCTCATGTTCTCGACGATGCCGAGCACCGGCACCGATACCTTCTCGAACATCTTCAGTCCCTTGCGGGCATCCGCGAGCGCGATGTCCTGCGGCGTCGTCACGATGACCGCGCCGGCCACCGGCACGCGCTGGGCGAGCGTCAGCTGGATGTCGCCGGTGCCGGGGGGCATATCGACCACCAGGTAATCGAGCGCACCCCACTGCGTCTCGCCGAGCAGCTGCGTGAGCGCCTGCGTCACCATCGGTCCGCGCCACACCATCGGCTGCTCCGCATCGACGAGGAAACCGATCGACATCGCGGCAACACCGTGACTCACGAGCGGATGCAGCTGCTTGCCGTCGGGCGATGTCGGGCGCTGCCCGGCGAGCCCCAGCATGAGCGGCTGGCTCGGGCCGTAGATGTCCGCATCGAGGATTCCGACCCGGGCGCCCTGGCGCGCCCAGGCGAGTGCGAGGTTCACCGCGACGGTGGACTTGCCGACGCCACCCTTGCCGGAGGCGACCGCCACGACGTTGCGGATGTCGCCAAGTGGCTTCAGGTTGCGCTGCACGGCGTGCGCCTGGATCTCGGACCTCAGCTCGAGGGCGAGAGGCGCAGCGATGCCCGCGCCGGCGAGCTGCCCGTTGAGCGCCGCGGTGAGCTCCGCTTCGTATCCCCCGGTCGGATAACCGAGCACCACCTGCGCACGGAAACCGCCGCCTGCGGCCTGCACGTCCCGGATCGCCTGAGCGGTTCCGAGCGGCTCCCCGAGGTAGGGATCCACGTAGGCCTCGAGCGCCGTGCGCACGGCAGACAGAGTCTCATCGGGGGTCATGTGTAAGGACGGCCCAGGGGACTGGAGGAATGTACTGAATTGTAGAGCGCAGCGAGATGCCGCGCACAAAGCCCGGCAGGGCCGGGCTCAAGGCTATGGCATAATTCACAGAAGTCCGGGGAGCTTGCTCCTTATAGTAGACGATAGGCCATGAATCCCCAGCGCCAACCCGGACTTGAGCCCTCGCATTTTGCTCCGCCGCGGCAGGCCCGCTCGCGGGCAGGCGGGGAGCTGCTGCGACGCAAAGGCTGAATGAGCTTTTTCACGAACTTGCGTGCCGACCGGCTCGTCACCGAGATCCGGTCCTCGCCTGACCCCACCAGCTCCGACACGCAGAAGGCCGTCGCGCGGCTGAAGGACGTGGGGCCGGGTGCGATCGAGGCCATCTTCGCCGCCCTCCCCGAGGCCGACAAGGGCGCCACCATGGCATTCGTGGAGGTGCTGGGAAGCCTCGTGAACCACAAGACCTTCCCGGTATTCGTCCGCGGGCTGGTCGAGGGAAGTCCGCGGGTCATCTCCGGGATCACCTGGGCGCTCACCGCAAGCCACGGCTACCCGGCACACCTGCTCATCGAGGCGCTCGCCACCCCCGGGGTATCGAAGTCCGCGCTGCTCGAGGTGATCGCGGCACAGAAGTCGCGCTTCGGCGTGCGTGAGCTGCTGAATGCCGCCTATGCGCAGGAGCCGAACGAGAAGGCCGCGCTGTTCCGCGTGATCGGCGAGATCGCCGACAAGCAATCGCTTCCCGACCTGCTCGGGCGCGTGCAGGGCAAGGACCCGATCGCGCGCGTGCACATCATCAACACCCTGGCGCGCTTCAACACACCGGAGGTGCAGACCGCACTGCACGGACTGCTGAAGGATCCCAACAAGCTGATCCGCAGCGCCGCGCTCGCGGCGATGCAGCGCATGGACGGGCCGATCGACATCGAGCGGGTGTGCGCGCTGCTGCGCGATCCGGAGCTCGAGGTGATGAACCGCGCCATCGACGTGGTCATCAAGTCCAACCATCCCGAGACCATCCAGTATCTCATCGCGGTGCTCAAGGACGAGAACGAGAACGCCCGCCGCGCCGCCGTGGAGGTGCTGAACGAGATCGGCAATGCCAAGTCGGTGAAGTACCTGCTGGAGTCGCTCAAGGACAGCGACTGGTGGGTGCGCAGCCGCGCCGCCGACGCGCTCGGCAAGATCGGTGGCCCCAAGGTCATCGATGCCGTGCTGCAGCTGGTGCGCGATAAGGACGAGGACATCCGTCGCGCCGCCATCGAGATCCTCAATCAGACCAAGGACGAGCGCGCGGTCGACTCGCTCATCCAGGCGACCCGCGACAGCGACTGGTGGGTGAGCGAGCGCGCCGTGGATGCGCTCGCGGAGATCGGCAGCAAGCGCGCGGTGCCGCGCCTCATGGAGATGCTGCAGACCGCGGAAGCGAAGGGCACCGCCATCGTGGTGCGCGCGCTCGGCAAGCTCGGCGACAGCCGCCTGGTCGACACCTTCCTGCCGCTGGTCGGCCGCCCGGAGCGCGAGGTACGTATCGAGGCCATCCAGGCCCTCGCCAAGGTCGCCGATGAGGCGCGCGCCGAGCAGGTGCGGAGCGAGCTGCAGGCGCAGGTCGGCTCCCCCGACCAGACCATCTCGCGCATGGCCGCAGCCGCGGTCAGCGAGCTCGATAACCGCATCGCCGGCATCAGCATTCTCGGCTCCGGGAGCGTCAGCGCCTCGGTGTCGCAGCCGAGCACCACCGGCACCCCCACCGGACTGCGCCCGCCGCAGCCGGCGGCGTCCGAAGCCGGCAAGACGCAGGTGCTCAACGATGCTTCGCGCATCGCGCGCGGCATCGGCGAGGGACCGCAGCGGCTCGACATCCAGACGCTCAAGCCCGGCGACGTCATCGAGGGCCGCTACAAGTACATCGACCGCATCGGCCGCGGCGCCTTCGGCACCGTGCTGCTGATGGAGGATACGGTCGTCGATGAGCGGCTGATCCTCAAGTTCCTCAACCCGAACGTCTCGCAGGACGAGGAAGTGATGAAGCGCTTCGTCCACGAGCTGCGCTACTCGCGCAAGATCACCCACAAGAACGTCATCCGCATCTACGACTTCCTGTACATCCAGGGCAATTACGCCATCTCGATGGAGTACTTCCCCTCGCACACCCTCGGCAGCGAGGTGGTGAACGACAAGCCGATCGAGCTCAAGCGTGCCATGCAGTTCGCCATCGACATCTGCACCGGCATGACGGTCGCTCACCAGCTCGGCATCGTGCACCGCGACCTGAAGCCCGCCAACGTGCTGATCAACCAGGAGGGATTCCTCAAGGTCGTCGACTTCGGTGTGGCGGCCGCCCAGCGCGAGGGGGATACGCAGCTCACCAAGACCGGGTATGTGATCGGCTCGCCGAAGTACATGGCGCCCGAGCAGATTCTCGGCAAGAAGGTCGATCAGCGCGCCGATATCTATGCGCTTGGAGTCATCCTGTACGAGATGGTGACCGGGGTACCGCCTTATTCACGCGGCGACCACATGTCGGTGATGTACCAGCACGTGCAGGGCAAGGCCAAGCACCCGCAGGAAGTGAATCCGCAGCTCCCGCCCGGCCTCGCGGACCTCGTCATGCGCGCCATGGCGGTCGACAAGACCAAGCGCTTCCAGACCATGGAAGAGCTGAGCGCCGCGCTCGAGCCCTTCCGCGCCTGAGCCGCCGCCCCCTCTCTTCGCGAGGCTGCTTTTTGCGGGCTGCCTTGCGCAAGAGCGTGCGTTACGTCAAATTTCCCGCCTCAAGTCGTTGATCCCAAAGCCGGTAAACGGCTAAACAGGTCCGGCGAAACTCCAGCGGGGAGTGTGGCTTGGCGCGCATCGATGCCTTTCTGAAGCTCGGCACCCAGCAGGGGTGCTCGGACGTGCACCTCGCGGTCGGGGTACCGCCCATGCTGCGCATGCATGGCGACCTGCTGCCGATCAAGTTCCGCGACGTACGCGAGGCCGAGCTCGAGGGCTACATCGCCGAGATCCTGACGCGCGCGCAGAACGAGTACTTCGCCAAGGGAAACGACCTCGACTTCTCCTACGTGTCCGCCGAGGGCGGGCGCTTTCGCGTCAACGTCTACCGCAAGGAGACCGGCATCGGCGCCACTTTCCGCGCCATTCCCTCCTCCGTGCCGACGCTCGAGAAGCTCGCGCTGCCACCGGTGGTCACCAAGCTGTGTGACTTCCACCAGGGCATGGTGCTGGTCACCGGCTCCACCGGCACCGGGAAGTCGACCACGCTCGCCGCCATGATCGATCACCTCAACAGCACGCGGCGGCTCAACATCATCAGCCTCGAGGATCCGATCGAGTTCGTGCACCCGAGCAAGCAGAGCCAGGTCATACAGCGCGAGCTCGGCACGCATATCCCGAGCTTCGCCGAGGGCGTGCGCGCGGCGATGCGCGAGGACCCGGACGTGATCCTGGTCGGCGAGCTGCGCGACGCCGAGACCATCTCCATGGCGATGACCGCCGCGGAGACCGGGCACCTGGTGCTCGGTACGCTGCACACCACCAGCGCCGTCAAGACCATCGACCGGGTGATCGACGCGCTGCCGGTCGAGGAGCGTGAGCAGACCAAAAGCTTCCTCGCACAGAACCTGCTGGCGGTGGTGACACAGGTGCTGGTGAAGACCGCCGACGGCCACGGGCGCAAGGCGATCTGCGAGGTGCTGATGATGACCAAGGCGATCGCCAAGCTCATCCAGACCGAGCAGACGCACCAGATTCCGAGCCAGCTGCAGATGGGACGCGACCTCGGCATGCAGCTGCTCGACCAGGCGCTGCTCGCCGCGATCAACGCGCGCGCCATCGACCCCGACGATGCCTACGCGTACGCGAGCGATAAGAAGCAGTTCCAGAAGTTCGTCACCGACACCAGCATGCTGCCCAAGGTCGAGGTCGGCGGCGGCGCGGCGCCAGCCGCGGCGGCAGCGCAATCCTCCGGCTGAGCGGCTGAACACCACCGTGGCACAGATCGATCCGCTGCTGGTTGAGATTCTGGAGAAGCGCGGCTCGGACCTGCACTTCATCGCCGGCGACCCGCCGCGCATCCGCCTGCACGGCGAGCTCGCGCCGCTTGCCTCCGACCGCCTGCCGCAGGAGGTCGTCAAGGCGGCGCTGTACGAGATCATGCCGAAGAAGGCGCTCGAGCGCTTCGAGGCCAAGGATGGTGCGGATTTTGCCTACACGCTCGCGGATCGCGGGCGCTTCCGTGTCAACGTCATGCGCCAGCTCAACGGCATGGGCGCGGTGTTCCGGGCGATTCCCTCGAAGGCGCTGACTCTCGATGAGCTGAAGATGCCCGACGCGGTGCGGCAGATGTGCCGCGTGATCAGCGGGCTGATTCTCGTCACCGGCAAGACCGGCTCGGGCAAGTCGACCACGCTCGCCGCCATGATCGATGATATCAATCGCCGCGTGAACGGCCACATCCTCACCGTCGAGGACCCGATCGAGTTCGTGCACCAGCGCAAGAGCTGTCTCATCAGCCAGCGCGAGATCGGCGTGCACAGTCCGAGCTTCGCCTCCGCGGTCCACTCGGCGCTGCGCGAGGACCCGGATGTGATCCTGGTGGGCGAGCTGCGCGATCTCGAGACCATGAGCATCGCGGTCACGGCCGCCGAGATGGGCATTCTCGTCATGGGAACGCTGCACACCAACGGCGCTGCGCAGACCGTCGACCGTATGGTCAACGTGTTCCCGTCGGACAAGCAGTCGCACGTGCGCACCATGCTGTCGACCTCACTGCGCGGGGTCATCTCGCAGCAGCTGCTGCAGCGCGCCGACAAGCAGGGGCGCGTGGTGGCGCTCGAGATCCTGGTGAACACTCCGGCGGCCGCGAACCTGATCCGCCAGGGCAAGCTCGATCAGCTCGAGAGCACCATGCAGGCGGGCGGCGCGTTCGGCATGCGCACCATGGACTCGGCGATCGAGCAGCTGCTGAACCAGCGCCAGATCAACGGTGCCGAGGCATACAAGAAGGCGATCAACAAGGCGCGCTTCGAGGAGCTGAAGAACGCCCACTGAGGCGAGCTGTGTAAACTAGCGGGGATGACCCGCCGGATCTTCGTCACCACCGCGCTGCCCTACGCCAACGGGCCGCTCCACATCGGCCACATCATGGAGTACATCCAGGCCGACATCTGGGTGCGCTTCCAGAGGATGCAGGGGCATGAGCTGCACTTCATCTGCGCGGATGACGCCCACGGCGCACCCATCATGCTCAAGGCGCAGGCCGAGGGGGTCACGCCGCAGCAGCTCGTGGCCAGCATCGCGGCCGACCGCCCGCGGTACCTCGCCGGCTTTCACCTCAGCTTCGATCACTGGTACTCGACCGACTCGCCGGAGAACACGCAGCTGTCCCAGGACATCTACCGGCGGCTGAAGTCGGCGGGGTTCATCGACCACAGAACGGTCGAGCAGTTCTACGACCCGGTAAAGGGCATGTTTCTGCCCGACCGCTACATCAAAGGCGAGTGTCCCAACTGCCACGCCCGGGATCAGTACGCGGACGCCTGCGAGGTCTGCAGCATCGTCAATACGCCGACCGAGCTCATCGATCCCTACTCGACCCTCACCGGGGCGAAGCCGGTCCTCAAGAGCTCGGAGCATTTGTTCTTCAGGCTCTCGGACCGCAGGTGCTTCGAGTTCCTCGAGGGCTGGCTCGGCGCCCCCGGACGCCTGCAGCCGCAGGTCACCAACAAGGCCGGCGAGTGGCTGGCGGGCAAGGGCGAGCAGACCCTCGGTGACTGGGACATCTCGCGCGATGCCCCCTATTTCGGCATTCCGATTCCGGATGCTCCGGGCAAGTACTTCTACGTGTGGCTGGATGCGCCGATCGGCTACCTGGCATCTCTCAAGAACTACTTCGAGCTCGGCAAGGCGCGCGCGCACGGCGAGCGCCGCAGCTTCGAGGAGTTCCTGAGCGCGGCCGACACCGAGCAGATCCACTTCATCGGCAAGGACATCATTTATTTCCATACCCTCTTCTGGCCGGCGATGCTGAAGTTCGCCGGCGCCCCCTACAAGGTGCCGGACCACGTCTGGGTCCACGGCTTCATCACCGTGTCGGGCGCGAAGATGGGCAAGCGGCTCGGCAACGCCATCAGCCCGCTGCGCTACCTCGAGATCGGCATGAACGCCGAATGGCTGCGGTATTACATCGCCGCCAAGCTCAACGCCAGCGTCGAGGACCTCGACTTCAATCCCGAGGACTTCATCGCGCGCGTCAACAGCGATCTCATCGGCAAGTACGTCAACATCGCCAGCCGCGCGGCCGCCTTCATCACCCGCTACTTCGACGGCGCCCTGCGCTACGCCGATGACCTGGCAGATCTCACCGCCGCGGCCCGCACCGCCGGCGCAGCGGCGCGCGAAGGCTACGAGACGCGCGAGTTCGGCCGGGTCATGCGCGAATGCATGAGCTTCGCGGACTCGATCAACCAGTATTTCGATGGCGAGCGGCCCTGGGTGCTGGCGCGGGATCCGGCCGAGGCCGCACACCTGCAGGCGGTGTGCTCACGCGCCTTGTACGGCTTCAAGGTGTTGTCGGTGCTCCTCGCGCCGGTGCTGCCGCAGCTCGCCGAGCGGGTCGCCCGCGAGTTCTTCGGACTCGAGCGCGCCTTCCTCTGGGCCGATGCCGGCGTGCCGCCCGAGCGGATCAATGCCTACCAGCACCTCATGACACGCGTGGAAGGAAAACAGCTCGATGCGCTCTTCGATGATGGCAAGACAGGTAACGCCACCGCCCCGGCGCCCGCGGGTAAGCCCGCGCCAGGCGCGGCGGCCGTTGGCGGCACGCCCGTGAGCGCCGCCGATGCGCTCGCTCCCGGCACGATCTCGATCGAGGAGTTCAGGAAGATCGATCTGCGCGTCGCGCGCATCGTCGAGGCCGAAACGGTGGCCGGCGCCGACAAGCTCCTGAAGCTGACACTCGATCTCGGCTCGGAGCGGCGCACGGTGTTCGCCGGCATCAAGTCCGCCTACGATCCGGCGACGCTGAAGGGACGCCTCACCGTGATGGTCGCCAACCTCGCCGCGCGCAAGATGAAGTTCGGGGTGTCCGAGGGCATGGTGCTCGCGGCGGGCGGCGAGGGTCCCGGACTCTACCTGCTCACCCCGGATTCCGGTGCCGCGCCGGGCATGAAGATCACCTGAAACGCTGCCTGGCGCAGCGCCGCATCCCATGGCGACCGTGGATGACATCGACGCGCTTCTGCCACAGACGCAGTGCACGCGCTGCGGCTACGACGGCTGCCGTCCCTACGCGCAGGCGATCGCCGCGGGCGACGCGCCCATCAATCAGTGCCCGCCGGGAGGCGCTGCCACGATCGCGGCGCTCGCGGCGCTCCTCGAGCGTCCCGCGCTGCCGCTCAATCCCGCCAACGGTATCGAGGGGCCGCCGCTCGTCGTACGGATCGATGAGGAAGTCTGCATCGGCTGCGCGAGGTGCCTGCCACCGTGCCCCGTCGATGCCATCGTCGGCGCGCGCCGCCAGATGCACACGGTGATCGAGGCGTTGTGCACCGGCTGCGAGCTATGCATCGCGCCCTGTCCGGTCGACTGTATTTCGCTCGTGCCGCGCGCCGCGCTCACCGAAGCCTCACCCGCGCCGAGCGCGCAGGACAACCGCCGACGCTACGACTCGCATGTCACGCGACTCGCCGCGCGCGCCGCGCGGCGGGCCGCGCTGCTGAGCGCGCGCAAGGCCGCGGCGCTGGAGTAGTCGCTCACATGCACCCCGCAACGCGCAGGGCAATCTTCCGCCGGCTGCAGGCCGCCAACCCCGCACCGACGACCGAGCTCCTGCACACCACGCCCTTCGAGCTGCTGGTCGCCGTGATGCTCTCGGCGCACACCACCGACCGCAGCGTCAATGCTGCAACGCGCAATCTCTTCCCGGTCGCCAACACCCCGGCCGCCGTCGCGGCGCTCGGTGTCGAGGGCGTGAAGCCCTACATCAAGCCGGTGGGGCTCTACAACACCAAGGCGAAGAACCTCGTCGGCCTCGCGCAGCAGCTGCTCGAGCGCCACGGCGGTGAGGTGCCGGCGACGCGCGAGGAGCTCGAAGCGCTGCCGGGCGTAGGACGGAAGACTGCGAACATCATCCTCAACATGGTGTTCGGCGAGACGGAGATCGCGGTCGATACCCATATATTCCGGGTCGCGAACCGCACCGGGCTCGCGCCGGGACCAACGCCACGGGCGGTCGAAGAGTCCCTCACGCTCAATACCCCCGCGGAGTTCCGCCGGAACGCGCATCACTGGCTGATCCTGCACGGGCGTTACATCTGCACGGCGCGCGCACCGAAATGCCCGAGCTGCATCATCCGCGACCTGTGCGAGTACAAGCACAAGACCCCGCCGGCGCCGAAGCGCGCGGCGCGGCGACTGCCCCTGCCCTCACGCGTTCGTGCCCGCCCTGGCAGGAAGCGCTGAGCCTCACCTCGAGCGCCGCCGTTCAGGACAACACTGCTAGAATCCTCTGGCCGCGCCGCCTGACTCACGCATAAAGACCGACAACGCAGAGAGTCTGCGGTCCGGCACGGACAAAGGGGGTCCACGTTCGCTCGTGAGCGAGGCGGGACTTTGGTCGACAGGGGAACGAGCCGCGGTGCGGGTGGTGACGGCACGGGGGGCCGGCGGCTCATCGGCTGGAAAGCCATCGGACAGTCCCTGCGCTGCACCGAGCGCACCGCGCGCCGCTGGGAAGCCTATCGCGGCATGCCGGTGCACCGCATCCCGGGCGGAGGCCGCAGCTCGGTGTGGGCCAGCCCCGAGGAGCTCACCAGCTGGCTCCAGGCGCTGCCGAGTGAGGTGCAGGAAACGCTGCGCGCCGAGGCGGGCAACGACACGGCGGCGGATGCCACGGGCTCCGTAACGACGCCCCCCGACGCAGCCCCTGCCGCTGCGCCGCCCGCAGCCCCTGCCGCTGCCCCGCCCGCTGCCGCTGCCGCAGCCGCAGACGCAGTCGCAGACGAGCCGCCAGCGACGCCGGTAGCGCCCCCGGCTCCCGCCAGCGCGTCGCGCCCGCGGCCGCTCTGGCCCGCGACGGCCCTGCTCGTCCTGGCGCTTCTCGGTGCGGGCGTGCTGCTCTGGAACTCCGCGCATCGTGAGCCCGTCCCCACTGCAGGCCCACCGCGCGGACCGTACGACGACAACCCGGAATCGCGCGAGACCTACATGACGGCGCGCTTCGAGCTGGCGACGCGCTCTGCCGACGGCCTGGTCGCCGCCGAGCAGGCGTTTCAGGAGCTCACGGCAAGGTATCCGGACCGCGCGGCCGGCTGGTCGGGGCTCGCCGATGCGTTCCTGTTGCTGCGCGAATTCGGCTCGATGCCGGACGAGGTGGCCTACCCGCAGGCCGAGCGGGCGGCACGCACCGCACTGGCGCTCGATCCGAAGCTCGCCGATGCCTGGCTCGACCAGGCATTCGTCGCCTGGTGGTGGCACGGCGAGGCCACATCTGCATTTCAGTCTTTCAACACCGCGCTGCAGCTCGACCCCAACTCGGCCAAGGGGCTGCACTGGTACGCGACCGCGCTCTACGCCCACGGCGATTACGCCAAGGCGCTGCAGACCATCGGTCGCGCCCGCGCGCTCGATCCCAACAACCGCGCGATAGTCAGCGACGAGGCGTGGTTGCGCTTTGGTGGCGGAGATCGCGCGACCGGGCTCGCGACGCTCGAGCGCCTGACGCAACTCGACCCGAGCTTCGAGTCATCGCACTACTACCTCGCGCACGCCTACCTCATCATGGGACGCGATGCGGATTTTCTCCGCGAGGCGAAGCTCGCCGCGCAGTTGCGACAGCAGGCGGAGACGATCGATGTGCTGCGGCTCGTCGAGCGGCGCTACGAGAGTGGCGGCCGTCAGGCGATGCTCGATCAGCTCACTGCGAGTGAGATCGAGCGCTGCGAGCGCGGCACGGGCTCCCCGGTGGTGGTGGCCGAGTACCGGGCGCTCGCCGCCGACCGTGCCGGCATGCTCAAGTGGCTCGAGAATGCCGCGACGACCCATGACCACAACCTCGCGCCGCTGCGCGGCTATCCGGAGTTCGCGCCATACCGGAGCGACCCGGAGTTCGTGAGGGTCGTGCAGCGTCTGCCGTGATGCGGCGGGCGGTGGCCGCGCCCCGCCCGGTCACTTCTTCGGCAGGTAGAGATCCGTGAGCGTCCCCTCGAACGCCTCGGCCGCTCCCGCGACCGTCTCGGTGAGGGTCGGATGCGGATGGATGGTGAGCCCGATGTCGGCGGCGTCACTGCCGGTCTCGAGCGCCAGCGCGATCTCGCTGATCAGCTCGCCGGCGTTCGTGCCGACTATGCCGCCGCCAAGCAGGCGATGTGACTCGGGATCGAACAGCAGCTTGGTGAAGCCCTCCTCGCGCCCGAGCGACAGCGAGCGGCCATTCGCGACCCACGGAAACATGCCCTTGCCGAAGGGTATGCCGCGCTCGCGCGCCTCGTTCTCGGTGAGACCGACCCAGGCGATCTCCGGATCGGTGTAGGCGACGGCGGGTATCACGCGCCAGTCGGCGGCGCGCTTCTCGCCCGCTGCGACCTCGGCGGCGACCTTGCCCTCGTGCATCGCCTTGTGAGCGAGCAGTGGCGGCCCGGCGATGTCGCCGATCGCGAAGATGTGGGGCACGTTGGTGCGCATCTGCCGGTCGACCGGGATGAAGCCGCGCTCGGAGACCCGCACACCGGCCGCCTCCGCGTTGACGGTGCGTCCGTTCGGGGAGCGGCCGACGGCAACCAGCACCCGCTCGAACAGCTGCGGCTCGGGCGCCTGCTCACCCGCGAAGCTCACGCGCAGGCCGGCCGACTCCGCTGCAACGGCGGAGACCTTGGTGCCAAGCAGCACCTGCTGATAGCGCGCACGGATACGCCGCTCGAGCGGCCGCAGCAGATCGGCATCGGTGCCGGGCATCAGCTGCTTCGTGAGCTCGACGACGCTCACGCGGTTGCCGAGCGCGTCGAACACGCAGGCGAGCTCGAGCCCGATGATGCCGCCGCCGACCACGAGGATGGAGCCGGCGAATTGCGGCACCTCGAGCGCGCCGGTCGAATCGATGATGCGTGGGTCCTGCGGCAGGCCGGGAAGCCGGATCGCCTCCGAGCCCGCGGCGATGATGCACTGCTCGAAGCGGATGCGCTCGACGCCGATGGCGCCCTTCACCTCGAGCACGTTCGCGCCCACGAACCGCCCCAGCCCGCGCACGACCTCGACCTTGCGCCGCTGCGCGAGCACCTTGAGCCCGCCGGTGAGCTTGCTCACCACGGAGGCCTTCCAGGTGCGCAGCTTCGCGCGATCGATCTGCGGGGCGGCGAAAGCGATGCCGCGCGTGGACATCTCCGCGGCGTCCTCGATCACCTTGGCGGCGTGCAACAGCGCCTTCGAGGGGATGCAACCGACGTTCAGGCACACGCCGCCCAACTCCGCATCCCGTTCGACGAGCGTGACCTTGAGCCCTAGATCCGCCGCGCGGAATGCGGCGGTGTAGCCTCCGGGCCCCGAGCCGAGCACCAGCAGCTGCGTGCCGCGCGCGGCGTCCGCCGCACTCTCCTCCGGCGGCCGGGCCTGCGGCGAAGGCATGCGCACCGTGTCCCCGGCGTTGTCCGCGCGCACCGCGGCGCGCGGCGCCCGCGCGCTCGTGTCGGCCTGCGTTGCGGGTGCACCGCCCGACGGCGCAGCGGAGGCTGCGGGTGCAGACGGGGGTGTCGGCGCGGCGGGTGCCGCGGCCGGGGCGCCGGCGGATGCTGCGCCGGCTCCCGCCTCGACCCGCGCGATCACCGAGCCCTTGGAGACCTTGTCACCGCGCTTGAGCAGCACCTCGCTGACGCGCCCCGCCGCGGTCGCGGGTACATCCATCGAGGCCTTGTCGGTCTCCAGCGTGACGAGCGGTGTATCGACCTCGATCGAATCGCCGGGCTTCACCAGCACGTCGACCACGTCGACGTCGGTGAAATTGCCAATGTCAGGGACCGTCAGATCGACGCTCACGGGACGGCCTCGAGGAGGCCGCGGGGATCAGCGAGCGCGTGGGCGAGCCAGGTGGTGAAGCGCGCCGCCATCGCGCCATCGATGACACGATGATCGTAGGACAGCGACAGCGGCAGCATCAGTCGCGGCACGAAGGTGAGATCGCGGTACACGGGCTGCATCGCCGCGCGCGACACCCCGAGTATCGCGACTTCCGGAGCATTGATGATGGGCGTGAACGCGGTGCCGCCGATGCCACCGAGGCTCGAGATGGTGAAGCAGCCGCCCTGCATGTCCGTGGGCGGCAACTTGCCGGCACGGGCCTTTTCCGAGAGCTGTCCCAGGTGACGGGCGAGCTCGTACACGTCCTTGCGGTCCGCATCGCGGACCACCGGCACCACCAGGCCGTTCGGCGTGTCGGCGGCGAATCCCATGTGCACGTACTTGCGCACGACGAGGTTGGCGCCATCGGCGGACAGCGCGGAGTTGAAGCGCGGAAACTCCTGCAGCGCCTTCACGCAGGCGCGCATGATGAAGGCGAGCGGTGTCAGCTTCACGCCCGCGGCCTGCGCACGGTCCTTGAGACTCGCGCGCACCTGCTCGAGCTCGGTGATGTCCGCCTCATCGAACTGGGTGACGTGCGGAATGGTCGTCCAGCTCGCCTGCAGGCGTGGGCCAGAGATGCGCTGGATGCGCGAGAGCGGCTCGAGCGCCGTCGCGCCGAACTGCGCGTAGTCGACCGCGGGAACTGTGGGTGCTGGCGCGGGCGAAGGTGCCGGGGCCGGTGCGCGCGCCGTCCCGCCCGCAGCGGCGCCCTGTGGCGCGGCGGGCGCTGACCCTGACACCGGCGCCGGCTTCGCGAGCGTCCCCTTGACGAACGCCTTCACATCATCGTGGGTGATGCGCTCCTTGAAACCGTGTCCGCTCACCTGTGCCAGATTCACCCCGAGCTCGCGCGCGAAGCGGCGCACCGACGGACTCGCGTGCGCGCGCGTGAAGCCCGGCTCATCGATCGGCGCGAGATCGCTCCGGTAGGAAGTCGGCACACCGAGGAGCGAGCGTGGCGTGAGCACCGCGCCGCGCGCAGCGGCGCCCGCAGATTTGGCAGCGGCGGGAGCCGCGGCGGGCGGTGCGGATGTACCGGGAGCCGGCGGCGCAGGAGCAGCCGCCGCGGGTGCGCCGGCGGGTCTGGCGGGTGGCGCAGCGGGAGCGGGAGCAGGGGCCGCAGCAGCAGCTACCGGCGCCGCGGCGGCAGGCGCGCGTGCTGCGGGGGCCGCGGCCGCGCCATCCGAGGCCGCGGGACGCTCGGCACCGTCGGCGCGCACGGTGGCGATGAGATCTCCGGTGTTGACGGTGCCACCCTTGCTGGCATGGATCTTCTCGATGACGCCGACCGCGGTCGACGGCACATCCATGGTCGCCTTGTCCGACTCGAGCGTCACGAGCGGCGTGTCGATCGCGATGCTGTCGCCCGGCTTCACCAGCACGTCGATGACGGCGACGTCCTTGAAGCTGCCCATGTCGGGCACGCGCACTTCCACTACTCCCGCCGCGGCGTTCATGGCGTGGCCCCTTCAGACCTTCCAGGGCACAGGCTTGCCGGGATCGACGCCGAGCGCCTGGATCGCGCGAGTGACAGTGGTGGGATCTATGCGACGCTCGTCGGCGAGTGCCTTGAGTGCCGCAACGGCGATGTAGTTACGATCGACCTCGAAATGCCGGCGCAGCGCCGCGCGCGTGTCGGACCGGCCGAAGCCGTCGGTGCCGAGCGTCACATACCGTCCCGGCACCCATTGGCGGATCTGGTCCGGGACGGTGCGCAGGTAATCGGTCGCCGCCACCGTCGGCCCCTCCTGCCTGGCGAGCAGCGCCTGCACGTAGGGGACCCGCGCAGGCTCGGCCGGATGCAGCAGGTTCCAGCGCTCGCTCTCGAGCGCCTCACGGCGCAGCTCGCTGAAGCTCGTGATCGAGAAGACGTCCGCCGGGATCCCGTAGTCGTTCTCGAGGATCTTCGCCGCAGCGAGACATTCGCGCAGGATGGTTCCCGAGCCGAGCAGCGTCGCGCGCACCTTGCCGCGACCGCCCGCCTGGAGCGGATAGCCGCCATGCAGAATCCCCGCCTCGACGCCGCTCGGCAGCGGCGGCTGCGCGTAATTCTCGTTCATCAGCGTGATGTAGTAGAAAATGCTCTGCTGCTCGGCGTACATGCGCCGCATGCCGTCCTGGATGATGACGGCGAGCTCGTAGGCAAAGGCCGGGTCGTAGGCGAGGCAGTTGGGGACGGTGCTCGCGAGCAGGTGGCTGTGCCCGTCCTGGTGCTGCAGTCCCTCGCCCGCGAGCGTGGTGCGCCCGGCGGTCGCACCGAGCAGAAAGCCGCGCGCCTGGATGTCGCCCGCGGCCCAGATGAAGTCCCCGACGCGCTGGAAGCCGAACATCGAGTAGAACACGTAGAACGGCACCATGTTGATGCCGTGATTGCTGTAGGCGGTGCCGGCCGCCATCCACGAGCACAGTGCCCCGGCCTCGTTGATGCCCTCCTCCAGCATCTGCCCCTTCTTGTCCTCGCGATAGGACATGAGGGTCTCGGCATCCTGCGGCGTGTAGAGCTGGCCCACCGAGGAGTAGATGCCGATCTGACGGAACAGGCCCTCCATGCCGAAGGTGCGCGCCTCATCCGGGACGATCGGCACGATGTTGCGGCCGATGTTCTTGTCCTTCAGCAGCACGGTGAGAATGCGCACGAACGCCATGGTGGTGGAGATCTCGCGCTCGCCGGTGCCCTCCAGCACCGCGGAGAACGCGGACAGCGGCGGCACGACGAGCGGCGGCGCTCCGTGGCGGCGCACCGGCAGCGACCCGCCGAGCGCGGCGCGCCTGGTCGACAGGTAGCGTGCCTCCTCCGAGCCCGGCTCGAACTGCCGGAAAGGAAGGCTGGCGAGCTCCTCATCGCTGCCGGGGATGTTGAAGCGCTCGCGGAAGGCGCGCAGATCGTCCTCGGAGAGCTTCTTCTGCTGGTGGGCCACCATCTGGCCCTCGCCGCCCTTGCCGAGACCGTATCCCTTCACGGTCTTCGCGAGAATGACGGTCGGCTGGCCCTTGTGGCTCATGGCCGCAGCGTAGGCGGCGTACACCTTCAGCGGATCGTGCCCGCCGCGATTCAGCCGCCAGATCTCGTCATCCGACATGTTGGCGACCATCGCCTTGAGCTCGGGGTACTTGCCGAAGAAATGCTCGCGGGTGTAGGCGCCGCCCTTCGCCTTGAAGTTCTGGTATTCGCCGTCGACCGTCTCCTCCATCGCCTTGCGCAGCAGGCCGAGGTGGTCGCGCGCCAGCAGCGGATCCCAGCGCGATCCCCACAGCACCTTGATGACATTCCAGCCGGCACCGAGGAACGCCGCTTCGAGCTCCTGGATGATCTTGCCGTTGCCGCGCACCGGCCCATCGAGACGCTGCAGGTTGCAGTTGATGACGAAGATCAGGTTGTCGAGTCCCTCGCGCACCGGCATGGTGAGCGCGCCCATCGATTCGGGCTCGTCCATCTCGCCATCACCGAGGAATGCCCACACGTGGCGGTCCGAGGGCTTCACCAGTCCGCGGTGCTCGAGGTAGCGGATGAAGCGCGCCTGGAAGATCGCCATCATCGGACCGAGGCCCATCGACACCGTGGGGAACTGCCAGAACTCCGGCATGAGCCACGGATGCGGATACGAGGACAGGCCCACCCCGGGCCCGCCGGTCTCCTGACGGAAGTGCCGCAGCTGCTCCTCGGTGAAGCGCCCTTCGAGGAATGCCCGCCCGTAGATGCCCGGCGCCGAGTGTCCCTGGATGAAGAGCATGTCCCCCGGGTGATCCTCCGAGGGCGCGCGCCAGATGTGGTTGAAGCCCACCTCGTACAGCGTCGCCGATGAGGCGTAGCTCGAGAGGTGGCCGCCGAGCTCGGTGGACTTCTTGTTGGCGAGCAGCACCATGACGAGCGCGTTCCAGCGGATGT
>JAFAKO010000164.1 GCA_019235245.1 Gammaproteobacteria bacterium
GGCCGGCACGTAGACTTCGCGTGGTCCGAGCGGGAACCACCCGACGGTGCTGCCGATCGCCACGGTGCCCGCCGCGGGCGCCCCGACCCAGGCAACGAGCGCCGGTGCGTACACTGCGCGCGCCGCGGGGCCGTGCTTCGGAGCAGGCACCCAGCACCAGCTGTTGTTCCACACGACCCAACGGCCATAGTGAAATGGCGCATAACCCCAGTGTGCGGCGTCTACCCACGTCCACCCCCAGGGCGTCACCCAGACCCACTGACCGTAGCGGTACGGAGCCCAGTCGGCTGCCAGAACGGTCGCCGCCGGGACCCAGACGTAGCCGTACTCCGGGGTCTGCTGCCATTGGCCGTTGTTGTCGAGATCCTCTCTCCCGGGTACGTCGTTCGCGACGTACCCACGGGAGGCGGATTCCGCCGCTGCGCGGTCGCGTCCCGCCGACCAGTCGTCGAACTCGTCCGGTAAACCGAGCGTACGGGTCTGCCACGCGAGGGTTTCGCCGCCGCTGAAAGTCACGACCTGCTGCGAAGTGATGGGGACGGTCTGGCCACCGCCCGCGGCTTGCGCGACACCCTGGCTCACCGCGACCGCGGTCGCAGTGCCCTGGTCGTTCACTTCCACGCGGTACACGCCCGGCTGCTGCAGGGAAAGGGCGATGTTGGGCGTGTCGACTTCGTAGCTCTCACCGTTCTGGATGTCGCGCACGCTCACGATCAGCGCGCCGGCGCTGAGCTGCATCTGCACGCTGCGGTCATTGAGATTGAGGAAGGCGAAGCCGGTGTAACTGCCGAGTCTTATCGCAGCGGTGCCGAGATCGAGCTCTGCGCGCGAGTCCTCATCGCTCCACAGGCGATCGCCGGTCGTGAGCGGACGGTTGAGAGTTGCGGCGGTCCAGTCCTGCACGCCCGCCGGCTGCAGCGACACCGCGCCCTCGGCATCACTCAGCCGCGCCGCGCGCCCGGGAGGATCGGCCTCCTGAGCACACGCGAGGCCGGCCGAGGCGCACACAATAAGTAATGCGAGACTCCATGGGCCTCGCGCGCGGTACTGCCGTGTCATGGATGGCATGCGCTCACCTGTGAATAGAACGCTCGGGCTGACGGCGCAGATGACACTGCGAGCAGCTCTACCGCAGTGTAGTCGTTCGGGCAGGATGCGTCGCAGCGAGCGGCGCGCGCAAATCAGCCCGGGCTTACGTCCCCGCGCGGTTGCGCCACCAGTGGAGCAGCGCGGCACCCAGTGAGAGCACCCCGAGAATTTCGTGGAGAACGCCTGCTGTATCGTGCGGTGCCCCGGTGGTGTAGTAGAGCGCGTAGCCGCTGAAGACGAGGAGCAGCGCCGTGCCACCGAGCGCGAGTCCGGAGCGGCGATTGCGCGCGTTCGACCATTGGGCGCTCACGTGCGCCGCGCTCATCCAGCCGATGAGGAATACCCCGCCGACCGCGACCAGTCCGTGTATGCGCATCAGCGGCGCTTCCCACGGATTGGGCAGAGGGCCGAAAGCGCTCTTGTCCGGGAACGCGTAATGCAGGATGAGCCACGCTATGCCCGAGACCCACAGCAGCGTTCCCACTCCGTAGATGGACGCACGCAGCGGGCCCGAAAGACGCGCGCGCGCCAGCCTGCGACGACCCTCGCCCGAACCCACCTCGGGCTGGCTCGTCTCGGGTCGATGTAACGCCGGGCGTGCCATAGCTCATCCGACCGAAGCCGCGGGCTGCAACGCCACCTGCCACAGTGCCGCAAGCCAGCGCACTCCTTCGGTGAGGTGCTCGCAGGAAAGCGTGGCCCCCGCGATGTTCTTGATGTCGGTCTGCACCCGCAGCTGGTCGAGCCCCTGCCGACCGGCGAATTGCCGCCGCCATCCGGGGTTGCGAATCTCGCCGCCGTGACTTTCGCGGTAAACGAGGACCTCCGGTGCACTGAGCCGCCCGCCTGCGTCGATGGCGAGCGCATAGGTGATGAAGTCCTCCTTGCCGATGACCTCGTCAACGAATACGAACCCGAGCTGTTCCGCACCGTGGAGAGCACGCCAGGCTCTCAGGCTGCGATGAGGCGGTTGAGGCCCGGCGAGAGCCGCGACTCGATCGCGCTGCGCGGGACTCAGGGAAAGGATTACCTCGCTGAAGCGATCGGCCTGAGGAAACAGGGCCTTCTGTGCGCCGTCGATCGACAGGTATTCGCTCGCCACCACGATCTGCGCGGGCAGCCCCGCCCCCAGCGCTCCGAGCGCGCCGATCCATGGTGTCCACCGGTCGAACCAGCTCATAGGCACAAATGCGAATGATTCTTAATTGCTTTAGAATACGCCCTACCCTCGCACAAGGTCCAGGCATGGCCTCGACAATGTCGCTCAGCCCAGCTCAAGGCGCGGGAAGGCACCTACGCCGGCTCAGGCCCGCGATGGGGACGTGGGTGGCTATCGAGGCCACCGCCCACGACGAGCGGTCGGTTACAGCAGCCATCGCGGCTGCCTACGCAGCGGTGTCCGACGTCGAGCGTCGCCTCCACCCGCACCGCCAGGAAAGCGAGATTGCACGCATCAACGCATGTGAGCCGGGCAAACCCGTCCCGGTCGACCCCATGACGTGGGAGGTGCTGGAGCTTGCCAAATCGGTGCACGCGCTGAGTGGCGGGATTTTCGACCCCTGCCTGCCCTCCCGCCCCGGCTGCCTGAGCGACCTGGCGCTCTCCGCTCCGGACGACCCGTCGAAGTGGGTGCTCTGCCAGGTGCCGCTCGCCCTGGACCTCGGCGGGATCGCCAAGGGTTACGCCATCGATCGGGCAATCGCGATGCTCAGTGCGGCGGGGTGTCATAGCGCTCTGGTGAATGCCGGGGGCGATCTGCGTACCTATGGACGATGCGAAGAGATCCTGATTCGGCATGCCGACGGCCACTGCGTGCCCGTGATGTTCAAGGACGAGGCGATCGCTGTTAGTGAGCTTGCGCCCAGCGGGCAGCGGCCACCGGAGCACCGGGGCTACTACGTGCGCTGCCCGAGCGGCCGCCCTCCCCGTCAGTCCGCCGCAGTGTGCGCCTCAACCGCGGCGGTGGCCGATGCGCTCACGAAATGCGTGCTCCTCGGTGAGGAACAGTGTGTCGCGCATGCGCTGAGAGCACTTGGCGCTCGGGAGATCAGTTGAACGCGAAAGCCCCGCCGCTTTCCGACATTGACAAAGCGCCCTTCGACCCCACCTCAGGGGTCTGACCTTCCAGGAGACCGCATGAGCAACAGCAGCACAGTGACGCGGCCGGTGCGGCGTGTCGTCAAGGGGATGCCCACTTCGGACGGGGCGGGTGTCAAGCTGCGCCGGGTGATCGGCCAGCCGCAGCTGCCGGACCTCGATCCCTTCCTGATGCTCGATGAATTCGGCACGGACCGGGCCGAGGACTACATCGCGGGCTTTCCGGATCATCCGCACCGTGGCTTCGAAACCGTGACCTACATGCTCGATGGCCGTATGCGCCACCGCGACAACCACGGCAACGAGGGTGTGCTGGTTCCGGGAAGCGTGCAATGGATGACCGCCGGACGCGGGCTCGTGCACTCGGAAATGCCCGAGCAGCAGGAAGGCCGCATGCGCGGCTTCCAGCTGTGGCTGAATCTCCCCGGCCGCGAAAAGATGACCGCTCCGAAGTACCAGGAGTTCGGGCCCGATCGCATTCCTGTCGCCACACCTTCGCCCGGCGTCTCGGTCAAGGTGATCGCGGGTAAGGTGAACGGCACGACCGGCCCTATCTCGCAGCCCGCCACGGACCCTACCTACCTCGATGTCGCGTTAGAGCCGGGGGCCGAATTCACTCAGACGTTGCCGGCCGACTACGCGGCGTTTCTGTACGTGTTCGAAGGGACGCTCGAGGTGGGCGCAGCGCCCGAGGTCAGTGTGCTGCGTACGCATGAGCTCGGAGTGCTCGATGAGGGCAGCGAGATTCGTCTCAACGGCCTGACAGCGGGTGCCGGCGGCAAGCAGGCACGTGCGATACTGCTAGCCGGCCGGCCGCTCCGCGAGCCGGTGGCGAAGTACGGGCCCTTCGTCATGAACACCCGCGAGGAGCTGCAGCAGGCGTTCGAAGATTTCCAGCGCGGCAGATTCTGAGCGCGTCGATCGTA
>JAFAKO010000194.1 GCA_019235245.1 Gammaproteobacteria bacterium
GCCGCCGCGCTCGGTACGCCGCTGGTGGTGCTGTTCGGGACGACTCCGCCGCCTACCGTATTCCCGCGCAGCCCGGACGGCTCGCCCGTCATCGGCGTCGGCGGCGCACCGCTCGTGCCGCGGGTCGATCAGCTGTCGGTCGAAGAGGTGTTCGCGGCGTGGAGCCGCCTGCTCGTCAGCTCAGCAGGCGCAGCCACTGCTCCCTGATCGCGCTCAGCCGGAAGCGCGGATCGGGGGCGGCCTGCGGCCGTGAGCCGCGGTGCCAGTCACGGATGCGCTCGACCCATTCGTCGAAGACTCCGGCAGCGCCTGCGACCCGCGCCGGCGCGCGCCGCCAGGGCAGCGGCAGCCAGCCGACCGCGCTCTCGTAGCAACGCGCCGCGGCGCGCACCGGCAGGAGCTGGCGCGGATCGGCCACGACCTCGGCCGCCGCCCCACAGTCGTAGGTGAGAACCGGCGTGCCGAGGGCGTGCGATTCGGCGTACACCAGGCCAAACGTCTCCGGTATGAGGAAGTTCGGCGCGAAGGTGCAGAGCGCGCCGCGCACGTGCCCGAGCATGCGCAGCTGTGGCAGGGCTCCGAGCACCTCGACGCCAGCGCCACTGATGCGCCCGAGCTGCTTGTAACCGGGGTTGCCGACGGTGAGGCGCAGCCGCGGCAGCGCGCGCCGCAGCTCGCTGAAAACATCGAGGGCGAAGTGCAATCCCTTGTTGGGAGAGGAGAAGAATACCAGCTGCTCGGGGTCCACCGCCGTGTCATCGGGCTGCAGCGTATCGTCGACCGGGTTGTAGAGCGTGAGCGCGCGCACCGCGTCCGCCACGCCGATGCTATGCAGCGTCGCCTCGACGCCGCGGCGCTGCCAGTCGGAGACGCACAGCGCGGTGACGCGGCTCGCCCGCAGCAGCGGCGCCGTCGCCGCGAGCCAGCGGGCACGGCGCGCGCGCGGATGAAAGCGATCGTGCAGCCACAGGTAGACGCGCGCCTGCGGATAGTGCTGCTGCACGTACGGCAGCGCACGCGAATCGCGGTTGACGATGACATCCGTGATCCCCGTGAGCCGCTGCGGCCGGCGGTAGCGCTGCCAGTCCTCACTACGGTTGTGCTGGATCACCCAGGCGTCGAGCGCATCCGCGACGCGCACCAGGGTCGCCTCGGTGCCACCGAGTGCCTGGGTGCGGAGCGTACGGGTGTCGTAGGGTTGTTGGCAGACGGGGTCGTAGAACAGGACCGGGCTCATCGGAGTGTGTATTGTACCGGCTGTGTCGCGAACCGACCCCGAGAGTGCCCGTGGCGCATGACATCGGCTTGTCGGCCTGCATCATTACCTGCAACGAGGCCGACCGTATCGAGGCCTGTGTGCGCTCGCTGGACTTCTGCGACGAGATCCTCGTCGTCGACTCCCACTCGACCGACGCCACGCGCGAGCTCGCCGCCGGGCTCGGCGCGCGCGTCATCGAGCGCGACTGGCCCGGTTACCGCTCGCAGAAGCAGTTTGCGGTCGAGGCGGCCCGTCACGATTGGGTGTTGTGTCTCGACGCCGACGAGCGCGTGAGCCCGCGCTTGCGCGCGGAGATCATGGCGCTGCGGAGTGCCGGCCTGACCTCGGCCGCGGGCTGGTCGATACCGCGGATCACTGACTACTTCGGCCGCTTTCTGCGCCATGGCAATGCCTACCCCGATCGCCTGGTGCGCCTGTTCGACCGCCGCTGCGGCGGCTGGAGCGGCTACGAGATCCACGAGAACACGCGCGTCACCGGTCGCATCGGCCGGCTGCACGGGCAGCTCGAGCACTACTCCTACCGCAGCCTCCACGATCACCAGACGCGCATGCAGCGCTACGCCGATCTCATGGCGCAGGCGCTGTACGAGGCCGGCCGCCGCTGCGGTCTCGCGCCGGTGCTGCTCAATCCGCAGTGGCGCTTCGTGCGCGGCTACCTGTTGCGACTCGGCTTTCTGGATGGCTGGCGCGGCCTGGTGTTCGCGCTGGTCGAGTCCGGCTACGTGCGCCGCAAGTACCTCGGGCTATACATGCGCAGTCGGGGGCTGCCGGGTTGACCACGCCGCCACCTGCGCGAGCCGCGCGAGCGGATCGGTGAGCTCGAGCAGCTGCTGCCGCTCGGCGGTGCTCAGCGGCAGGATCTCGGCCCAGCGGTTGCCGACCCAGCCGGCGTCCTCGTAGCGCGCGCTCGCATGGGCGTAGCGCTCGCCGAGCTGCGGCAGCAACTCGCGCAGCAGCTCGCCGAGATGCGTGAGCTCCGCGGGCAGCGCGCTGGGAGCATCTTCGGGCAGGAACTCGACCTCCCCGAGGTTGAGCCCGTCGGCCTGCTGCCGGCGACTGAGGATGCGGAAGCGCAGCTCACCGAGGCAATCGATGCCGAGCAAGCCATCCGGCAGCGTGTTGAAGTCCACGATGCGGGCGCTGGTGCCGCTCGCTGCCACGCTCGGCGCCGCACCGCCCTCCTCGCCCTCGAGTATGAGAACCACGCCGAACGGCCGCGACTCCTTGAGGCAGCGCCGCACCATGTCGAGATAGCGGGGCTCGAAGAGGCGCAGCCGCAGCGGGCCGCCGGGAAACAACACCGTGTCGAGCGGAAAAAGCGCCAGCTCACCGACCGGGGTCCCCGCCGCGAAATCGCGCATCTTGCTGTTGGATACGGGCGCACCGGTCGCGTTGAGCGCGATTTCGCGGGGTGGTGCTGCGGCGCTCATGAGGCTCGTCCCGCCTGCTGCAGCTGTGCGAGGAGCTTGCCGTGCAGTCCGCCGAAGCCGCCGTTGCTCATGATCAGCACCTGATCTCCCGGACGCGCCGCGAGCGCGAGAGCCCGGGCGAGGGAATCGACGTCCGCGCTCCCATGACCCCGGCCACCGAGCGCCCGCAGCACGGTGCCCGTGTCCCAGCCGAGATCCGGCGGGGTGTAGAGCCATACTTCGTCCGCGCCGGCGAGCGCCGGGGCGAGAGTGTGCTCGTGCACGCCCATGCGCATGGTGTGGGAGCGGGGCTCGAGCACCGCCAGGATGCGCGCCGCCCCGGCGCGGCGCCGCAGGCCATCGATGGTCGTGGCGATCGCGGTCGGATGGTGGGCGAAATCGTCGTACACGCGGATGCCGTTGACCTCGCCGCGCAGCTGCAGGCGCCGGGCGATGCCGCCGAAATCCTTGAGCGCCGCAACGGCGCGCGGCACCTCGACCCCGGCGTGGCGCGCCGCGGCGATGGCAGCGAGAGCGTTGTCCACGTTGTGTCCGCCGATCAGCGACCACTCGACCGCGCCGCGCGGCTCGCCGCCCTCGAGCACCTCGAAGCGCGAGAAGTCGGCCGCGCCCGGCAGGGCCCGGGCGCTCCAGCGCGCCTCGCTGTGCAGGGTGCGGGCGAAGCCCTCGCACGGCGTCCAGCAGCCGAGCGCGAGCGTCTCGCGCAACTGTGCGTCGGCGGCGTTCCACACGATACGTCCACTGCCGGGCACGATGCGGATCAGGTGGTGGAACTGGCGCTGGATCGCGCCGATGTCGGGATAGATGTCGGCGTGGTCGTACTCGAGGTTGTTGAGCACCACGGTACGCGGCCGGTAGTGCACGAACTTGGCGCGCTTGTCGAAGAACGCGGTGTCATATTCGTCGGCCTCGATGACGAAGAACCGGCCGCGCCCGAGCCGGGCGCTCACGCCGAAGTTGGCCGGGACGCCGCCGATCAGAAACCCGGGGTCGAGCCCGGCGCTCTCGAGAATCCAGGCGAGGAGCGAAGCGGTCGTGGTCTTGCCGTGCGTGCCGGCGACCGCCAGTACCCAGCGATCCTTCAGCACCTCGCGCGACAGCCACTCGGGGCCCGACACGTACGGCAGGCTGCTCTCGAGCAACGCCTCCACGACCGGCTGGCCGCGGGTCATGACGTTGCCCACCACCACCACGTCCGGCGCCGGGGAGAGCTGCGCCGCATCGAAACCCTCGGTGATGGCGATGCCGAGCGCCTCGAGCTGCGTGCTCATCGGCGGATAGACATTGCGATCCGAGCCGGTGACGGTGAAGCCCGCGGCACGGGCGAGCGCCGCGACCCCGCCCATGAAGGTGCCGCAGATCCCGAGGATGTGAACGTGCATGCGGGACTTCATGCCCTGACGGACGGGAACAGCGCCGAGAGCAGCAGCCAGCCGGCGAGATTCTGCAGGATGACGAGCGCCACGCTCGAGGTCGCCGACCACTCGAGCGCCGCCTTCACGATGTGGCTATTGGCGGCGATCACCCAGGCGAACAGCAGCAGCAGCGCGCACATGACCGGCATCTGCCAGGGAGAGTCCTCGCCGAAGCGCCGCATGAGCCAGCCACAGCCATCGACGAGCGGTGTCAGCACCGCCTGGAATCCGAATACCGCGGCCGTCGTCTGCAGGGTGCGCTCGGGCCGGCCCGCAAAGCGCAGCAGCAGCACGTACCACACGACCGTGAA
>JAFAKO010000198.1 GCA_019235245.1 Gammaproteobacteria bacterium
AGCGTGGTGCCGTCGGTGTCGGTGCCGATGTGGAGGTAGCCCTTCTCGATGCGCATCACCTGCAGAGCCTCGATGCCGTAGAGCACCGCGCCGAGCTCGGCAGCGCGCTCCCACAGCCGCGCAAAGAGGCCCGCCGCGCGATCCACCGGAAGGTTGAGCTCGTAGCCGAGCTCGCCGCTGAAGCTCGCCCGCAGCACGCGCAGCGGGGCGCCGTCGAGCGTGCCGGCGCGCAGCGTCATATGACGCATGGCGCCCGGGGCGAATGCCGGATCGAGCCCGATACTCTCGAGCCACTGCCATGCGCGCGGGCCTGCGACCGTGACCGTGCCCCAGCGCGACGTGACTGGCGTCACCAGGACCTTGAGGTTGACGAGCTCGCACTGCAACCATTCCTCGAAGGCCGCCGCAGTCCGCTCGGCGCCCGCGGTGCTGGTGTTGACCCAGTAGTGCTGCTCGCCGAGGCGCGCCACGATGCCATCATCGACCAGCGTGCCGTGCTCGTTGAGCAGCACGCCGTAACGCGCCTGGCCGACGGCGAGCGTCGACATGGTGCCGACGTACATGAGGTCGAGGAATGCCGCGGCGTCGGGACCGTAGATCTCGAGCTTGCCGAGCGGCGAGCCGTCGTAGAGTCCCGCGCGCTCGCGCACCAGAGCGGCTTCACGCAACGCCGCGGCCTCGACCGACTCGCCCGGCCGCGGATAGGCGGCGGGCCGCCGCCAATCGCCGTAGGGCTCGAACACGGCGCCCTGCTGCGCATGCCAGTCGCGCGCCGGCAGCTCCTTCAGCGGCCGATACAGGCTCCCGGTACGCCGTCCCGCAATGGCGCCGAGACTGACCGGTACGAACGGCGGCCTGAAGCGCGTGGTGCCAACCTCCCCGGGCGCGCGTCCAGTGTGCTCGCCCATCAGCAGCAGCGCATTGACGTTGCTCGTCTTGCCCTGGTCGGTCCCCATGCCCGTGGTCGTGTAACGCTTCAGGTGCTCGACCGAGCGGTAGTTCTCGCGTGCTGCAAGGGCGACATCCGCGACCGTGACATCGTTCTGCAGGTCGACGAACTGCTTGCCGCGCACGCCCGTAAGCGGCACAAATACCTCGGCGCGCCCGCCCCCGCCCGGCGTCGCGGCCGGCGGTGGTGAGCCCCTGGCGACGGCCTCCCCCACCGCAGCCGCGTGAGCACCGGCGCTCTCGCGGTCGAACATCCCGGCGCATGCCCCGACGCTCACCAGTCCCGGCGCGGCGCCCTCGGGCACGAACATCGCCTCGCGCTCGAGCCAGCGCAGGCGGCCACCGGCCTGCGAGTGCAGATGAACGGCCGGAGCGAAACCGCCGCTCGTCAGGATGAGGTCGCACTCCAGCACCCGATCGGGCGCGCGCGCCGCGGGGCCGGCACCGCCAGCGCGCACGCGACAGCCGCGCACCGCCCGGCCGCCGAGCACCCCGGAGACGGCCGCACCAGTCAGGACGGGCACGCCCGCAGCGCTGGCGCTCTCCGGCGCATCGCTGCGCCGATCGATGAGCGCCACGATCTCGACACCCGCCGCACGCAGCGCCGCGGCGAGCGCATAGGCCGAATCGTTCGCCGCCGCGATCACCGCGCGGCGCCCGCAGGCGATGCCGTAGGCGCGCGTGTACTTCAACGCCGCTGTGCCCAGCATGACACCCGGCCGGTCGTTGCCGGGAAAGACCAGGGGACGCTCGATGGCGCCGGTCGCCGCGACGATGGTGCGCGACCGTACCTTCCACAACCGCTCGCGCAGCACACACGCGGGCAGATCGCTCCGGCCCTCATCGATCAACGTTTCGACCGCGCATAGCAGGTTGTGGTCGTAGACCCCGAAGGCGGTCGCGCCCCTGACGATCCGCACCCCGGCCGCGCGCGCTGCGGACTCGAGCCTTTCCGGCTCATCCTCTGCACCCCAGCCGCCTGAGCCGCCGGCATGGCGGCCGCTCGAGAGGAGGAGTGTCTGGGCGCCGGCGCGGGCAGCCGCCGTGGCGGCTGCGAGCCCGGCGGTTCCGGCACCGACCACGAGTACGTCCGCCGTGGCAGAGATCTCCTCGTAGTGATCCGGATCGGGCGCCGTGGGCGCGTGCCCGAGGCCCGCCATGCGACGGATGCCGGGCTCGAAGACCCGCCAGCTCGGCCACTTGAAGGTCTTGTAATAAAACCCCGCCGGCAGCAGCGCCCCGAAGAGCCCGTTGAGCGCGCCCAGATCGAAGCGAACGCCAGGCCAGCAGTTGACGCTGCGCGCAGTCAGACCCTCCGAGAGCGGCACCAGCGTCGCGCGCACGTTAGGGGTGTAGCGGGCGCCGGTTCCCACATCGACGATGGCGCTCGGCTCCTCGACCCCACAGGACCAGATCCCGCGCGGCCGATGCAGCTTGAAGCTGCGCCCGACGAGGCGCACATCCTCGCCGAGAAGCGCAGAGGCGAGTGTGTCGCCCTTGAAGCCACGGTACCTGCGCCCGTTGAAGGTGAAGCCGATCGGTTGCGAGCGATCGATCCAGACGCCTGCCGGCGCTGCCAGGCGATGGCTCACGGCGCGCCGTTCACCACCGCCGCGGGCGGCGTACCGTCGATGGCGTACACCGCAAGAATCTCGTGCGTCACGGTATGGCGGGCAATGTTGAACCAGCGGCCGCAGCCGTAGGTGTGACGCCAGCGCTCGAGATGCGCCCCCTTGGGGTTGTCACGAAAGAAGAGGTACTGGCCCCAGGCGCCGTCGCTCGACTGAAGGTCCGGACGGCTGAGGTGCGTCGTGCCGCCGCACAGGAACTCGTTCTCGTCGCGGTCACCACACCAGGGGCAAGGCAGCTGCATCATCGCGTCGCTCCCCTCAGTGTGCGATGCCCGAGGCGGCCGCCTCATCGATGAGACGCCCGCTGATGAACCGCTCGAGCTGGAAAGGCTCGGCGAGCTCGTGGTTGCGGCCGGTCGCCAGCACATGCGCGAGCGTCCAGCCGCCCGCGGGTATCGCCTTGAAGCCGCCCGTCCCCCAGCCGCAGTTGATGTAGAGCTCGGGGATCGGGGTGGCGCCGATGATGGGACTCGAGTCGTGCACCACATCGACGATCCCTGCCCACTGACGCATCAGGCGCAGGCGACTGAAGGACGGAAAAATCGCGAGCGTCGCTGCGACCACACCCTGCAGCACTGCGAAGCTGCCGCGCTGGGCGTACGAGGGAAAGAGGTCGAGGCCCCCGCCGATCACCATCTCGCCCTTGTCGGACTGGCTGACATACGCGCCGGTGCCCGGTGAGATCACCACCTTGTCGAGATACGGCTTGAGGGGCTCGGTGACCATCGCCTGGAGGGCGTAGCTCGTCACCGGCAGGCGGAAACCCGCGAGCTTCGCGAGCACCGAGCTGTGCCCGGCGACGGCGATGGCGACGCGGCGGGCGGCGATGCGGCCGCGGCTGGTCTCGACGCCGGTGACCTCACCGCTTGCTCCCTTGAGGAATCCGTGCACCTCGCAGTTCTGCAGGATGTCGACGCCGAGCGCGTCCGCGGCGCGTGCATAGCCCCAGGCGACCGCGTCGTGCCGCGCAGTGCCGCCGCGGCGCTGCATGAACCCGCCGAGCACCGGGTAGCGCGCCGCCGGTGACATGTCGATGGCGGGGATGAGCTCGCCCACCTGCTCGCGGCTCACGAGCTCGGCCTCGATGCCGTTCATGTACATCGCATTCGCCCAGCGGGCGAGCGACTCGAGGTCGTGGCGGCTGTGAGCGAGCATCACGTGCCCGCGCTGGCTCAACATCACGTTGTAATTGAGCTCGCGCGAGAGGCCCTCGTAGAGCTTCAGCGAGAAGTCGTAGAGCCGCGCGCTCTCGGGATAGAGGTAGTTGGAGCGCACCACGGTGGTGTTGCGGCCGGTATTGCCGCCGCCCAGCCAGCCGCGCTCGACCACGGCCACATTGGTGATGCCGTGGTTGCGGGCAAGGTAGTAGGCCGCCGCGAGCCCATGGCCACCCCCGCCGATGATGGCGATGTCATAGGCCGCCTTCGGCTCGGGCGAGCGCCATGCCGGCGTCCAGTTGCGGTGCGCAGCGAGAGCGCCGCGCAGGAGTGCCAGCGCGGAATACCTCACGCCCCCTCAGGCCTTGTCGCGGTAGTCCGTCTGGATCTTGCGGATCCGGCTGTCGCTGCCGAAAAAGGCATGCTTGGACATGTCCTTGCTGTAGCGGCTCGCGGGCGGATGACGCCCGAGGCTCTCGGCGAGCGCGCGGATGTGATGCGGACCTGCGCCGCAGCAGACGCCGAGATAGCGGATTCCCTCGGCGTACGCCTCGCGGCCGAAGTCGAAGATCTCCGAGCGCGTGGCCATGAAGGGGTCGAGGCCGTCGGGGAAGGCCATGCGGTCGCCGCAGCACGGATCGGTGAGCGCCATGAAGGATGGTTGTGCCGCCGTCGTGCGGTACGGCACCGGGAGCCCCGCGACGTTGCATTTCACGGCGGCGCGGATCTGCTTCAGCAACGGCAGCATGGTGTGCGGGCCGCGGTGGCAGTTCAGGCCCACCACATCGGCACCGGCGGCCTCCAGTCTCTGACAGGCCTGCGCCGGGGTATGCCCGTCGCGCGTCAGCTCCTCGCGATGCATCGCGAAGGTGATCACCGCCGGAACCTTGGAATGACGTCGGATCGCCTCGAGCGCGAGCAACGCCTCCCCGGTCCAGCCGAGCGTCTCGGCGACGAAGTAATCGACGCCGGCTTCGACCGCCCAGCCGACCTGCTCATCGAAGATGCGCTCGACCTCCTTGATCGCCTGGCGGTCGGCGGGGTCGTAGATGTTGGTGTTGCACAGGTCGCCCGCGAACAGGGTACCGGTGCGGCGTGCCACACGGCGGGCGATGCCGAGCGCGGCGCGGTTCATGGGCGCCAGGTCTTTCTCGCGGCCGATGACGCGCAGCTTCTCGCGGTGCACGTAGTAGGTGAGCGCCTGGGTGACGTCCGACCCCGCGCGCACGAAATCGAGGTGCAGCTGCTCGACCACCTCCGGGTGCTCGAACAGCACCTCCGGCACGAACGCCCCGGCCTGCAGGTAGCCGCGGCGCTCGAGCTCGAACACATAGCCCTCGGCGCAGATCACCGCGCCCTCCTTCAGCCGCGCGAGCAGGCCCTTCGAGGCGCCGTTGCCGCGTGCCGCGGCAGCCGCTTTGCCACGACCGCTGGCGGTGACCCGTGGCGTGTGCTTCGCCGCTTTGGCCGCCTTTGCCGCTTTGGCCGTCTTTGCCTTGGATTTGCTACCGGATCGCGTCTTGGCTCGGGCCCTGGCGGCCATGGAAGTCTCCCTCTCAAAAGGCTGTGCGCTGCGTTCAGGCGCGCTACATTCTAAACACGAGCCTCGGGCTTCCGATGCCTCTTTTCGATGGGGCTATTCATTTTCTAGGCTGCGCTACCCTATCCAAGCGTGGAAGCTTCATTCCCATGAGCAGGCCTCTCGCACAGCACGATCGCCGCAGCTGGGAGCGGCTGGCAGGCACCTTCCAGCCCGAAGGGCGCGCCATCATCGACGGCCGGGCGGTGCCCGCCGCCGACGGGCGCGTATTCGAGGACCTGAGCCCGATCGACGGCCGCGCCATCTGCCCGGTGGCGCGCGGCGGCGCCGCGGATATCGACAAGGCGGTGGCCGCGGCCCGCCGCAGCTTCGAGAGCGGTCCCTGGCGGCGCATGGAGCCGCGCGAGCGCAAGCGCACCCTGCGACGCTTCGCGGAAGCCATCCGCGCCGATGTCGAGCACCTGGCGCTCCTCGAGACGCGCGATGTCGGCAAGCCGATCGCCAACGCGGTAAGCGTCGATGTTGCCAACTGCGCCGACTGCATCGAGTACTACGCCGAGTTCGCCGACAAGCTCTACGACGAGATCGCGCCCACGGGACCGAACGACCTGGCGTTGGTCCGGCGTGAGCCACTCGGGGTCGTCGGGGCCATCGTTCCTTGGAACTATCCGCTCATCATCAGCTGCTGGAAGGTGGGCCCGGCGCTGCTCACCGGCAACTCCGTGGTGCTGAAGCCCGCCGAGCAGTCACCGCTCTCGGCGATCCGCCTCGCGCAGCTCGCCCTCGACTCCGGGATCCCGCCAGGAACCTTCAACGTGGTGCCGGGGTATGGCGAGGAAGCCGGCAAGGCGCTGGCGCTGCACCCCGAGGTGGACCTCATCACCTTTACCGGCTCCACGGAGGTCGGGCGGCTCATGCTGCGCTACGCGGCGGAGTCCAATCTCAAGCGCGTGGCGCTCGAGTGCGGCGGCAAGACCCCGCAGGTGGTGTTCGCGGACGCGGACCTCGAGGCGGCCGCGTCCGGCATCGCCTGGGGCATCTATTACAACAGCGGCCAGACCTGCCACGCGGGCTCGCGGCTCATCGTCGATGAGAGGGTCCGCGAGCCGCTCATCGATGCGATACGGCGTGTCACTGCAACGATCACCCTCGGACACCCGCTCGAGCCCGGCACCCAGATGGGAGCGCTGATCGATCAGGGGCACATGCAGCGCGTGCTCGGCTACATCGAAGGCGGCGTGGCAGCGGGTGCGCGCATCGCCCTCGGCGGTCACCAGGCGCTCTCCGAGACCGGCGGTTTCTATGTCGAGGCGACGGTGCTCGATGGCGTCCAGCCGCAGATGGCGGTGGCGCGCGAGGAGATCTTCGGGCCGGTGCTCGCCGTCATGAGCTTCCGCGACGAGGCCGACGCGCTGCGCCTCGCGAACGACTCCCCGTATGGTCTTGCAGCTGCCGTGTGGACGCGGGACATGAACGTCGCGCATCGCCTCTCGAGCGCGCTGCGCGGCGGGACCGTCTGGGTGAACGCCTTCGACCGCTCCACCATGGCCACGCCCTTCGGCGGCTTCAAGCTCTCGGGCTTTGGACGCGACCGCTCGCCGCATGCCATCGACAAGTACTGCGACCTGAAGACGATCTGGACGGCGTACTCGTGAGAGGCGGGCGCGTGGCGCTCCCGGCCCGCGGACTAGAGCGGTTTCCCGGCCATCTCGAGATGCAGCCGGTCGCCGTGGTAAGGGTGCTGCGCGAGCACCGCCTCGTTGAGCTCGACGCCGAGGCCCGGCTCGGTCGGCGGAATCACATAGCCCGCCTCCCAGCGGATGGGTTTCACCAGCACCTGGGCGTGGAAGCCCTGCCAGCGCTCGATGCCTTCGAGTATCAGAAAATTCGGGCTGCAGGTGGCGAGCTGGATGTTGGCGGCGCCGACCACCGGCCCGCAATACAGGTGCGGGGCGATCTGCACGTGGTCGACCTCGGCGAGCGCCGCGATCTTCTTCGCCTCGAGTATCCCCCCGACGCGGCCGAGATTCATCTGCAGGATCGCCGCCGCGCCCGCCCGCAGCAGCCGCGCGAAGTCGTACTTGGTGGCGAGGCGCTCGCCGGTGGCTATCGGAATGGAGGTGGCGCGCGCCACCTTCGCCATCTCCTCCGGCGCATCCGGAGGCACCGGCTCCTCGAACCACAGCGGGTCGTAGGGCTCGAGGCGCCGCGCGAGGCGGATCGCTCCCGCCGCGGTCATCTGGCCATGCGTGCCAAAAAGCAGGTCCGCCTTCGTGCCCACCGCCTCGCGCAGGCTGCGCATGAAGCGCTCGCACAGCGCCAGTGCCTCGAGCGACAGCTGCCGCCCATCGAAGGCGGAGTACGGGCCCGCCGGGTCGAACTTGATGGCGGTGAACCCCTGCGCCACGTACTCGGCGGCGCGCGCGGCGGAAAGCTCCGGGTCCTGGTACACGTCGGTCTTGTCCCCGGGCCGCGCGTAGATGTAGGTATACGAGCGCAGCCGCTCGTGCACACGGCCACCGAGCAGCCGGTACACCGGCTGCCCGGCTTCCTTGCCGATGATGTCCCAGCAGGCCATCTCGAGCGCCGACAGCACCGCCATCAGCGACAGGTCGGCGTGCTGCGTATAGCCCGCGGAGTAGACACGCCGCCAGAGCGACTCGATGTCGTGCGGGTCCTGCTCGCGGAAGTAGCGCTCGAAGACATCCTCGAGCATCGCGGTCACCACGCGCGGATGAAACGGCAGGCAGTAGGCCTCGCCGACTCCGTGCACGTTGTGGTCGGTCGTGAGCTTGACGAAGATGAAGTAGCGGCCACCGACCCCGGGGTGGGGATTGCCGGCCACGAAGGTGCGCAGATTGGTGAGTCTCATGGCGCAATCTCATACACCAGATGAGCGAATATGACTACATCATCGTCGGAGCGGGTACGGCCGGCTGTGTGCTGGCCAACCGCCTGACGGCGAGCGGCACGCACCGCGTGCTGTTGCTCGAGGCCGGCGGATCCGAGCGCTCGGTGTGGATCGAGGTGCCGGTCGGCTACGCCCGCACCTTCCACGATCCACGTTACAACTGGATGTACGAGGCGGAGCCGGACCCCGCGCTCGACAACCGTCGCGCGCACTGGCCGCGCGGGAAGGTGCTGGGGGGCTCGGGCTCGATCAACGCCATGATCTACGTACGCGGCCAGCCCGGGGACTTCGATGACTGGGCAGCCGCCGGGAATCCCGGCTGGTCCTACCGGGAGGTTCTGCCGTACTTCATCAAGCTCGAGAACCACTGCTGGGGAGCCTCGGAGTTCCACGGCTCCACAGGTCCCATGCACGTGAGCGACGTATCAGCGCACGTGCACCCGTTGTGCCATACCTTCATCGCCGCCTGCAGCGCGCTCGATATTCCGCACACCCGCGATTTCAACGGCGCGCAACCGGAGGGCGCGGGCTTCTGGCAGGTGACGATCCACAAGGGCCGGCGCGTCTCCACCGCGAGCGCCTACCTGCGCCCGGCGATGCGCCGGTCGAACCTCGAGGTGCGTGTGCATGCGCTCGCCACCCGGGTGCTGTTCGAGGGCACACGCGCCAGGGGCGTGGAGTATGAGCGCGCCGGCGCGCGCCAGCAGGTGTGGGCACGGCGCGAGGTGCTGCTCGCCGGCGGCGCCGTCAACTCGCCACAGCTGCTCGAGCTATCGGGAATCGGCGATGCGCGGCGGTTGCAGCAACTCGGCATTCCGGTGGTCGCGCACTCCCCGGCGGTGGGCGTCGGACTGCAGGACCACCTCGCCTGCTCCTATTTCTACCGCTCGCGCGTGCCAACGCTCAACGACGAGCTCGCCCCCTTCCTCGGCAAGCTGAAGGCCGCGGTGCGCTACGCGTTCACGCGTGGCGGTCCGCTCGCGATGAGCGTCAATCAGGCCGGCGCCTTTCTGCGCAGCCGCGCGCAGCTCACCCGCCCGAACCTCCACATCTATTTCAATCCGGCGAGCTACAGCGCGACGACCTCCGGTCCGCGGGGCAAACGCCGCCTCACGAATCCCGACCCCTGGCCCGGGTTCCTGATGTCGTACAACACCTGCCGGCCGACGAGCCGCGGCAGCGTGCACATCCGCTCTCCGGATCCGCACCTGAGCCCGGTCATCGAGCCGAACTCACTGTCGACCGCCGCGGATGTGCAGGACGTGAGCGATGGCGCCCGGACCGTGCGGCGCATCGCCGCCGCCCCGCCGCTTGCCGCCGTCACCGAGAGCGAGCACCTGCCGGGCGCAGCGGTGCAGGCGGACGCCGAAATGCTCGCGGACTTCCGCCAGCGGGCAGGCTCGGTATTCCACGCGAGCGGCACGTGCGCCATGGGGGGCGATTCCGCCGTCGCGGTGCTGGATGCGAGACTGCGGGTGCGTGGGGCTGCGGGGCTGCGCGTGGCCGATGCCTCCAGCTTCCCGAACGTGACCTCGGGCAACACCAACACACCGACCATCATGCTGGCGGAGAAAGCGGCCGACCTCATTCTTGAGGACAGCCGGACGGCGGCGGGTTAACCTGCGTGGCGGGTCAAGGCGGGGAACGATGAGCGAGCTGCATTCGAGCGTGGCCTCAGGCGTCGGCGAACTGCGCGGTGCGGCGACCGTACCCGCGACCACGCTGCTCGCGCGCTGGTACGTGCTCATCATGATGTGCCTGGTGTACACGCTCAGCATCGCGGACCGCTACGTCGTCTCGACCGTGCTCGATCCGATCCGCATCGAGCTGCACCTGAGCGATGCGGGCGTTGCCTGGCTCACCGGCGCGGCCTTCGGACTGTTCTACGTGGTGCTGGGATTCCCGCTGTCCTATCTCCTCGACCGTTACAACCGTCGCAAGCTCGTCGCCGTGTGTCTGGTGCTCTGGTCCGCGATGACCGCGGTTTGCGGCCTCGCCCGCACCTCCTGGCAGTTCTTCTTCGCGCGCGTCGGGGTCACGATCGGCGAGGCCGGCGGGACCCCGGGCGCGAACTCGATCCTCTCGGATTATTTTCCGGCGACCCGGCGCGCCATGGCGCTCACCGTGTTCTCGCTCGGGGCACCGATCGGTGCCTGGGTCGGCTACAACGTCGCCGGTGCCATCGCCGACCGCTACGGCTGGCGGGCGGTGTTCTTCGCGCTCGGCGTGCCCGGAGTGCTCGCGGGTATGGCGGTGTGGCTCACCGTGCGAGAGCCCGCGCGCGGCTGCCTCGATGCGGGCGATGACGGCGCGGCGCCCTCCTTCACCGAGACGCTCCGGTTCTGGTGGCAGCAGCGCTCGGCCGTGCACGTGATGATGGGTACGGCGGTCTGCGCGCTCTGGGGCTGGGGCCTGATGTTCTTCACGCCGACTTTTCTGCAGCGCACGTACCACCTGAGCGTCGGCGAGGCCGCCGCGGTCACGCAGAACATGCACCTGTGGGGCGGCGGCCTCGCCACCGTCGCGACCGGCTGGCTCATGGCCCGCAGCAGCATGGTCGACGCGCGCCGCATCGTCTGGCTGCTCGCGGCCGGGATCGGCATCGCCACGGTCGCCTCAGGCGTGGTGTACTACACGCGCGACCTCGCGCTCGCGCGCGCCATGCTGTGGATATTCATACCGGCGATCTATTTCTACATCGGACCGGGTTTCGGGCTCCTCAACAACCTGGCACAGTGCCGCATGCGCGCGATGTTCTGCGCCATGGTGCTGTTCCTCGCCAATCTCGGCAATCTGGTGATCGCACCACCGCTCATCGGCGCGCTGAGTGACTGGTTCGGGCGCACGACGGCATCGAACGCGGATTCGCTGCGCCTCGCGATGCTGTGCCTGGTGCCGACAGGATTCTGGGCCACCGCGCACCTCTACCTCGCGGCGCGCGACATCATCAAGGACCAGCAGCGCGCCCGCACCTTCCCTTACTGAGAGCGCGCGCCGCCTCGCGCCGCTCAGCCCTGTGCGGGTGCCTCGAGCGCGGCCGCGCCCTGGGCGCTCCAGTCCACCGGCTCCACGAACGGCACGATCACCAGCCAGGCGAACAGCCCGACCAGCGCGACGCCGCCCGTCACCCACAGCGCCAGCGTGTAGTGGCCGCTCGCCTCGACGAGTGTCCCGGTTACGATGGGAGCGATGATTCCGGCGGTGTTGCTCGCGGCGTTCTGCACGCCCATCCAGCGCCCGGTGGCGAGTGGCCCCGCGAAACGCTGCGTCACCGAGCACACCGAGGGGCTGTTGAGACCGTCCGCGAGCGCAGTGGCGAGCAGCAGCCCGACGCCCGCCGCGGCCCCCGCGCCGCTCGCTGCGATCAGACACACGCCCACCCCACCCGCGCTGAGTGACAGTGCCGTCTTGTAGGCACGGCTCGGGCTCGCGCCGCGGCGCACCCAGCCATCGAGCAGCCATCCGGTCGCGAGCACGCTCAGCGCGTCCATCAGATAAAAGGCGCTCGTGACGTGGGTCATGGCGGTGAGGGAGAGACCGCGCTCGTGCACCAGGTAGAGCGGCAGCGCGGTGAACACGAAATAGAAGCCGTAGTTGGAGCAGAAGTTACCGAGCAACGTGCCCCACAATGCCCGCTGGCGCAGGATCAGCGCGAAGGACGGTCCGCCATCGCCCGTGCGCCGCATCTCGAGCTGCGGCGGCGGAATGCGCAGCTGCCTCACCCAGGGTATGAGCCACAGGAGTGAGGCAACCCCGAGCCCCATGCACATCCCCCGCCAGCCGTAGCGCACCATCACCATGCCGCCGACATAGGCGCCCAGCGCCGGGCCCGCCACCGCGCCGAACTGCATCACCGCCGTGGCGCGCGCGCGGTGGGCATCGGCGACGCGCTGCGCGAGCAGCGCGAGCGCACTCGGGTAAAAGACCGACTCGCCGACTCCCATCAGCAGACGCAGCGCGACGAGCCCGAAAATGCCGGCCGAAAGGCCGGTGAGGAAGGTCGCGACCGACCACAGCGCGAAGCCTGCGGCGAGCACGCGCGCCGCTCCGAGATGGTCCGCGAGCCAGCCCATGAGCGGCTGCGAGGGCACGTAGGCCCAGAAGAAGGCCGAGAGCACGAGGAAGGTCTGGGACGGTGTGAGGCCGAGCTCCTTCTCGAGAAGCGGTGCGGCGATGGAGATACTGCCGCGATCGACATAGTTGATGAGGAGCGCGGTCGCGAGCAGCGCGATGAGGGTGTAGGGAGCCCGCTGCGCCCCGGCTGCCGTCACCAGTCTACCTCGGCGCGGGCGCTGTGCCGGGCGGCGGCGCAGGAGCCTGCGCGCCCGGTGGCGGCGTGCCCGGCTCATCGGCGATGAGGACGTCGGCCTTCAGCAGCGTCCCTCCGACCTGCAGCTGATTCGGAATGCAGGTCGAGCGGTAATCGACGGCGCGCGCATGGAAGAGCGGCAGCACCCGCGATTTCACCTGCTCGATCAGCTCGCAGTCGCCCGCTTCCCGCAGCGGATCCATGTCGGTGCTGATCACGACTGTCTTCCAGTGGGCCGGCACCGGCGTCGCCGTGGCATTGGAGCTTGCCGGGTCGAAGGGGGTGAGCACGTTCATGTTCACGGTCACGCCGGGAAACTCGGTAGGTCGGCCGGCGCCTCCGGCGCACGGGACCTCGCGCAACTTGAGGTCCGGGCGGGCACCGAGCTGCAGCAGAATGGCACGCATCTTGTCGCGCAGGCCATCGCAGGAGTAATGCGAGGTGAAGCCCATGTAGGTGAAGCGCAACTCCTTCGGCGCCCATATGCCCCAGCTCGGCTGCGGGGCTGTCGCCGGAGCCTGCGCCAGCGCGGCGGAACCGATGGACAGCGTCAGCAAGCCGACCAGGAGCGCACTTACGGGAACGGGTCGTGTGTACTGCATGATGTTCCTTACGCGACGGAGCGGCGAGTCCGCAGCTGTTGAGACAACACCGCAGCGCGCGCGTTTCATTTTAGCGAGGCAACAGCCGCGCTGTTGGCGTAGGCTGCAGTTCCCGAGCGGCAGCTGCAACAACACCACGGAGAAATGCCATGCACGTCATGGTTGTCGCGGTCCTCACCGCCATGCTGCTCCTGGCGTCCGACGCCGGCGCGCAGCAACCCGCAGCCGCGGCGCCGTCCGCCGCCAACCCGCTCGACACGGTGCCCGACAAGATGCCGTTCGATACGCCCTACGGTGCGCCGATCGCGCTCGAACGCGCGACCGTCGCGATCACTGCGGCGATCGGCGAGGCCCGCAAGCACGACTGGAAGCTCAACATCGCAGTGGTGGACTCCGGCGGAAACCTCGTCGCATTTCAGCGCATGGATGGTGCACAGCTCGCCTCGATACCGATCTGCGAGCACAAGGCTCGCGCGGCCGTCACCTTCCGCCGCGAGACCAAGGCGTGGGAGAGCGCGATACAGACCAACGGCTCGCATTACGTGATGACGCTCGATGGGGTCATCGCCTCGCGCGGCGGCATCCCGATCGTCGATAACGGGCGGATCATCGGCGCGATCGGCTGCTCCGGCGGAACGGGCTCGCAGGACGAGGCCGTCTGCAAGGCCGGAGTCGCCGCGCTGCAGAAGTGAGTTCTCAAGCCTGCGGCTCGGCGAACACTTGCACCCAGTAGAGGCCGTGACGGCCGGTGCGGCCGCTCGCGGAGGCAATTCCCATCTCGGCGAACCGGGGATCCATGATGTTCTCGCAGTGTCCTGGGCTGTCGAGCCAGCCCTGCACCACCTCCTCCACGGATTTTGGTCCGTAAGCGATGTTCTCGCCGACGAGCTTCTCGCGATAGCCGGCGGCGCGCACGCGGTCGGCGGGCGATTGTCCGTTGAGATCGCGGTGCTCGAAGTAGTCGTGGTCGGCCATGTCGGCGGCGTGCCCGAAGGCAACGGTGCCGAGCGTGCCCGAGAGCGACAGCGGCGGAGCGGGCCCGAAAGCGTGCTGGCCACAGCGGGTACCGCGCGAGCGGACCTCGTTGACGAGCTGCAGCGCCTCGCTGGCGAGTACCGCGGGTGCGGTGCTGCGCGGTGCGGCGAGCGGCGTAGCGGCTGCGGAAGGAGCCACGACCGGTGGCGCAGCCGGAGCCAACGGAGCCGCAGGCGGGAAGACCACCGGCGGGGAACGGCTCGCGGTCACCGGTAGTCCCACGGCGCGGTAGTCAGAGGTCATCACGATCCAGCTGTCGCTGCCGCGGCGGAACACGCCGAGCGCGCGCAGCCCCTGGCCGGTCACCGTGCGGCACGCCGAGCGCCGCATCAGCTCGAGAATCCCGCCGTCGGTGCTCGTGACGTGCAGCCCCGAGGTCGCCAGCGCGGGATAGCCGCCACGCTCGGCCGCCGCCGCGAGCGGCAGACCCTCGGCCCATTGCCGGGCGACGGCATCAAGCGCCAGCTCGTGTTGCAGCGCTCTCATCGCCGGCATGATCCCGCCGCATCCGCCTTCGCGCAGCACCTGCACGGCGGACAGGGCATCCGTGGCGCTCGCCGTCGCCTTACCGGCCGCGAGGCCCGCAAGGGCCAGCAGGGCCCAGACGCTCCGTGTACGACTCATCCGCGGCACACCTCTTCCTACTATGCATCGAACGCGGAAGGCGCGGCGGCGGATGACGGCCCCGCCGGCAGGCTTCACATAATGCCACCGACGGACGGCGGCGGGCGCGTGTCGCAGTTCGTTGCGGCGAGTTTCGCGGTCAGGGCGCCCCTTCCGGGTGCAGCGCAGCGAGCGGGTTGCGACCCGCGCCCGAAAGCTGGCATTGTCCGGCGCAAATCAGGATCCGGCCGGACATGAGGCCGATTGAGTCCCGGGCGGGACGTGGGAAGCTCACTGAGGGGAAGCTGCCGCCATCCGCTGCTGCGCCTTGCGCTGGCCGCACTCCTCGCGCCGCTTCCCGCGTGGGGTGGCACGGGAGAGCCGGATACGCAGCTCTGGACGGAGCTCGATGTCACCGGTCCACTCGCCACCAACACCACGATCACCGGCATCGCGAAGGCCCGGTTCAGCGAGACTCTGGCGAACCCCACTTTAACCGCGCTCGAGGCGGACCTGAATCACAAGGTCGGCGAGTGGTGGCTCTCGATCGGCTA
>JAFAKO010000201.1 GCA_019235245.1 Gammaproteobacteria bacterium
GTCCTCGAGCTGGTTGGCGTCGTTCGCCTGGACGAAGTGCGCGAAGTTGCGCGTGGCGAGCGGTACGCCCTCGCTGTAGGGATAGACCACCGGATCGCCGACCTGCGACCACTTCTCCATCGGCGTGTACCACATGGCGGCATCGAAGAGCCCGTGGTAGCTGCCCTCGAGGATCACGTAGTCGTCACGCCTGGTGTAGGCGCGTGACAGGCGCAGCGCGGCCATCACCGCCTCGGTCCCCGAGTTGGAGAAACGCACCAGCTCCGCCGCCGGCACCATGCTCGCGATGCGCTCGGCCACGCGGTACTCACGCTCGGTGGAGAGCGCGAACACCCCGCCGACCTCCATGCCTTCGCGCGCGGCGGCATCGACGCGCGGATCGGCGTAGCCGAGGATCGCCGGGCCATAGCCGAGGCGATAGTCGACGTACACGTTGCCATCGAGATCGGTGACGCGGGCGCCGCGCCCCTGCTTGATGTAGATCGTGCGCTCCTCGCCCCAGAAGCGGAAATTGGAGGCGACGCCGAGCGGCAGGCGCGTCAGCGCGCGGCGGTAGTGCTCGTGATTTCGGGCAAGCGTCCGGGCCATGGTCACCCCCTGCTCCGTAAGTTGCTGACCCAACAGGCGATCCCGCCACGTTACCACCTGCCGGCGGTGGGCGTCTATATGGTCGTATAGTTTTTTGAGGTAGAATTATACGGTTGTATACCTGCCCCGGGAGAGAGCCGCCATGAACGCCCCCGCCCACCGCACTCCCGAGGCCGAAGGCAGCTGGAACGCCCGCTCGCTGCCGGCCTGGGTCTACAACGACGAGCGGCTCACGCGGCTCGAGATCGAGCGGATACTCAAGCCGAGCTGGCAGATCGCCTGCCACCTGAGCCAGATACCCCGGCCGGGGGACTTCATCACCTTCGAGCTCGGCACCGACAGCGTCATCGTGCTGCGCGATGCCGGGGGTGCGATCCGCGCGTTACGCAATGTCTGCCGCCATCGCGGCACGCGGCTGCTCGAGGGCAGCGGCCACTGCCACGGACGCATCACCTGCCCCTACCACGGCTGGACCTATCGCTACGACGGTTCGCTGCTCGCGACGCCGGCGCGCGAGAGCTTCCCCGGCCTCGACCTGCGTCAGCACAGTCTCGAGGCAGTGCACATCGAGGAAGCACTCGGCTTCGTGTGGGTGTGCCTGGCGGCGGAGCCGCCCCCGGCGCCCTCCACGGTGTGGGCGCCGCTCATGGAGGAGCTTGCTCCGTACCGCCTCGCCGAGCTCGTCCCGACGCAGCCGCTGTATCTCGAGGAGTGGCAGGTCGACTGGAAGATCGCCATGGACAACTACCTCGAGTCCTACCACGTGCCGATCGGCCATCCGGGCCTGAATCGCCTGTTCACTCCGGATTACGAGGATCAGCGCGGGGTGCCCGGGATCGCGCGCGGCTTCAGCTGGATGCGCGAGGCGCCCTCGCCGCGCTGGAGCGAGCGCGTCTACCAGAAACACGTCGCCGCCGTGACGGCTCCGCATCTGCCCGAGCCGCAGCGACGCAGCTGGCGATTCTACAGCCTGCTGCCGAACATCGGCCTCGACATCATGCCGGAGCAGCTGGATTTCTTTCAGGTGCTGCCGAACGGTCCGGGCCGCACGGTGATCCGCGGCGCGGCCTTCGGGCTGCCCGATGAGCGACGCGAGATGCGCCTGATCCGCTGGCTCGGCAACCGCATCAACATGCAGGTCAACAAGGAAGACAAGCAGTTGTGCGAGCGGCTGCAGCGTGGCATCAACGACAGCGCCTATCGCCCCGGACCGCTGTCGCGCATCGAGGTGTGGATGCTCGAGTTCCACGACCTGCTGCGCGCGCGCATCCCGGAGATCGAGCGGCCCGAGCGGCCGCCGCGCTTCGCCTGAGCTCAGCGCGCGCTGCCCGGCGCCAGCGTTTCCCGCAGCAGTGCCGCGCACTGCGCGCGGAAGCGCGCGAGCGCTGCTGGCAGAGCGCCGCTCTCGATCATGGGTCCGCTCATGCCCAGGAGGCCGGCCTGCGTCGACTCGGCGAGCGCGATCTGCTGCGCGACCCAGTCATCGGCCCGCGGCATGGCGCGGCGAGCGCGCCCGTGGCGTCGTGCCGGGCTGCCGCGCGCAAACTCGAAACGGCGCAGACGGCTGCGGCCGGCCGTCGTCGGCACCACCTGCAGGATGCGCGCGCCATCGGTACGCACCTCGAGCAGCTGGTTCGGCGCGATGTATTTCTGCTGCGGCAACGGCGTCTCGAGCCACTGCTCGACCACGAGCTTCCAGTCGGCGGCGACCTCCTGCTCGCTGATGCCGCGGGGCGTGAGTACCGCAAACGCTCCCCATACGGAGTCGTCCAGGCCCGCAGGCGCCGCGAGGAGGTCGGCAGCGGCGCGCACCAGCAGCAGCCCGCCGGCGCGCCGCAGGGGCAGCGGCGCCAGGTCCCCCGCGGTCGAGCCGGAGACGAGCCGGCCGTCGAAGCTGTAGGTGAGCGAGTGTGGCGCGCACTGCAGCGCGCTCTTCAGGTGGCCGCGGCGCGCGCCGACCAGCGCGTGCGGACGCCGCCGGCAGGCGTTGCGGAACGCGTACAGCCTGCCGCGCTCGGCGCGCACGATGAGCACGCGCTCACCGGCCACATCGCCGCTCAGGTAGTCGCCGGCAACCCGCAGCTCCGCCTCGTGCCCGAGCACCTGCCAGGCCGGGCGCAGCAGCTGCTCGCGCTCGGCGGCGAGCAGCGCCTCGTCCCGATAGGCGCGGGCCGGCAGCCGCTCCTCGCTCGGCGCCACACGCGGCGCAGCGGCGGGCTCAGCGCGTGGCTCGGCGAAATCGCCCGGGAAGACCGAGCTCAGATAGCGCAGCGAACGGGCCACCATCGCGGGACGATCGACGTTCGCCTCGCTCTGGAAAGCGATCCCCTGCCACAGCACCTCCAGCACGCCGATCAGCCCGAGCGCCACGGCATCGGCATCGAGGTGGCTCGCACCGCTCGCCGCGATCATGCGCTCCATGAGCTCGCGCACCAGCGCGGCGAACTCCTCGTCCTTCTTGCCGCAGATATCCTGGTATTCCTGGCGCGCGCTCGCCTCGCCCCAGAATGCATACCAGACGGACACCTTGCGCGGGCTCGCAACCTCGGCATCCAGATAGAGTCTCACCAGCAGCCGCAGCGCCTCTACCGGGTCGTCCTTCATCTGCCCGACCGGCACGAGCACCCGCTCGGCGAACTCCGCGGCGAGGTACTCGAGCGATGCCACCAGCATCGCCGCCTTGGAGTCGAAGTAGAAGCGTACGATCCCCGGCGAGAGGTCGGCGAGCGCCACCACCTTCTCGACGGTGGTGCGCGAGGGACCGTACATGTGCAGCGCCGAGATGCACGCGTCGATCAGCCGCTGCCGCTGACGCTGGCGGATGCGCGAGCCGCCGCTCGCCGGATGCGCGCTCACCGAGGCTCTCTGCTGGGACGGCCGACCCACTGCTGTCTCCTCGAGGTTGGCACTGCGCGCGTGTTGGCGGCGTGCGCCTGTACGGCGCGCAAGTTTATCCCGCACAATAGCGCGCAGGCACTGTCCGTAGCATAAGACATGAGACGCACCTGGGCTCCCGGCCGATGGCTCATCATCCTGCCGCCGCTGCTGTTCCTGGTCATATTCTTCCTGGTGCCGTTCGCCTTCGCGTTCAAGATCAGCTTCGCCGAGGCTGCCCCGAGGGTGCCGCCGTTCACCGACGTCATCTCCTTCACGCCCGATCATCATCTGCGGCTCGCGATCAGCCTCGGCAACTACCGCTATCTCCTCACCGATGAGGTCTACGGCGTCGCCTACCTGTACTCGCTCCGTACCGCCTTCTTCTCCACGCTGATCTGCCTGCTGCTCGGTTACCCGATGGCGTACGCCATAGCGCGGGCGCGCAAATCGACCCAGGCGCTGCTGCTGCTGATCATCATGCTGCCGTTCTGGACTTCGTTCCTGCTGCGCGTATATGCCCTCGAGGGCATCATCCGCGACACCGGCTTTCTCAACACGACGCTGCTGCACCTGGGTCTCATCAGCCAGCCGCTGCGCATCATGCGCACCAGCGTCGCGGTCTACCTCGGCATCATCTATTCCTATCTGCCCTTCATGGTGTTGCCGCTGTTCGCGACGCTCGAGAAGCTCGATCCGACCCTGCTCGAAGCCGCCGCCGACCTCGGCAGCACGCCGTGGCGCGCCTTCCTCGACATCACCCTGCCGCTGTCGATCCCCGGGGTGATCGCCGGCTCGATGCTGGTATTCATCCCGGCGGTCGGGGAATTCGTCATCCCCTCGCTCCTCGGCGGCCCGAACCAGCTGATGATCGGCCGGGTGCTGTGGGATGAGTTCTTCGGCAATCACGACTGGCCGGTGGCTTCCGCCGTCGCCATCGCGTTCCTGCTGCTGCTGGTCGGCCCCATCGCCATCTATCAGTACTACAACGTGCGCCAGCTCGAGGCCTGAGCGCACACCATGGAGCGCCGCTCGTCGCTGCCCCTGCTGTCAGTGCTGTTCCTCGGCATCGCGCTGCTGTACGTGCCGATCCTGGTGCTGATCGCTTACTCCTTCAACGCCTCGCCGCTGGTGAACGTATGGGGCGGCTTCTCGACCGCCTGGTACGCGCAGCTGCTGCACAACCGGCAGCTGCTGGCGGCGGCGCTGCTGTCGGTGGAGGTGGCACTCGCCGCATCGACCGCGGCGATCGTGCTCGGCACGCTGGCAGCGACCGCGCTGGTGCGCTTCGCGCGCTTCCCGGGGCGGCTGCTGCTCACCGGGATGGTGAACGCGCCGCTCGTCATGCCCGAGATCATCACCGGCATCACCCAGCTGCTGCTGTTCGTCTCGATGGTGCAGGTGCTCGGCTGGCCGCACCGCGGCTTCACCACCATCGTGCTGTCGCACGTCACCTTCTGCACCGCCTACGTCACCATCACGGTGCAGTCGCGGCTGCAGGCCGCGGACCGCTCGCTGGAAGAGGCGGCGCAGGACCTCGGGGCGACACCGGCCCGGGCCTTCATGGAAATCACGCTGCCGATCATCGCCCCGGCGATCATCTCCAGCTGGCTGTTGTGCTTCACGCTGTCGCTCGATGACCTGGTGATCTCGAGCTTCGTCGCCGGCCCCGGCGCGAGCACGCTGCCGATGGTCATCTACTCCAAGGTGAAGCTCGGGGTGAGTCCCGACATCAACGCACTCGCGAGCCTCATCGTCTGCGGTGTCGGCGTGTGCATCGTCGCCGCGCGCGGGCTGATGCTGCGAGGCGAGCGGCGTCGGGCGCTGGAGGCGCCCGGCACTACAGTCCGGTCTTGATGCGAGTCCAGGTGCGGGTGCGCAGCCGCTCGAGCGCCGGGCCCGCTTCGACCGCGTGATACAGCCGGGCCTCCACCGCCGCGGGCAGGTACAGCACCGGATCCGCGCGGATCTGCGGCGCGACGTAAGGATCGGCCGCCGCGTTGTCGTTGGCGTAGTGGATGTCGTTGGTCACGGCCGCGATTACCCGCGGCTCGAGCATGTAGTCGAGGAACCTGTGGGCAGCGAGCGGGTGGGGTGCATCGGCCGGAATCAGCCAGGCGTCGTAGGAGCCGTTGGCGCCCTCTTTGGGAATGGTGAAGGCGAGCGGCATGTCGAGACCCACGGCTGCGGCGCGCGCGCGGGCGGTCGCGTAGTCCGCCGACCATGACATGGAGATACAGAACTCGCCGTTGGCGAGCCCGTTCATGTATTCGGTCGAATCGTAGGCCCGGACGTAGGGCCGTACGGCAAGCAGCAGCTTCTCGGCCTGCTGATAATCCTGCGGGCTGCGGGTATTGGGGTCGAGGTGCAGGTAATTGAGCGCGAGCTGCAGGACATCCTCGGCCGAGTCGAGGAAGGTGACGCCGCAATCGGCGAAGTGCCGGACGACCTCGGGCTTGAAGAGCATGTCGAGGCTGTCGACCGGGGCATCCGCCATGCGGGCGCGGATCATGCCGACGTTGTAGGCGAAGCCGTTGACGTGCTGCAGGTAGGGCACCGCGTAGCGGTTGCCGGGATCTGCCTGCGCCTCGATGGCGAGCACGTGCGGGTCGAGGTTTTTCCAGTTCGGCAGCAGCGCCTTGTCGAGCGGCCGGTAGATGCCGGCCTTGATCTGGCGGCTGAAGTAATCGGTGGAGGTGCTGATGACGTCGTAGCCGGCGTCGCCGGCCATCATCTTCGCCTCGAGCGTCTCGTCGGCATCGTAGGTGTCGTAGATCACGCGGATGCCGGTGCGCCGCTCGAAGCCGGCGATCGTGTCCTTGCCGATGTAATCCGCCCAGTTGTAGATGCGCAGCTCCCTGGGCTCCCCCGGCACGCTGCCGGAGCCCGTGCCGCAGCCAGCGGACAGCGCCGCGGCCAGCAGCGCCACGATCCCTGCGGCGCCAGCGCGCGCAGCCGCCGCTTGCCGCGCGCGGCCGCTCACCCCTGGAGCTTCACCATGATGTGCCGTACGACCGTGTAATCCTCGAGCGCGTACACGGACAGGTCCTTGCCATAGCCCGAGCGCTTGAAGCCGCCGTGGGGCATCTCGCTGACCGACGCGAAGTGCGTGTTGATCCAGGTCGCACCGAACTGCAGCTGCGCCGCCACCTGCATGGCCCGCGAGACATCACGGGTCCACACCGAGGAGGCGAGCCCATACTCGCTGTCGTTCGCCCAGCGGATGGCCTGTTCCGCATCGCTGAAGGGCGTGACCGAGACCACCGGCCCGAACACCTCGCGCTGCACGATCTCATCGTCCTGACGCGCGCCGGCGATGACCGTCGGCTCGTAGAAGAAGCCCGCACCCGCGCGCGCCTTGCCACCGGTGGTGATCTCGGCGTGTCCGGTCGCCGCGGCGCGCGCGACCATGGCCGCCACCCGCTCGCGCTGGGTCTGCGAGATGAGCGGCCCCATCTCGACCCCCTCCTCCTGCTGCGAGCCGAGGCGCAGACTGCGGGCCGCGCCGGTGAGGTCGGCGACCAGGCGCTCGTAGATGCGCTTGCCCGCGTACAGCCGGCAGGCCGCGGTGCAATCCTGGCCGGCGTTGTAGAAGCCGAAGGTGCGCACACCGGAGACCACCGCCTCGAGGTCGGCATCGTCGAACACGATCACCGGCGCCTTACCACCGAGCTCGAGGTGCGTGCGCTTGAGGTTGCCGGCCGCCGCCGCCAGCACCTTCTGCCCGGTCGCCACCGAGCCGGTGAGCGACACCATGCGGACGCGCTCGTGGCTGACGAGTGCCGTGCCCACCGGCTCGCCGCGGCCGCAGATCACGTTGATGACCCCGGGCGGCAGCAGCTCGCCCAAGCGCGCCGCGAGCTTGAGTGTCGTGAGCGGGGTCATCTCGGAGGGCTTCAGTACCAGGGTGTTGCCGGCGGCGAGCGCCGGCGCGATCTTCCACGCCGCCATCATCAGCGGGTAATTCCACGGGGTGATCGAGCCGACCACCCCGATCGGGTCGCGGCGGATGAGACTGGTGTGCCCCGGCAGGTACTCGGCGGCCGCGAGCCCGCTCGGGCTGCGGCACACGCCGGCGAAGAAACGGAACACGTCCGCGATGGAGGGCATCTCGTCGTTGCGCGCTGCGGCGAGCGGCTTGCCGGTGTTGCGCGACTCGAGCGCCGCGTAGCCGTCGGCATCGGCCTCGATATCCTCGGCGATGCGCAGCAGCGCCTGCGCGCGCTCCCGGGGGGAGGTGCGTCCCCAGCCGGCAAAGGCCGTCTCGGCCGCCCGCACCGCCTCCTCCACCTGCGAGACGGTCGCGGCGGGCACGCTGGCGAGCTCCGCCCCGGTAGCCGCATCGAGCACCGGGTCCGCCGGGCCTTCCCCGCTGACGAGCCGGCCGCCGATCAACAGTTTGGTATTCATGCCAGTCTCCTCGCTGCGTGCGCAGCTGCGCGCGGCGTGCACTTATATTATTATAGCCATAATATTAACCAGCGGTGCGCGCTGCAGCGACGAGGATCGGCCATGAACTCCGACGTCATCATCACCTGCGCCATCACCGGCGATGACAGCAAGGTTACCAAGAGCCCGCACTGTCCGATAACTCCCGAGCAGATTGCCGCCTCGGCGGTCGAGGCGGCGCGTGCCGGCGCGGCCATCGTCCACATCCACGTGCGCGACCCGGAGACGGGCGCCTTCAGCATGGCGACCCGCCACTACCGCGAGGTGGTCAAGCGCATCCGCGAGAGCGGGGTCGACGTGCTCGTGAACCTCACCTGCGGCATGGGGGGGTACATCTGCATCGGCCAGCGCGGCCTGGAAGACACCCCGGCGCCCGGGAGCGATTTCGTGACGCAGCGCGAGCGCATGCGCCATGTGATCGAGCTGTGCGAGGAGGGTCGCTACCGCCCCGACATCGCAACTCTCGACTGCGGCACGCTCAACTTCGGTGACGGCAGCCGCGCCTATATCTCCACGCCCGACTACTGCCGCGAGGGTGCGGGTATCCTGCGCGAGCTGGGTGTCAAGGTGGAGCTCGAGATCTTCGATACCGGCAATCTGTGGTTCGTCAAGCAGATGGTCAAGGAAGGCCTCATCCCCGCTCCCGCGATGATCCAGCTGTGCACCGGGATCCCCTGGGGCGTTCCCGCCGACGTCGGCCACCTGCTCGCCATGGTGAACTACCTCCCGCCGGACTGCGTCTGGACCTCCTTCGCCGTGAGCCGGATGCAGATGCCGTGGGTGGCACAGTCGATACTGCTCGGTGGCAACGTGCGCGTCGGTCTCGAGGACAACCTGTACCTCTCGCGCGGGGTCTATGCGAGCAATGCGCAGCTGGTCGAGAAGGCGCGCACCATCATCGAGGCGATGGGCGCACGGGTGCTCACCGCGGCGCAGGCACGCGAGCGGCTGAAGCTCTCCTGACGTGGCCGGCATTCCGATCTACGAGACCGCGGTCCAGCCGGAGTGGATCGATTACAACGGCCACGTGCGCGATGCCTATTACGCGCTGATCGTCAGCCTCGCCTGCGATGCGCTCATGGATCGGGTCGGGCTCGATGAGGCGTACCGCACCCGCACGGGCTGCACGCTCTATACGCTCGAGCTGCACCTGAATTATCTGCAGGAGGTGCACGTCTCCGACACCGCCATCGTGAGCCTGCGGATCGTGGGCGCCGATCACAAGCGCATCCACGCCGCGTTCGAGATCGGCCGCCGCGGCCGGCCCGGCGTCGCCGCGAGCGCCGAGATGCTGCTGCTGCACGTACGCCAGGGCGGCGATGGCGTCGCGAGCGCAGCCTTTCCGCCGCAGGTGAGCGCGGCGCTCGCGCAGCTGCAGGCCGACAGCGCGGCATTGCCGCCGGAGGCCCCCGGCTCGAGGCGCATGGAGCTGCGCCCGCCCGCGCGCACATGAGCTCGGCCGCGCTGCAACGCCTGCTTGCGCCGCGGAGCGTGGCGCTGATCGGCGGCACCTGGGCGGATGCCGCCCAGGCGGCGAGCCGCGTGATCGGATACTCGGGCGAGCTCTGGCGTGTCCACCCAACGCGCCCCTCCTCTCCCGCGCAGCACTACTACCGCTCGGTCGATGAGCTGCCGGCCGGCCCCGATGCCACCTTCATCGCCGCACCGAACCGCGAAGTGCCCGCCATCGCCGCGGCCCTGGCACGCCGCGGAGCGGGCGGCTTCGTGTGCTTCGCCGCCGGCTTCTCGGAGACTGCGACCGAGGAAGGCCGGCGGCTCACCGGTGAGCTCCTGAGGAGTGCCGGCGAGCTGCCGTTCTTCGGCCCCAACTGCTATGGCCTCGTGAACTTCCTCGACGGTGCCGCGCTCTGGCCGGATCAGCTGGTCGGCCAACGGCGCGAGCGCGGTGTCGCACTCGTGTGCCAGAGCGGCACGGTGGCGCTCAACCTGCTCTTCAACGATCGCTCGCTCCCGATCGGCTGCGTGCTCACCGTGGGCAACCAGACGCGCCTCGCCGCGGAGGATCTGATCGAGCACCTGTGCGCGGACGAGCGCATCAGCGCCATCGGCCTGTATCTGGAGGGCCTGCGCGATGTGCCGCGCTTCGCCCGCGCGGCGGCCGCGGCACGCCTCGCCGGCAAGCCGCTCGCGCTCGTCAAGACGGGCCGCACGGCGGCCTCCACCGAGGCGGCGCGCACCCACACCGGGGCCCTGTCAGGTGCCGACAACGTCTTCGACGCCTTCTGCGAGCAGGCCGGCATCGCACGCTGCGAGTCGCTCGCGACGCTCTGCGAGACCCTCAAGCTCCTGCACGCCGGGGGCCCGCTGCGCGGCCGGCGGATACTCGCCATGGGGGCTTCCGGCGGCGACACGGCGATGGCGGCCGATGCCGCCCGCAACCTCGCCATCGAGTTCCCGCCGTTTCGCCCGCAGGACGCCGCGCAGCTGCGCACGCTGCTCTCCGAGCGCGTGCACATCTCCAATCCGTTCGATTTCCACACCCACATCTGGTTCGACTACCCGAAGCAGCATGCGATGTTCAGCATCGCGCAGCGGGCGGGATTCGACCTGGTGGCGTTCCTCCTCGACTGCCCGCCGGCCGGAGCCGATGACACCGGCTACGTGCGCGCGATCGAGGAATTCGCCGCGGCCCTTCCCGGCGCCGAGACACGCGCCGCCGTCATTTCCTCGCTGCCGGAATCCCTCGGCAGCGCGGTGCGTGAGAAGTGCTGCGGCTGGGGCCTGGTGCCACTGCAGGGCCAGCGCGAAGCGCTGGAGGCGATCGATCACGCCGCGAACATCGGCGCGGCGTGGGCCGCTGGCGCGCCGCTCGAGCTGCAGCGACCGGCCGCCGTGGCCGGTGCCGCGAGATCACTGTCGGAGCCCGAGGCCAAGCAGCTTCTGGCAGAGCACGGCGTCGCGGTGCCCCGCTCGCGCGTGGTGAGTGCGGCCGAGGCGGCTGACGCCGCAGCAAGGCTCGGATTCCCCGTGGTGATCAAGGCCGCGGGCGCAGCTCTCGAGCACAAGTCGGATGTCGGTGGGGTGGTTCTCAACGTGCGCACCGCCGCCGAAGCACGCGCGGCCGCCGCGCGGCTTGCCGCACTCTCGCCGACGCTCCTCATCGAGGAGATGGTCGCCGACGGCCTCGCCGAGATACTCATCGGCATGCGCGTCGATCCCCAGTTCGGCCTGCTGCTCGTGCTCGGGGCGGGCGGTGTGCTGACGGAGCTGCTGCGTGACAGCGTGACACTGCTCCCCCCCTTCACCGCGGCCGGCATCGCTGCGGCACTCGGCAGGCTGCGCGCCGCGCCGCTGCTCGCAGGATTCCGCGGCCGGCCGGCGGCGGACGTGCCGGCGCTGATCGAGACCGCGCTCGCCTGCACGCGTTTCGCCGCCGCGAATCTCGAGCGATTCGTCGAGCTCGACCTGAATCCAGTCATCGTGCGCCCGCGCGGCCGCGGCGCGCTGGCTGTCGACGCGCTGATACGACTCGCCTGAGTCACCCAGTTCGCACAAGGAGCTACGGTATGTCCGCTGGCATCAGGACCCGAACCGAAGGCCCGATCCTCGAGGTGGTGCTCGATCGCCCCAAGGCGAATGCGATCGATCTGGCGGCGAGCCGCCGTCTGAACGAGGTATTCACGAGCTTCCGCGACGATGCGGCGCTGCGCATCGCGATCGTGACCGGCGCGGGTGAGCGCTTCTTCAGCCCCGGCTGGGATCTGAAGGCGGCCGCTGCCGGGGAGGTGTCGGACGAGGACTGGGGAGTCGGAGGGTTCGGGGGCCTCAACTACCCGCGCAATCTCAACAAGCCGCTGATCTCCGCGGTGAACGGCATCGCCTGCGGCGGGGGCTTCGAGCTCGTCCTCGGCACGGACATCATCGTGATGGAAGAGCACGCCCGCTTCGCTCTTCCCGAGATCAATGTGGGCGTGCTGGCCGACGCCGGCACCATCAAGCTGCGCCGGCGCATCCCCTATCACGTCGCGGTGGAGTTCCTCCTCACCGGCCGCTGGATGGATGCCGCCGAGGCCAAGCACTGGGGACTCGCCAACCACGTGGTGCCGAAGGGTCAGAGCCTCGCCAAGGCGTGGGAGATCGCACGGCAGCTGGCCGCGGGGCCACCGTTGCTCTTCCCCGCGATCAAGCAGCTGCTGCGCCATTCGGAAATGGTGGCGGAGCATGCCGCCTTCGAGCTGCACGACAGCCTGGACGCGGTGCAGCGGGTGATCCGCTCCGAGGACCTGAAGGAAGGGACCCGCGCCTTCTCCGAGAAGCGCCCGCCGGTATGGAAGGGGCAGTAGCCGGGCCCGATTGTCGCGCGTTGGGCGCGTCGGCTCCGCGCGCACACAGCGAACCGGCGATAGTAATGACATGGACTCCCCCTGCTCCTACGGCATCTGATGTGCCAGATTGAAGACGTTAGTTCTATCAATCACAGAGCAAGGGGAGTCGCATGAAGTTTACTCGTTGCGGGCTGGACATAGCGAAGC
>JAFAKO010000216.1 GCA_019235245.1 Gammaproteobacteria bacterium
CGTGTTCTGCCCTGCTCGAGGAGCACCAGATATAGTATTCTCGAGCTCCAAAGCCCACGCCTGCGTCTTTGGGGAAATCCGATGTCACAAGATGAGCTGCTGGCGCTGCTGACCCGGGCACGCGCGATCCTCGGCCATTACCTCTTCCAGGGCGAGGACGAGCCCATACGCGATGATATCGCCGAGATCTGCATGGCGATCGATGACGCCTTACCCGATGACAGCCGGGTGCAGGTGAAGCGGGTAACCCTCGAGCGCTCGGCCGCCTGAATCGACATGTGCGGGCGTTACATCCTGCGAATGCAGGACAAGTACCTGCGGGAATGGCAACTTCACGGCCCGCCCGCGTGGGTCACGGCGTCGTACAACATTGCGCCGACCCAGCAGGTGCCGATCATGCGGATGCAGAATGGCGCACCCGCGGCTGCCATGGTGCGCTGGGGACTCATTCCGGCCTTTGCCCGCGGGCAGCCCGGCAAGTTCAGCACCATCAACGCGCGCATCGAGACGTTCCAGTCGACCGCCGCGTTTCGCGGCGCGTGGAAGCGCGCGCAGCGTTGCATCCAGCCGGCTTCGGGCTTCTACGAGTGGCACCTCGACGCGCACGGACGCAAGACGCCTTACCTGATCACACTCGCCGACCAGGAGCTGTTCGGGTTCGCGGGATTGTGGGATGCGAGCGTGCGCGATGATGGGACGGTCATCGAGAGCTGTGCGCACATCACCATGGCCGCCAACGAGCTGATGGCCGACATCCACAACGCCGGCAACCATCCGCAACGCATGCCGGCGATCCTGCGTCGCGAGGATCACGAGGCCTGGCTCGAAGGGACCGACGCCGAGGCCCGCGCCGTGCTGCGGCCTTACGCGGCGGAGGTGATGGTGGCGCATCCGGTCAGCACGCGCGTCAACTCGGTGCGCAACAACGGTCCCGAGCTGATCGAGCCGCTGGACCAGGGCGAAGTCGCCGCGCGCGCCTGCGCCTGAACTCGACGCCGGCTGCAATCGACAGGCGTATACTCCGGCGCCTCCAGCTCCGGATCTTAACTCATGGCTGCAGCTCGCTCCGGTGATGTTCGCGAACCCGGTCACGGCATCGGCGGCGCGGTGCGCCGTCACTGGGTGCTGTTCCTCACCGAGGGCATCGTGCTGGTGATCCTCGGCATACTGGCGCTGTGCGCGCCGGTCATCGCGTCCGTCGCGGCGACCGTATTTTTCGGCTGGCTGCTCTTGTTGAGCGGCGTGATCGGTCTCGTCTCGACCTTCCGTGCGCGGCACGCTCCCGGGTTCTGGTGGTCGCTGCTCTCGGCAGTCATCGCCATCGTGGCCGGGGTGCTGCTGCTCGGCTGGCCGCTGCTCGGCACGCTGTCGCTCACCGCCGTGCTGATCGCGTTCCTGCTCGCGGAGGGCGCCGTGAGCATCCTGTACGCGCTCGAGCACCGCAACGCGCTCTCGGGGCGCTGGGGTTGGATGCTCGCGAGCGGCATCGTCGACATCGTGCTCGGGGTGCTGCTGTTCCTCGGCCTGCCAGGCACGGCGTCGTGGGCGCTCGGCCTGCTCCTCGGGATAAACCTGATATTTGGCGGCTGGGCGCTCATCTTCATGGCCCTGCACGCCCGTCCGACCTCCGCAGCCGCAGCTGCCTGAGCTTCAGGGAACCTATGAAACTCGCCGTCGAAGTGATCGGCTGGGTCGGTGCGGCCCTCATCCTGGGCGCCTACGCGCTGCTGTCAGCGGGCAAGCTTCGCGCGGAGTCGCTCACCTACCACCTGATGAACATCCTCGGCGCCGCCGGCTTCGTCGTGAACAGCGGCTGGAACGGTGCGCTGCCGTCCGCCGCGATGAACGCCATCTGGATCGGCATTGGCGTCTACGCCCTGCGCCAGCGGCGCAGAGTGCCCGTCAAGGAGCGGTGCGCGAGCTAGCTGCCGCCCTGGCCGGGTGTCGCAGAATCGCGAAAACCGCGCGATTCGCCGGGTCCGCCAGGAAATGCGCCCTGCATCACGGCCGCCGTCACAACTGATCCCCACTCTTCCTCCAATACCATTACAGTGCGGACTCGGGCGTTGCGCAGGCCAGGAAGGCCGGCTGCCCGCTTCACAGGACAGGTACGGATGATGCGGATGAAACGCGTTCCATTGGCGTCGTGGTCGCTCCTGCTGCTGGCGGTTGCCGCCATCCCGTGCGCGGATTCCGTGGTGCTGCCAAGGCAGAAGGCATCGCCACCGGCGCCAGCGCCCGCGCAGCTGATGGCCTTTGGCGGCCACAGCGCAGCGCAACTGCGCAGCCACGCCGCGATGAAGCTCGATGCGGCGCTCGCCGATCTCACGCGGCACTTGGATCGGGTGCGCAGCGAGCACGCGCTCGAGGACCTGCATTCGCTGAGCCCCGCGGCGCGGTTCGTACGCAACGCCAACGGCGCGACGCCGCTCATCGCCGTCGATGCGGTGACCCGCGGCGATCCGGCACGCCTGCGCGACGCGCTCGTCGCGCTCGGGCTCGAGCATCCGGCGGTGTACTCGAACGATGTGGGGGGGCTCCTGCCGGTCGACCAGCTCATGGCCGCCGCACGGCTCGGCGAGCTCGTCTCGATGCGCGCCGCAATGTCGCGGGCGCGCGGCGTCCAGGTCACTTCCCAGGGCGACTTCGCGCAGCACAGCGCCGCACTGCGTGCCAGTAACACCGGGCTCGACGGCAGCGGCGTGACCGTTGGCGTCCTGTCCGACAGCTTCAACTGTTACGGAGTTTATGACCAGCCCGGCAGTGGAGTCCCGGCGACCGGGGTGGACGGCTATGCGCCGCCCCCGAACGGCTTCCCCAACGACGATGCGACCTTCGATGAGGCCAATGGTTACCTGCCCGCGAGCGTCAACGTGCTGGCGGAGGCCACCTGCTTGCAATACGGCCAGCCGCTGCAGCTGCCGTTTACGGATGAGGGTCGGGCGATGATGCAGATCATCCACGACGTCGCCCCAGGCGCTGCGCTTGCCTTCTACGCCGCGGGCCCCACCGACGCGGACTTCGCCACCGGCATCGGCGCGCTTGCGGCCGCCGGCGCCACAGTCATCG
>JAFAKO010000218.1 GCA_019235245.1 Gammaproteobacteria bacterium
GGGATCGCTCCCTCGCTGCGCACCGGGGTCGTCGCGGCCGCGACCGCGCTCGCGGCAAGGCCGGCCGCCACAACGAAGGCATGCGCCGCCACCGCACACGCGAGGTGCGGTGCCCGCGGCAGGCGAGCGGGCGCAGTGCTCCGACGCGTTGACCGTGGCAACCGCGGACCTTCAGTCGAAAGTGAGGCGGACGCCGGCCAGCAACGTGACGTCGTAGAACTCCCGTTGAATCGGGCGGTACCAGCTCGGGCCCTCGGTGAACTCGAGCGGTGTGTTGAGCAGGTTCTTGGCATTGAAATAGACCCGCACCGCCCGGCTCACTACATAGCTCGCGCCGAAGTCCATGGTGAGACGGGCGCTCGAATATACGTCGGTGGCGTTCGAGGTGACCGTCCCGAAGGCGAAAAGATTCTGGCCGACATAATCGGCCGCCAGGCGCAGCTCGAGTGGACCGCTCTCGTAGAACACCGCTGCGTTCCAGGTGAACTTGGACGTGGAGGGCAACAATCCAAAGATGCCGGGGTGAATCTCGGCCCGGGAATCCACTGCCGTGCCGTTGAGGCTGAAGCCCAGGCCGTTCCAGGGGCGCGGGAGGAAGAGCAGCTGCTGCTGGTACTGCCCCTCGACGCCGTAGACATGTGCCGGCCCGTTCAGATAGGTGTCGACGACCACCGGGGTTCCCGGGCCGAGCCCGGGGAACGGGTAGCTCGCGAACTGCTGCTCCGTGAGCAGGATGTAGTTGGTGAACACCTTGCCGAACACCCCGAGCGCCGCAACCTGACCATCGCCCGGGTACCACTCGAGCGTCGCGTCCAGATTCTGGCCGATGGTCGGTTTGAGCGCCGGATTGCCGATGGTGACCGTTCGGTTGACGACGCTGATCATCGCACCGGGGGTGATCTGGTTGAAGCCTGGACGCGCGATGCCGCTCGCATAGGTCAACCGCGCGACCAGCTGCTCCGAGAAGTAATAGCGACCCTGCAGCGTCGGGAAGGCGTTGGTGTATGAGTTCGATTCCGTAGCGGGTGTATTGGTGTCGCAGTTGGGCGGCGCCCCGGGCCCGCAGCTGTCGTTGTTGTAGAGATTGCCGCGATAGGTGGCGTGGGTTGACTCGACGCGCACACCGGCCAGCAGCCCCCAGTCGCCAAAGCGGGCGGAGTACTGGCCGTATGCGGCATACACGTCCTCGTTATCATCGGTAGTCATGGAGGCGTCGAAAGCCGGATCGTCGCTGATGGTGCCGTTCGAGCCGCCATACAGCGCCGCCACCTGGTCGAGGTTGATCCAAGGCCCGATGTTGTAGTTGTGGTTGTAGTAGATCTGGGGCGGACCGAAGGTATAGGGCGGCAACCCGATAGGGCCGTTCGGCGTCCACGTCGGTGAGGTGGCTTCGTAGGTCTTGTGGCGCCAGCGTCCGGACAGCCCGAACTTCCATTCCGCCGTGTGCGTGCCGCTCCCTGTCGGAATCGTCAGATCGATGGCACCCGCCCACTCGCCGTCCTTGGCATACGAGGGTCCAAGGCCGATGTTGCTCAACTGGTAGAGCGCCGGGTTCGCGGGATCGGTGCCATCGAGCGTGTGATAGGTCGGGTACTTCGGGCTGGTATTGTTGTCGTAGGCGATCGGCACCGACACCAGGTTGCCGCTCGCGTCGACGTAGGTCCAGGTGCTCCCGGGACTCTGTGAGTACCGGTCGCTGCCCACGGCGTAGGAGCCGTGGTAGTCGAGACGGAAGCTCGAGAACGTGCTGCTGCCGCCGAGAATCGCCATCGAGTTCTGGATGCGCTCGACCGAGTCGGTCGTATCCTGTTCCAGCGTGGCGCCGGAGGCTACGTAACCGTTCGGGTTGCTCGGGTCCTGGAAGCAGGCTTGCCCCGCCGGGCTCGAGCACTGTCCGTTTCCCGAGTCGAGGCCGTTCAGCACCAGGTAGTGCTTGCGGCCGTGCTCGAGGTACCCGGACCACAGCAGCCGCAGATACAGCGAAGTACTGTCGGTGGCCCGGGCATCCAAGTTGGCGGCGGTGCCGTAGCGCTCGCGGCCATACTTGTACCAGCGGAACTGCAGATCGCTCAGTACCTTGTCCGGCACGGCGGGCTGGCTATCCGAATACTTTTCCTCGAGATCGTCGATGCCGCGTTGGTCCGAGTGGATCACCCCGGTGACCGCCACGCTGAAAGCGTCCGCTCCGGCGAACAGACCCCCGATGCCATCGCCGCCCGAGAAGCTCGTCCCGGCACTGAATTCGCCGTGATAGACCGGCGTCTCGCGCAGTGCCTCGTAGCCGGTCCCCACGTCGGCGTCGAAGAAAGACCGTCCGCCGTACTGCGCGCCGGTGCGCGGCACCAGGTTGATCGAGCCACCGAGTCCCTCGGCGTCCATGTCCGGACGCAGGGTCTTGGTGACCTCGACTCCCCCGACGATGCCGGTCGGAAAGGTATCGAATGCCACGGCGCGGTTGCCGCCGGAGGGCGATGCCGCGTTGGATGCCGGCAGGCGCACCCCGGCATAGCTGCTGGCGTTGAGGTCGGAATCCAGGCCCCGAATGTTGATGAATCGGCCCTCGCCCGAATCGGTCTCGAGGGAAATTCCCGGCACGCGCTGCAGCGCTTCCGCCATGTTGACATCCGGCAGCTTGACGATCTCACTCAGCGGCTGAACGTCGATGATGTTGGGAGCCTGCTTCTTCTCCTCGAGGGCAGCGGCGCGAGTCGTGGTGGCGCTCGGCACCACCGTCTCGTTCTCGCCCTGACCGGGGCCGGTGGTGACGCGTCCGATGTCGGTCTCGGTAGGTGGCGGCGGCGCCGGCGCTGGTGTTGCCTGGGTCCGGGCGAACTGCGGCACGAGCACCAGCAGGACGCCGCTGACCGCAACGACGCGGCTCATCCTGCTTTCCGGACGCCGAAGTGATTTACGCAACAAGCTGGCGCTCCATGTTGACCCGATGGTCAGAACGCGAAGCTAATCAGCGCATGTGACGACTGCATGACACGCGCCCGAGTCCAGGGCTGCGGTCGGTGCGCGCTGCGCACCGGGCGACTAGAATTACAACACCTGACGACGTTTCCAACACAGCCCCCGAGGCCAAGCTTCAATGATCCTCCGGCTCCTGACACTGCTGTGCACGCTGACCATCGGCGACGCCGCGCAGCTGGCGCAGGCGGCGGCGGTCGACCCGGCGGCGGCCCAGGTGCAGACGCTCCACGCGGCGCTGCTCAAGTCCATGCAGGCGGGTGCGGCCCAATCCACGAGCGAGCGCTTTCGCACCCTGCAGCCGGTGATCGAGCAGGTTTTCGATCTGCCGGCGGTGACGCGGCTGGCGGTGGGCTCCGCTTGGTCGGGGTTCTCGCCGGAGCAGCAGGCGGCGGTGATCGCGGCCTTCACCCGTTTCACGGTTGCCAACTACACCCATAATTTTCACGACTTCGACGGGCAGAAATTCGAGATCGACGACAACGTGCTGACGCGAGGTCAGGACAAGGTGGTGCGCACACGCATCATCCCTGCGCACGACACCCCCGCCATCCTGCTGTATCGGATGCACGAGACCGGCGGCAACTGGAAGATTCTCGATGTGTATTCCAACGGCGTGAGCGAGCTCGCCCTGCGCCGCTCCGACTTCGCCGCCGCGCTCGCCGCCGGCGGGGCTGCGGAGCTGATCGCGCATCTCAACAAGTCGAGCGATGGTCTCCTGAAGTAGGCGCGGCGGCCGCCGGCGGCGGCCGGCCCGGTCCCATCAGCGCCGGTTGGAAGAGCAGCGCCGAAGTCAGGGTCCAGACCAGGGAGATCATCAGCAGCTTTCCCATGCTTGCAGTTCCGGGGTGGCTGGAGGCCCACAGGCTGCCGAAACCGGTCGCCGTCGCCAGTGCGCTGAAGAATACCCCGCGGGCCAGGCTCGAGGTCAGCAGATGCGAACCGCCCGAGCGCCAGGACATCACGAAGTAAATGTGGAACGCCACGCCGATCCCGAATAGCAGCGGCAGCGCGATGATGTTGGCGAAGTTGAGCGGCTGTCCTATCAGCACGCAGGTCCCCATGGTGAGAAGACCGGTCAGCACGATCGGCGCCATGGTGATCGCCACATCCCGTATGCGGCGCAGGGCGAACAGCAGCAGCGCGGAGATGGCCACGAAGGACAGAACTCCCGCCTCGATGAAGGCATCGACTACCGCCTGGCCGTAAGCCTGGAGGTAGATCGCCGTGCCAGTGGCGTCCGGTGCGATTTTCAGGCCCGCGGCCGTGAAGCGGCGCAGCACGACGTCGTCGTTGGAGTTCCCGCGCGGCTGAGCGGAGACGCGCGCGCGCCCATCGGCGGCGAGCCACGCACGCACGATCTCGGGCGGCAGCATGGCGATGGTGACCGGCTGCGGCTGCAACGAATCGCGTATCTGCCCGAGGGTCGTGACGAAGCCCGGGATGAGCAGCTCTTCGGCCGCGGCCTGCCTCTGAGGGCTGGCAGCGGCGAGCGTATCGAATGCAGCCGCGAGTCGCGGCGCGTCCGCCCGCAGCGTGGGATCGGCCGCCGCCGCCTCGCGCAGCCTCGTGGCGGCCCGTCTGAGGCTGTCACGGGTCTGCGCAGCGCTCGGTGGCGGCGCCACTTCGATGGGATTGAGCGTGAGATCAATGAGGTTCACCGCATCGGCGATGATCGCGATCTTCTCGGTCTGGGCGGTGGGAATGAAGCTCGACAGGGTGCGTGCGCTGTATACGGTCGGATCGCTGCGCAGCGCCACTGCCAGGTCATCCGCCGCGGCCAGATCCGGCCGGATGACCTCGAGGGTATTGGGCGAAAGGTCGGGATCCTGCAACAGGTCGACGAGCGTTGCTACCGACTCCACGCGGGCGCTGCGCAGATGGATGGGATTGAAGTCGAATTGCACGAACGGCAGGAGCGCGGCACACACGAGAGCGGCGACGACGCCGGTACCGACCACCAGCACCCGGTGGGCGAGCACGTAATTGTCGATCAGCGCCAGTCTCGTGCTTGGACGCTCGGGCGCACCGGGGGCGCGGGTCAGTGCGATCAGCGCCGGCAGCAGCGTCAGGTTCAGCGCGAGCGCCGTGAACATGCCGAGGCCGGCGATCACCCCGAGCTGCGACACGCCATAGTAGGCAGTCGGGGTAAACGCGAGAAACCCCGCGCCGATGGCGGCCGCGGCGAGCGTGAGCGACTTCCCCATGGTGCGCCCGGTGGCGAGGAGGGCGCTGCCGACCTCCCTGCCGCCGCCACGCTCTGCCCGGTAGCGCACACTGAACTGAATGCCAAGGTCCATTCCCATGCCGACGAACAGCGGTATGAAGGCGACGGAGATGACGTTGAAGCGGTGAAACAGGGCGAGGCCGAGGGCGGTGGCCGTCAGCAGACCGACGAGCGTCGTCACCAGGATCGCGGCAATCAGCCACGGCGAGCGCACGGCGAGCCACAGCATGAGGACGATCGCGCCGCTGGCGAGCGTGGCGATGAGCCCCGCGCGCTGCGCCAGGGTCGCGAATTCTTCGTCCTGCAGCGGCACCGGCCCGGTGAGACGGACGCGCACCCCGTGGGCCGGATCGAGCTGCAGCCGCGCGGCCGTGCCACGGATCGTGTCGATCGGCAGCTTGCCCGGCTGCAGATGGGCGAAGTCGAGCATCGGGTTCACGAGCACGATGTGCCGCAGCTCGCGGGCATCGGCGGGGTGGCCACTGATCAGCGTGCGCCACGAGAAGAACTGCCGCCTGCCCGCCTCGAGGCTCTGCAGCGCATCGGCGAGCGCGCGGATGGGAGTACGCAGCTCCTGCGCCGCGGCCGGGTCGGTATTCACTCCCCTGAGTGTCAGTGAGAGTGTGTCGGCGAGACCGCGCATCGTGGGATCGCCCGCCATCGATCCGAGGAACGGCTGGGCCTTCAGGAGCTGGGCGACGAAGCTGTTGACGTCCTCGATCGAGGCAAAGAGGAGCCGCTCGCGATCCCAGAAGGCGCCGCCGTCCGCCTGCTGCACCGAGCGGAATACCTGCGTTTGCGCGCGCAGGCTCGCCGCCAGCTTCGCGGCCGCCGCATGACTCAACTCCGGAGTCTGCCCGTCGATCACGACGACGATGTCGGAGCTCTCCTGCGGGAACGCGGCGTTGAAGGCTGCCTGGCGGATGCGCCAGGGAAGATTCGGCGACAGCAACGCGTAGGTATCCGTCGTCATCGCAAAGTGGCCGGTGACGTAGCGGGCCATGAGGGCGCACAGGAGCACCGTCAGCAGCACGAGAATCGACGGCACGGCGATGGAGAGAGCAACCAGGCGCTCCAGGGGCGAAGCTCTGGCACTCGCGGCAACGGAGGTGTGCACGCCGCAGGTCTCGCGATCAGCGCGCGTGTGGCCGCTGACGCGCCCGGAGGAGCGGGAGTCTCGCGGGGTGACCCGCACCGCCGAGCAGCGCGGCCGTCACGATGCCGGCTCCGAGCACCAGATCACGCCCCCTGCGGGCGAAGGAGGCGGCGATCGCGGTGGCGGGGTCGATACCGAAGACTGCGGCGGCGAGGAGAAAGCTCGCTTCCTGCACTCCGGCGGCGGCCGGCACCATCCATCCGAAAGTGCGCAGCCCGGCGACCGTTCCATCGACGGCCAGCGCCTGCCAGATCCCGAGATCCATCCCCAGCAGATGAAAGGTGACCCAGGCCTCAGCGGCCCCGAGAAACCAGCAGCCGAGGTGAAGGGCAAGCCCACCACCCAGACGCCCGGGCGCACTCAGGATGTGATCGAAGCAGGCGCGCACTCCCTCGCGGGCCTCGCTCTCATCCAGGGCAAGTACGGCAGGCCAGCGCGCGCGGATGGCGCGGGCGACGGCGTCCAGCGAGGCCACGAGGAAGCGGCGGTTGAGCACCAGCACCGCGACGAAGACGCCGGTGGTCGCCAGAGCCAGGGCGAGCGGCCGGGTGAGCGGGGACTGCGGTGCCAGGATCAGCAGCGCGAGCAATGCCGCGAGGACATAGGGCAGCTTCGCCGTGAGCTCGATCACGCCATCGATGCTCGCCGAAGCCGCACCGACCAGCAGCGTGCGGCCGCCACCGAGCGCGCGTACCCCGAAGAGGACGCCACCGAGCTGCAGGAATGGCAGCAGCTCCCCGGTCGCGTCGCGAATGAAGCGTGCAAACACGAAGCGCCCCCGCGTCGCCGGTGGGTGCTTACCCGCGGCGAGCCACCACGCGAGTCCCATCATGGTGACGATCGGAACGTGGATGAGCACGAGGACCGCGAGACCGCTGGGGCGCAGTCCCCGGATCGCATGCGCGACCTCCCCGGCCCCCGCATAGATCACCGCGGCAACCGCCGCGGCCACGCCGATCAGGAGTGCGGCGGCCGTGCTCCAGCGCATATCAGGCCGGTGCGCCTGTCCCTGCCGGCCGACCGGGGTGCTCGGTCTCGATCGCGAACGTATCGATATAACGGTCGAAGCGCTCGCGCAGGACCTGTGCCTCGAGGCCGAATTCCGCCAGCTTGTAATCGCGCCACGGGCGGCGGACGTTGGCCGCGGTGCGCAGCGAGCTGCGCATGCGCCGTTCTGCCTCGGCAGTCAGTACCATGCCACAGTGCGCGTAAACCGCCGCCACCGCATCCAGCGGCCGGGCGATGACCTGGCGATAGTTGAGATGCAGCACCGCACTGCTCGATGCCAGGCGGCGCATCCGTTCGGCCCCGTCGATCCAGGACGCGCTCACCTCGCGGCCGATACCCATCCGGTCCACGCTGCGTGCGAACGGACGCCGCAGCACTTCGGTCAGCTTCGCCACCGAGGCGAGCACCCGCACCGGATCGCGGTGTACCAGTACCACGTGTGCGTCGGGATACACCTTCCGGATGTCGTCCAGCGCAAATACGTGGTCGGGCGACTTGAGCACCCAGCGTTTGCCGGGAAGCTCGGCATCGAGGTGCTGGAGAAAGCGGCGATGGAAGCGATAGGCGTCGAGGAAGCCGCTGCGCCCGAGCCAGCTGTTATAAGAGGGGACCCGGTACATGGCGTCGAAGCGCAGGCTCTGAAAGACCTGGGCAATGATGTCGGTGCATTCCTCGGGCGCGTCCACGGCAACGGGATGCAGCGCGTTGAGCTCGGGGGCGAGCATGCGGAACAGCGCGAGCTGCAGGCTCACCCACCGCCGGCGCAATGCCCGCGCGAGTCCGCTGCCCTGCGATGCGCCGGGATAGACGAGCTGAAACAGTCGCGGGGCGATGGTGTCCGGATCCTGCAGGATGAGGCGGTGCAGGAAGGTCGTGCCGCTGCGCGGCATGCCGGTGATGAAGACGGGCGCCCGTATGGGCCGCGCCAGCACCGCGGGACGCGTTGCCTCGATCTCATCGAAGTGCAGCAGGTTGCGCAGGCAGCGCAACAGGTCGATCCGCAGCGCGTGAACTCCGAGCACGCTCAGGTCCGCCTCCTCGTTGCAGGAGGTCAGCAGCTGCTCGAATCCACCCATGAAGGAGCGGTCAGCGAAGTCCCGGCGTCCGCGGCGCCTGAGAGCCGCCTCGAGCAGCTCATCGGCTCGCAGCGCGCGCCGCGCGGCGCCCGCCACCAGGGGCGGCCGCGGACCGAGGTACGCCTTCGCCATCTGTCTTCTCATTGCTCTTCCCGGAGGAAAGCAACCTATACCTTCCGGGTGTCGATGCGCACTAGGCCGAAAGGGCTACGGCGGAGCCGCTAGGGAGATTACTGACGCGCTCACGGCCACGCCCACGGCACGGGGGGGTTGCCCAACCTGGGCATCAGCCGCTCAGGATGCCCGCTTCCCGGGACCAACACCGGCGAGCTCGTAGCCGCCTGGCGTCGTCAGGTTGAGGATGCTCATGGCGAGCCACAGGAAAGCCTCGGGTACGGCGACCAGATGCCCGGGTTTGCTCGCGGGCGCGGTCGTCGCCGGGGGCTCGTCGAAGAGGTGCTCGGGTTCGTTGGTGACGCAGCAGGGGATGCCCTCGCGGGCGAGCCGATGCGCCATCGACTGCGCCGCGAGCGGCGCCATGGTATTTCCGAGGGGCTTGAGGCGCAGGACACGCCTCAAGTCGGCGATGCGATTGCGCTGCACGCGCACGCCGTATCGCTCCGCGTCGACGTTCTCCACAATACCGGTTATGTGACAGGAGATGCCCTCGGAGGCAACGAACTTGGCGAAGACCTCGGCGCCCAACTCATCCGCGAAGCGGGCGACGACATCGGTGTAGTCGCTCACCGCCACGCGCCGCTCCGATGGAGCCTGTCAGAGCGCGCCGCTGCCAACACATAACACATACGGGTATGTCGAGACTCAACTACGGGTGCGCGCCGGTCAAGGTAGGAAAACCACCCAGCGCAGGCATCGTACACCGAACAAAATGACCGCGATCCAACTTCTGAAGACCCCGCGCCCGGACGATCTCGGGCTGAGGCGTCTCAGCAACCCGCTGGGATTCGAGATAAGCCTGTTGCCCAACGGGGCGCTGTTCGCCATGCAACATCGCGACGAGCGCGGTCGCATCATGATCAACCGCACCTTCGGCTCGCCGGTCGGGCCGGGGATGGCCCGTTTGTGCGCGCGCGTTGGCGGGAATCACCCGGCCATTGTGCCGCTCGCGCATGCGGACGCCTGTTGTCGCCAAGGAGCGACAGCGGGAAAAGCGACGGCGAGCCGGTTCGTGTGGCAGGGGGAGGCGCTGCCGCTCGCTCACCAGGTGACTCTGCAGCTGCAGAGGACCCAGAGCCTGTGGCTGTGGCGCGTCGTCCTTCGCAACACCGGCGCCAGCCCCATTCCCTGCGACATCGTCCATATCCAGGATCTCGGCCTCGGCGACCCCGGGTTCCTCATGAATAACGAGGCCTATGCGAGCCAATACCTCGACCACCACATCGTCTGGCATCCGCGCATGGGCCCGGTCCTCATGGGGCGGCAGAACCTCGCGCAGGGCGGGCGCAATCCCTGGGTGGCGCATGGCTGTCTCGAAGGCGCCGTCGGTTATGCCACCGACTTCTGCCAGCTCATGGGACCCGCGCATCGCGATGCCGGGCAGTTCGCCATCCCCTTCGGTACCCGCCTGGCCTCCGTGCGACTCCAGCACGAGGCCGGCTGCGCCGCACTGCAGTCTGCGCCGGTCGAGCTCGCCCCGGGCGCGACGGCGATCTGGACGTTCTTCGGTCTGTTCCGCGCGGATCACCCGGAAGCTTCCGGCGATGCCGATCTTGCGCTGGTCGAGAACGCGCTCGGTGCCCTCGACCCGCCCGGGTCCGGGGAGGTCGAGCTAGCTGCCTCCCCGCGCAGCGTCCTGATCGACGCACCGCCCGCGGCCGCCGAGGACGCAAACGAGCGCTGGCTGCAGGAGTGCTATCCGCAGCGCACGCACTTGGAGCGGCGCGGCACGACATCGCTCTCCTTTTTTATGGGTGCGGGAACCGACAGTCGTCACGTCGTGCTGCGCGCGAAGGAGCACCACGTGCTGCGCCGCCACGGCGCGCTCCTCGTGAGCGGTGGGCACCTGCTGCCCGATGAACGTATCCTGTGTGTGACCTGCTGGATGCATGGGGTGTTCGCCGCGCAGCTCACCCTCGGCAACACCTCCTTTCACCGGCTGTGGTCGGTATCCCGTGATCCCTACAACATTACCCGCGACAGTGGCCTGCGCATCCTGGTCGATGCCGGCGATGGCTGGCGGCTCCTCACGGTGCCCTCGATATTCGAGATGGGCCTCGCCGACTGCCGTTGGATCTATCGGCTCGGTGGGCGGACCGTCACCGTCTCCGCCGTCGTAGGCTCCGCCGAGCCGGTCGTGCAGTGGCGCGTGACGGTGGTCGGCGCGCCGTGCCGCTTCCTGGTCTTCGGCCAGCTCGTGATCGGTGAGCAGGAGCTCGCGCAAGCGGCGGAGCTGGAGATCGACGCCGCGCACCGTCGCTTCCGCTTCCGCCCCGAGCCGGGCGGCCTCTGGAGCCAACGCTACCCGGCCGCTCTCTACTGTCTCGTGACGAGTACCCCGGACTGCATCGAGGCGCTGGGGAGTGATGAGCTGCTTTACAGCGACGGACAGCGACGCACGGGCGGCTACGCGGTGCTGCAGACGCGGCCGACCCAGGAGCTCGTTTTCGCCGTGGTCGGCTCGCTCACCGATCCGCGCGAAGCCGAAGCGCTCGCCACCCGGTACTCGAGCCCGGTCTCCGACGCGTCGATGCAGGCGGCAGCGCTTGCCGGCTGGCGCGCCCTCACGCGCGGCATACGCATCGCGACTCCGGCGTCAGAGTCCGGCGTGCAGGCGCTCGACACGGTCCTTCCGTGGATGGTGCACGACGCGATGGTGCACCTCACGGTGCCGCACGGCCTCGAGCAGTTCACCGGCGGCGCGTGGGGCACGCGCGATGTCTGTCAGGGACCGATGGAGATGCTGCTGGCGCTCGAGCACGACGCAGCCGCCAGGGAGATCCTGCGCATTGTCTTTGCGCAACAGTACGCCGCGAGCGGCGACTGGCCGCAATGGTTCATGCTCGAGCCGTATTCGGCCATTCAGGCCCGCGAGGCGCACGGCGATGTGATCGTGTGGCCGCTGAAAGCGCTGTGTGACTACACGGAGGCGACCGGAGACTTTGCGATCCTGGAGGAGCGGGTGCCCTGGCGGCGCGAGGATGATCTCGAGCGGACCGCCGCCACCGACTCACTTGCCGCGCACGTCGAGAAGCTGATCAGCACCGTGCGGGAGCGGTTCGTGCCCGGCACGCATCTCATCCGTCTCGGCAACGGTGACTGGAACGACTCACTGCAGCCGGTCGACCCGAGGAAACGCGAGTGGATGGTGAGCAGCTGGACGGTGGCTCTGCTGTACGAGCAGCTGTGCCGCTATGCCGGGCTCCTGCGGCGCAGCGGACGCTCCGACGGTGCCACCGAGCGCTCGCTCGCCGCGGCGATGCGTGCGGATCTCAACCGCTTCCTCATCCGCGAGGACACCATTGCCGGCTACGGGGAGTTCCATCCCGAAGGCGGTTTGCCGGAGCTGCTCCTCCATCCGGCGGACCGTCGGACCGGCATCCGCAGCTCGCTGCTGCCGATGACCCAGGGGATTCTCGGCGGAGTCTTCACCCCGGAGCAGGTGCGACACCATCTCGACATCATTCGCAGGGAGCTCGCGTTTCCCGATGGCGTCCGACTCATGGACCGGCCTCCGGCCTACCATGGCGGTCCGCAGCTCGTTTTTCAGCGCGCCGAGTCGGCCGCCTTCTTCGGGCGGGAGATCGGCCTCATGTACACGCACGCGCACCTGCGCCACGCCCAGGCGCTGGCGCTGCTCGGTGAGGCGCAGGAGATGTGGGAGGCACTGCTCGCCGTCAATCCGATCGCCGTCACCGATCGTGTGCCGCAGGCGACGCTCCGGCAGCGCAACGCTTACTTCAGCAGCAGCGACGCCGCGTTTCTCGACCGGTATCAGGCGAGCAGCGAGTGGGCGCGGGTGCGTGCAGGGACGATCGCGGTCGATGGGGGCTGGCGCATCTACTCGAGCGGCCCCGGACTCTATATGAATGTGCTCATCCGCCATGCCTTCGGGGTCCGACGCCGCTTCGGCACGCGCAGCGTCACTCCATGCCTGCCGGCATCGTTCCACGACCTGCGGCTGGAGTGGGATGACAGGCCCGCGTTCGACTCGCCGCCGCGGTGATGAACGCGGCGTAGCTCCAGGAGAGATGCCGGGCGGAGGTCTGGACGCCCGTGGTCCGATCGAACTGCTCGGAAAGCTCACCCCCTGGCGGGGTGAAGGATCGCACCGTGCGCATGAAGGCATCGCCGCGCTCGATGGCGAGCCGTGCCAGCTGTTGCGGATCGAGCGAATCCCCGGCCCGGAGACGCTCCCGGAACCCGGCGTTCTCGGTCCGTCGCACCAGCTCGCCGCCGGTGCGCAAGTCCTGTGCAAGCCGAAAATAAAACTCTGCGGCACCGAGGGTGGCGATGTACCACGCGCCGCCACCGTAATACGCGTCGTTCGCGTAGCGGCCCATGGCGGGACCGGCCTCCGGGGGACGCCGCCGGTTGATGTCGTAGAGTCCTTCGAACAGCACTTCGAGCGTCGCGAGCGTCGCCTGTGCCTTCGGATCGAGCACGCTATGTGCCCCGCCGGGCCGTCCCGCGTGCAGGACCCCAAGAACCACCGACATATCGAGATCGCGACCCGGATCGCGCGTCTCACGTGTCAGGCGCGAGCGATAGAAGCCGCCACCGGCATCCCAGAAGCGGTCGAGGTCCGCGTGCGCCTGCGCTGCCCTGTGCCGCGCAGCCAGCGAGCGCCCGGTGTCGCCCGTGTGCTCCAGCCAATCCGCACCGCGTGTCAGCGCCTCGCACTGCAGGAGCTCGGTGAAATAGTGATGGCCATGGGCCTCCTCCCAGATATCGCTGCAGGGTCTTTGCAGCTCCGCGCGGGTGAGCTCTAAGTCATCGCCGATGAGCTTGCCGAGTGCCGCGCCGACCGCGGCCTCCGCGTACAGGTCCGGGAACTGTCGCCACCAGCGCAGCAGCGTGAGCGCACGCAGGGCCGGCCCATCGACCTGCGGCCGCGCCCAGCGAATGACATCGAGCGTGCCGTCGGCGTTGACGCGCACATCCGCCGCGACCGCCGCTCCCGAGAGCGCGCCCAGCTCGTCGTCGGGACGCAGGTACGGGAGGAAATCGGGCTGCACGCGCCTGCGCAAACCACCATGTCGCAGAAGCTCACGGCCATCGAGCGACTGCAGCGCGAGGCTGAACCGGACGAACTCGCGACAGCGCTCCATGGCGGCGCGCTCGGCGTAGCCCGCCGCGATGGCGACCCGCAGCGCGTCGATGACGATGGCGGAATCCCGGAACCAGTGAAAGAAGTAATCGGGCTCCGGGTCGTAATGCGCAATGACCGGGGAGGCGAGCACCGAGCCGGCGACGGGCACCACCCGCTGCCCGAACCCGACTCGCTCCATGACCAGGTCCGTTGCCGAGATGGCGCGCAACATCCGGCCCGCCGCGTAGCGCGCCTCTGCGGCAACCCACTCTTCGAGCCCTGACTCCATCAGCGCAGATGCGGACTGCTGAACCCGAGCTTCCGGAGTCCCGACTGGATCTCCGGGATGCCCATGAACAGCTTCCACAGCAAGCCGCTGCGGTAATTCTCGATCATCAGGATGATCGGGCCCTGGCTGATCGCCAGGAACGTATCGGCATACCAGCCCTGCTGCTCGCTGAAGCCATCGACGAAGCCATAGCGGCCCCAGATCCGGTCACCGAGATCGCGGTAGAAGTGCCGCAGGGCAGCCATGGCTTCCGCGGGGGCGTAGGGGAAGCTCGACAAGGCGGCCGAGGGGGTGATGACGCCCAGATCGCTCTCGGGTGAATGCGCAGCATACCCCCCGGGCGTGTCACCCGCCGTAAGTCCCCAGCAGTCCGGGCCGTAGCCGCGGTAGTGGTGCGGGTTGCGCACGCAGTAGGCGTAGTTGATGCGCGTGTGGCTCTGGTTCTGCTGCCAGTAATCGGCGTAGCGGTCGCTCAACCCGCGCGGGTCGAGCCCGCAGAACGAGAAGTGCGCGAGGAACAGCGGTCCGCCCCAGGGCGGCCCGAGGGGCAGCTCGATTCCCTCGAACGTGCGCCCGTTGATGAAGTCGCGACTCATCGCCCACCCCTGGTGGTAGAGCTCCGCCGGCACCGCGTAGCGCGGCGCGCTCGCGGCCAGCAGGTAAGTCATGAGGCATTCGTTCCAGCCGCGAATCTCGTGATCCAGGGCGAAGCCGTTGTTGGGGCTCCAGTGCCAGGTGAGCACGCCGCGCCCGTCGCGGGCGTACCAGTCCCACTCCGCCTCGCGCCACAGCCAGCCGATGCGCTCGCGCAGCCGCGCCTCTTCCGGTACTGCACGATCGAAATACGCCCGCGCACATAACAGCCCCTGAAACAGGAAGGAGCTCTCGACCAGATCGGCACCGTCATCCTTGCGGCTGAAGGGAACCGTGGCGCCGGTGTCGCCACGCATGAAATGCGGATACATGCCGTGATAGCAGGTCGCCTTCTCGAGGCAGTCGAGCATGAGCGCGAGGCGGGCGAGTGCCTGCTCGCGGCTCACCCAGGCGCGCTCGCAGGCGACCAGCAGCGCCATGACGCCGAAGCCCGTGCCGGCGATCGACACCGGGGTGTCCGGCGGGTCCGCGCGCCGGTGACAGCGATCGAGCGCAAGCCCGCTCGCCGGGTGCGCGCCTTCCCAGAAATAACGGAAGTTCTGCCGCTGGAGGACATCCAGCAGCTGCTCATCGGTGAGCGGCTTGCCGCGCTCATCTGCAGGGTAGGGGGTCGGGGTGGCTGGCATGTCGATAGCCTACTGCGCCAGGGCGGGGCGCTGCTCGGTCGGTGTGAAGCGCGGCCCCCCGGCGTCGACCACCAGGCGCAGTGTGCGCGTGAAAAGATCCTGCTCGGTCGCCTTGCCGAGGTGGACGATTCCGAGGGTGGCGAGCTCCTTCCTCAGGAGCGCCTCGATGCGCTCGCGCGAGGTGGCATCGAGCGACTCCAACACCCCGTTCAGCACCAGCCATTGCGGCCGCTGCAGTATCACCCGGGCCATCGCCAGGCACTGCTTCTCGTCGTCGTTGAGCTGCCGGTCCCAGCGCGCGATGGTGTCGAGCTGCGGCTGCAAGCGCTCCAGTCCCACCGCCGTGAGCGCCCGCACCGTGGCGGCCTCGTCGAAGTCATGGACGGAGCACGGGTAGCACAGCGCGCCGCGCAGGGATCCGGGTGGGACGTAAGCGCGCGCCGGCAGAAAGACGATCGCGGCCCGTGGCGGGCGCACGATCCGGCCGTCGCCCCACGGCCATAGCCCGATCAGCGCCCGGAAGAACAGCGCCCGCTCGGCGCCGCGTTCTGCGCCGATGAAGACGCGTTCGCCCGGAGCGAGCTCCACGTGCTCCTCGCTCAGCCGGATGGCACCGGCGGGAGCGGCGATGCGGATGTCATCGATGCGGATGGCGGGCTGCTCGCTTTCCTCGAGACTCACCTGGTGTGTGCCGGCACCGAGATGATCCATGGTCATGACCGCGTCGCGGAAGCTGGCGACGCGGAGCAACGTGGCACGCCAGTCGGCGATGGTCGAGAAGTTGTCGACGAACCATCGGAGCGAGCTCTGCACCTGGTTGAAGGCACCGACGGCCACCATCAGCTCGCCGAAGGTCATCTCCCCGGTCAGGTAGCTCGGCGCGGCGACGAGTATCGGCGCGACGATGGTGAACCAGCCGTAGCCGGCCGTGACCCAGGTGAGCCGCGTCATGGCGCCGACGATACGGCGCGAGACCTCGAGCACCGTATCGAACACCCTGTTGAGGTGCTCACGCTCGTCTGCCTCGCCGGCGTAGATGCTGATGCCTTCGATCTCCTCATTGGCACGCACCAGGGCAAAGCGCAGGTCGGCCTCCCGGGCGTAGCGCTCGGCATCGAGCGTGATGAGCGGCCGGCCGACGCGCCAGCTCAGGAGCGAGGCGGTGCCGGCGTAGAAGAGCGCACACCACACCATGTAGCCCGGAATGCGGAAGCGATGCCCGGCGAGCGGCACCACCATGTTCTGCGACAGCACCCACAGCACACCGATGAAGGAGAGCAGCAGCAAGGTCGCCTGCAGCAGCCCGATGCCGAGGTCGGTCGTCAGCTCGGTGAGATGCTGCGCATCCGCATGCAGGCGCTGGTCGGGGTTCTGCCCGATCGCTCCGGCGTTCGTCAGGCGAAACGCACGCAGTGGCTGGAGCCACTGCTCGAGGAGGTCGTGCACCAGCCCCTGGCGCAGCACGACCCGTGAGGTCTGGTTGAGCCAGACCTGGGCGACGTTGAGCACCAGCAGCACCGCGGCTAGCTCCACGAATACCTCGAGTTGGTTCCTGGAGGCCGCGATGTCCTTGTGCGTCAGCGCATCGTAAAAGGGCCGGTTCCAGGCGTTGAGGCGGATCTGCATCAGGGCCGTCGCGGTGACCACGGCCACCAGGCTCACGGCGAGTAACAGCAGTTTGGTTCGTTCGCGTGTGCCCCAGAATGCCGCCGCCATCCGCCCGAGCTGTGTGAAGAGGTTATCCTTGGTGAAGTCAGGCGGGTTCGGCGGATCGGCCGCCGGTGTGGCGGTACTGGCGGTATCTGCGCCTTGAGCGCGCAGGGAGGACTCACTCGGTGGTTGCGTCATCGTCTCGATCCCCGGGGTGGCCGCGAGCGCACCGAGCTTAGCGCAAGGCCACCGCATGGAACGTATCGAACGCCTGCTGGGCGCGCTGACCGTGACCGAGAAGATCGGTCAACTGAGCATGGCGGCCGCAGCGCGGGCGGTCACCGGTCCCGGCTCACAGCGTGACCTCGAGAAGGACATTCGCAGCGCGGCCGTCGGCAGCGTACTGAACGCGTGGGGGAGCGCTGAGGTGCGAGCGCTGCAGCGGCTCGCCATCGAGCATTCGCGGCCCGGCATTCCGTTGCTGTTCGGCCTGGATGTGATTCATGGGCATCGCACGGTATTCCCGGTGCCGCTCGCCGAGGCCGGCCTGTTCGATCCCGACAGCTGGGAGCAGACGGCGCGCGCCGCGGCGGCGGAAGCCGCCGCCGATGGAGTGAGCCTGACGTTCGCGCCGATGGTGGATGTGGCACGCGATCCACGCTGGGGACGGACGGTCGAGAGTCCGGGGGAGGATCCGTGGGTGGCGAGCGAGTTTGCGGCGGCCAAGACGCGTGGCTTCCAGGGTGCGGGGCTCCGTGCCGACTCGAGCGTCGCGGCGACCGCCAAGCATTTTTGCGGCTACGGGGCGGTGACGGCGGGGCGTGAGTACGCATCGGTCGATCTCTCGGAGCGCACGCTGCACGAGGTGCATCTGCCGGCCTTCGCTGCTGCCGTGGCGGCCGGCGTGGCGGCAGTGATGCCCGCCTTCATCGATGTCGGCGGCGTGCCGATGAGTGCCAATGTCCCGCTGCTGCAGGGTTGGCTGCGCGTACGGCAGGGATTCCACGGCGTCGTGATCAGCGATTACAACGCCATCCCGGAGCTGTGCGCGCACGGTGTGGCGGCGGACCTGGCCGAGGCGTCCGCGCTCGCACTGCGGGCGGGGATCGATATCGACATGGGCGGGAGCGCGTACCGCACCGGTCTGTCGCAGGCGCTCGATCGCGGTCTCATCGAGCACTGGCAGCTCGATGCGAGTGTGCGCCGGGTGCTCATGCTGAAAGAGATGCTGGGACTCTTCGATCGTCCGTACCGCGGGCAGGAGGCTCCGGTGCCGGCGGCCGCGACGCGCGCACTCGCCCGGCAGGTGGCGCGCGGGGCGATCACGCTCCTCACCCATCGCCGACCGGTCCTGCCGCTCGCGGCGCACCTGCGGCGCATCGCGCTCATCGGGCCGCTCGCCTCGGCAGCTCAGGAAATGCTCGGACCATGGCATGCCGATGGACGCGCGGAAGAAGCCATCAGCATCCTCGCCGGACTGCAGACCGCGTTACCCCGTTGCCGCATCGACAGCAGCGCGGGGGTCGATCTCACCGGCCAGCGGCGCGGGATCGCCGCCGCCCTCGAGTGCGCCCGCGCAGCGGAGCTGAGCATCCTCTGCCTGGGCGAGGGCAGCGCCATGAGCGGCGAGGCGGGCAGTCGCGCCGAGCTTGGCCTCCCGGGGGAGCAGCGTGCGCTCGCCGAGGCGGTCCTCGATATCGGCCGGCCCGTGATCGGTCTCCTCACTTCGGGGCGACCGCTGACTCTCCCGTGGCTGTTCGAGCGCGCGGACGCGGTTCTCGCCACCTGGTTCCTCGGCAGCGAGGCCGGTGATGCCATCGCGGACGTCCTCACGGGCACCTTCAATCCGACGGGAAAGCTGCCACTCAGCTGGCCGCGTCAGGTCGGCCAGGTGCCGATCTTCTTCGCGCAGCGGCCGACCGGCCGGCCGGCGAGAGCGGGCGAGCGGCTGACGAGCTCTTATCTCGACGTCCCGGCAACGCCGCAGTTCCCCTTCGGCCACGGTCTTTCCTACAGCTCCTTTGCGCTGCGCGATCTGCGGTGTACGCCCCGGAGCGTCAAAGCGGCGGCAGCCATCGAGGTGTCCGTCTCGGTCCACAACGAGAGTGCGACGGCCGGCGAGGCGAGCGTCTTCCTGTTCGTACGCGATCCTCTCGCCAGCATCGCGCGCCCGCTGCTCGAGCTCAAAGGCGTGCGCCGCATCGCGCTCGCGGGCGGCGAGCGCGGCAGTGTCGCCTGGCAGCTGCCGGTCGCCGCGCTGGCCTTTCCCGGAGTGGATTTCGAGCCGCTGCTCGAGCCGGGAGTCTTCGAGATCTGCGTGGGCCAAAGCGCGGATGCGGACGGGCTCCTCCGCTGCAGCATCGAGGTGGTGCCATGAGCGAGGTCGCGCCTCTCCCCGAGTGGAAATGGCCGCTGCCGGGTCGCGGCAGGGGCATCACCGTGATCGACATGCACACCGGTGGCGAGCCGCTGCGTGTCATCACCGCAGGCCTGCCGCCGATACCGGGCAGGACCGTGCTCGAGAAGCGGCGCTACTTTCGCGAGCACCTGGATCATCTGCGGACCGGTCTCATGTGGGAGCCGCGCGGACATGCCGACATGTACGGTGCCGTGATCAGCGCATCGAGCGTTGCAGACTTCGACGTGTTCTTCCTGCACAACGAGGGCTACAGCACGATGTGCGGCCACGCCATCATCGCCCTCACCAAGCTCGTGCTCGAGGCGGGGCTCGCTCCGGCGCAATCGGAGCGTGTTCAGAGCGAGGCCGAGCGTGAGGTGCGGCTCACGTTCTCGGTGCCGGCCGGGCTCATCCACGCGCGCGCGCGGCTGCGCGCCGGCAGGGCCCACGATATGAGCTTCCGCAACGTTCCGTCATTCCTCTATGCGCGGGATCGCGAGGTCGAGGTGCCAGGAGTGGGCCAGGTACGCTTCGACGTCGCTTACGGCGGAGCGTTCTATGCGCTGGTCGAAGCCGCGCCCCTCAGCCTCGAGCTCGTGCCGGAACATCTCGATCGCCTCATCGACCTCGGATGCCGCATCAAGCGCGCCGTCGCGGGCGCCGTGGCCATCGCATCCGCTCGAGGCCGAGCTGTCCTTTCTGTATGGAACCATTTTCACGGGAGCGGCCCGGCAGCGCGGGTCGCACAGCCGCAACGTCTGTATTTTCGCCGACGGGGAGGTCGATCGCTCGGCGACCGGCTCGGGAGTGAGCGCGCGTGCAGCGCTGCATTACGCCAAAGGAGAGTTGCGGCTCAACGAGCAGATCACCATCGAGAGCATTCTCGGCAGCACCATGAGCGTGCGCGTGGTCGAGCAGTCGACCTGCGGCACTCACGACGCGGTGGTGCCCGAAGTCGGTGGCTCCGCGCACCTCATCGGCACGAGCGAGTTCTGCTTCGAGCCGGACGACCCGTTGACCGCCGGCTTCATCCTGCGCTGAGGCGCGGCGCCGGCGGAATCAGTGCTCAGTGCTCTGCGCCACCTTCGCGTCGAGGAAATCCGCGGTCGCGTGGTACACCTTCAGCCAGGAGCCGTGACGCAGGAATCCGTGGATCTCATCGGGCAGCACGAGCTCGCGGTACTCGACGCCGTGATCGCGCAGCGCTTCGACGAGGCGGACCGACTCGGAGAAGGTGACGTTGTGATCATCTGAGAGCCATTGTCAGCCTCGTGTGCATGCGAATATCACCCCTTCAGCCGCAGCCGCCCCATGAAGTCACGCTTGCCGATGGGCGCGCCCTTCCAGCGCAGGATGTCGTAGGTCGTCGCGGCGTGAAAGTAGAAGTTCGGCAACGAGAAGGACAGCAGGAAATCCTCGGCGGTGAACTCGAGTCGGCGCTCGCGGAATTCGAAACGCATGTCGCGTCCCATGAAGCCTTCGACCTCCGCCGGCTCGATGGCCTCCAGGGCGCGCATGGTGTCCGCAATCCGCGCCTTGAGGGCCGCGAAAGTCTGGGGCGGAGGAGTCATGTCGGGGGAAAAAACGCCGCGCCGCACGCCCTCGATCGCGCCGAGCGAATGGACCGCGGTCGACTTCACCTGGTAGGAGAAGGGCAGCATGTCCGGCGCGAGGCGTGCATCGATGATCTCCTCGGGCGGGAGCTCCTGCTCCGCGCACAGTGTCTCGGCGCTCGTGATCAGCCCGGCGACGGCGCCCAGGGTCTGCTGGTAGGAAGGAATGAGGGCATCGTAAAGCGAGAGACTCATCGGTGCACTCCTCAGCGATCGAGCTCCGGGTAGCGCCGGAACAGATCCTCGTTGTTGAAAGGCACGCGCCTGCCGGAGGCCAGGTAGCTCGCGATCCGCGGCCGCGCGAACACCGCCGCCTCGAGGCGCCGCAGCCGCGGCCGCGACCGCAGGGCGCGCCCGCTCGCCCGCGGGAAGGCGTAGCGCAGACCCGCCAGCACCTGCGCCATCGACAGGTCCGCGTAGCTCACCCGTGCGCCGACCAGCCACGGTCCGCGGCGGCTGTTGAGGGCGAGGACCCGCTCGAAGTAGCCGAGGAACTTCGGCAGGCGCACGCGCAGGAAGTCGCGGGTGCGCAGGCGCGCAGCCGCCTTCTGCTCCTCGTAGGCATAGCCGTCGCCGAGCGGGTGATGGGTGTGGAACACCTCCAGGTACAGATCGAGGAGGGTGAGCTGCAGCTGATGCGTCCACAGCCGGCCCGCCTCCTCCCCCGGAGCGAGCCCGAGGCGTTCCCCGAGAAACAGCAGGATGTTCGGCGTCTGGGCGATGAGGCGTCGCCCGACCCTGAGAACCGGCAACGCGAACGGCGGCTGCCGGATCCCGCGGGCGGTGAGCACCTTCAGCAGCGCGGGTACGCCGCCACCCGCGGCCGGCGGCAGGAGCGCGACGTCGCGATAGGCGGCGCCGGCCTCTTCGAGCGCGAGGCGCACGAATTCCCCACGCCCCTGGATACCGGGCCAGTAATAGAGCTCGTAGGTCAGTGCCAGAGCCGCACGTCCCTGAGGAGCTCGAGCGGGGTGCCGCTCTCGGCATCGTAGCGGGCGCCCGGCGCACCGCCGGCGCCGGAACCGGGAAGCTCCTCATTGTCGAAGGCCGTGGCCGGCGGCACCTCGATGGCGTGCGCCCCCGCGCCGCTCAACGCCTTGTTGATCTCCGGCAGCTGCCTGGTGGTCACCTGCTCGAAGCTCGCGGCGACATCGCTCAACTCGCCGCGCAGCGCCGCGATGTTGTCGAGCTGATACTGCGCCGGCGGACCCTCCCACGAGGTGATCGCACCGTACAGCTGGTCGGTGTGCTCGCGCAGCCGCTCTTCGCCGGTGATGGCGCCGCCCTCGGTGGTCGCCACGATCCGCTTGCGCAGGGCATCGAGTTGCCCGTCGAGCTCCGTGAGGCGCTGCTGCAGCGGATCGCCCGGCGCGCGTCCCTTGCCGGCTGCGGCGATCTGCTCGCGCACCCCTGCGATGCGCGCGAAGAGGGCGGACTCGTCGTTGAAGAGCGTATAGACCTTCATGGCCGCGTCGTACTGCGCCTGCCGGTCGGCGACCGTCCAGCTGACCCGCCGGTCGAGGCCGACGGCGAGCGGCAGGGTATAGGTCTTGCCATCCTTCTCCATGCGGATGGTGTAGTTGCCGGGCGGGACGCGCGGGCCCTGGGTGCCGGCCTGCGCGAGCTGCACGGCCGGCGGCACCTGCGGTGCGCGCCGATGCATGGTCCAGAGCACGCGGCTAAGGCCCCGGCGGGTGCTCGCCGGCAACTCATCGATCACCGTGCCATTGGCATCGAGCACCTCGATCCTCTGCTTGCCGAACAGCTGCCGGGTGCGCTGGTAGTAGGTGATCTCCGCCCCATCGCTGGGATTCTGGCCGACGAAGGCCGCAGCGCCGTTCGCCCACCCGCCATTGGCCTCGATACGCTGCTGCACCGGGCGCGCTTCGATGAAGGTTGCGTCCTGGGCGAGAACCTCCGGTGTCAGGTGCCGGAGCGGGGTGATGTCGTCGATTATCCAGATGCCGCGACCGTGGGTCGCGAGCACCAGATCGTTGTCGCGCGTGTGCACGGCGAGGTCCCGCACCGCCACGGCGGGGAAGTGGCCCCCCTTGAACTGCGCCCAGTGCGCGCCGCGATCCGTGGAGATCCACAGCCCGAACTCGGTGCCGAGATAGAGCAGCTGTGGATCGACGCTATCCTCCTTGATGACGTGCGCGTAGCCGCGGATGCCCTTGGCGTCCTGCGGGGTCGCGAGCGCCGCCCAGGTCTTGCCGTAATCGGTGGTGACATAAACGTACGGCGCCATGTCGCCGAAGGTGTGCCGGTCGAAGGCGACGTATGCGGTGCCGGGCGCGAAGCTGCTCGCCTGCACCCAGTTCACCCAGCTGTTCTTCGGCAGCCCGGGGACCTTGGCGATCACATTCTCCCAGTGCTGTCCGCCGTCACGTGTCAACTGCACGTTGCCATCATCGGTGCCCACCCAGATGAGCCCGGAGCTGAGCGGGGACTCACTGATCGAGTAGATGGTGGTGTGCATCTCGGCGACCGAGTTATCGACCGTGACACCGCCGGACTGCTCCTGTTTCTGCATCTGCGGGTCGTTGGTCGTGAGGTCCGGGGAGATGCGCTCCCAGGTCTGCCCGTGGTCGCGCGTGCGGTAGAGGAACTGCGCACCGATGTAGAGCGTCGCCGGGTCGCGCGGCGAGAGCGCGAGCGGCGTGTTCCAGTTAAAGCGTAGCTTCTTGTAGCGCTTCAGATCCTCGGGCCCGAGGCGTGGCTGGATGTCACGTGCCTCGTGCGTGTGCATGTTCACCCGGTAGATCGCTCCACCCTGCGATTCCCCGTACACGTAGTTCGGGTCGGTCGGGTCGGCGTACATGAAGAAGCCATCGCCGCCGATCATGTTCTCCCAACGGGAGCTGGTGATGCCGCCCGGATAGGCCGAGTCACCGACCCAGGCGCTGTTGTCCTGCAGGCCACCGTACACGTGGTAGGGATCAGCGCCATCGAGGCTCACGTGATAGAACTGCGAGATCGGCAGGTTATCGGTCTTCCACCACTTGTTGGCGCCGTCGTACGAGATCCACAGGCCGCCGTCGTCGCCTGCGAACACGTGTTGCGAATCCGCCGGATCGACGAACACGTCGTGCACATCGCCGTGAGCGCCGCGGAAACCGCCGATGGTGCTGAAGCTCTTGCCGCCGTCCTCGCTGAGGATGAGTGCGCCATCGGTCTTGAAGACGCGCCGCGGATCCCTCGGGTCGATGATCAGGTTGGCGAAGTAGAAGGGACGCCAGACCATCCACTGACTCTTGTCACCGCGCATCCAGCTCGCGCCGCCATCGTGCGAGATGAACAACCCCGAGTCGGTCGATTCGATGAAGGCGTAGACGGTGCTCGGCTCGCTCGGCGCGTAGGCGATGGCGATACGGCCATAGGGCTTGGCGGGCAATCCCTTGTGATCGGCCGGCAGCATTTCCGTCCAGGTGCGTCCGCCATCGGCGCTGCGGTACAGGCCACTGCCGGAGGGCGATTTGGGTCCATCCCCGCCCGAGCGAAACGTCCA
>JAFAKO010000075.1 GCA_019235245.1 Gammaproteobacteria bacterium
ACCTCGACATCGAAGCCATCGAGCGCCTGGAGGAGCTGCTGCTCAAAGTGCCGAGCGCCATTGTCATCACCCACGATCGTGCCTTCCTGGACCGGATCACGACCCGCATCATCGAGTTGGACCGCGGGGTGCTGCGCTCCTATCCGGGCAGCTTCACGGCCTACGAGGAACGCAAGGCGGAGGAGCTCACGGCCGAAGAGACTGCCCGGCGCCGCTTCGAGAAATTCTGGCAGCAGGAGGAGGCCTGGATCCGCAAGGGCGTCGAGGCACGACGCACGCGCAACGAAGGGCGCGTGAGGCGGCTCGAGCGCCTGCGGCTCGAGCGCGCCACGCGGCGCGACCGGCTCGGCAACATCCGCTTCAGCCTCGATGCCGGAGAGCGCTCGGGGGAACTCGTGGCCGAGCTCGAGGGGGTGAGCAAGCGCTTTGGCGAACGGCCGCTCATCGAGGCGCTTTCCGTCCGGATCATGCGCGGGGATCGGCTCGGGCTGATCGGCGCGAACGGCGCGGGCAAGTCGACCCTCATCCGGCTGATCCTCGGGGAGCTTAGCCCGGACAACGGCACGGTGCGCCTCGGAACGCGGCTCAGCGTTGCCTACTTCGATCAGATGCGCGAGCGGCTCGATCCCAACGCCACACTCGCCGAGGCCATCAGTCCCGGCTCCGACTGGGTGCAGCTGGGCACCGAGCGCAAGCACATCGTGAGCTATCTGGCGGAGTTCCTGTTCCCGGCGCAGCGCGCGAAGTCACCGGTCAGGATGCTCTCCGGCGGCGAGCGCAACCGACTGCTGCTGGCGCGACTCTTTGCCCAGCCTGCGAACCTCATCGTGCTGGACGAGCCGACGAACGACCTGGATATCGAGTCCCTGGAGCTGCTCGAGCAGCGGCTGCAGGATTACGCCGGGACGCTGCTGCTGGTGAGCCACGACCGGCGTTTTCTCGACAACGTCGTGACACAGACTCTGGTGGCCGAAGGCAATGGACTGTGGCGCGAGTATGCCGGCGGTTATAGCGACTATCTGCGGCAGCGGCCACCGGCGGCTGCCGCCCGCCCGAATGCCGCGGCGGAGAGAGCGGCGGCGAGAGCGTCAGGTGCGCGTTCACCCCCCAACGCTTCCGCCAGGACTCGCATTCGCCTGAGCTACAACGAACAGCGCGAGCTCGCAGCCCTCCCGGAGGAGATCGAGACATTGGAGCGCGAGCAGTCGCAACTCAACGAGCGCATGAGTACGCCCGATTATCACCGGCTCGGGGCCGAGCAGATGCGCGGCGACCGCAGGCGGCTCGAGGAGCTCGAGGCGCTGCTGCTGCAGAAGTTCTCGCGCTGGGAATGGCTCGAGGAGCGGCGCGCGCGCTCGACTTAGCGTCGGATGCGCAGGGTTTGTGTTGCCAGCGCGGAGCGCCTGCTGGTGCCTGGATTGCCTTCGATCCCATGATTTCCGCGCTGCTTAAGGCGGCAGCCACGACGGTTTATCGCAGCCGCTGACCCCGTCAAGGGACGCCTTCCCGCCGCACGACATGCCGCAGTCGAGGTCGGCAACAGTGCTCGATGCCTGAAAGTCTGCAGCGCCGCGCCGCAATGCATCCGCGAGCGAGAATGAGTCGAGCGCGGCGATTCTCGGCAGCATGTAGCTCTGCAGCCGGTAGCGCAGCAGCTCGAGGCGTTGGAGCCCGTGCAGAAGCTCGGCGCTGGTGTCGATCCATTCCTGACGTTGCGCTACTGTCGTGGCGCCGCCCGCCGCCAGATCCGAAGCTGAAATCATGCGGCGCTGCAGGCCGATTTCCGCTCTCAGCACCTCGATGCAATACATCGAGCGCAGCTCATCGGCGCTCGGGAGCTGTTGAGCCAGCATGTCGCCGCTGGACTCCCACATAAGGAGTGACCCGCAGGCCGCGGCCATGAGGCGCCGCGCGCGCGGGCGAATGCCAGCGGTCATCAGAGCGCCGAGCATATAGGCGATCGTGGTCTCACGGATTGCGATTACCTCACTCCGTGCTCGGTAAGGCTACGACCGAAGCGCCCCGCCGCGCCAGCCGTGCACCATGGTCAAGCCTGCGTCGCCGCTGGGCAGTTCAGTTGGCTAGCTGCAATCTACGCGTGGCGCCTGAGAGGTGTGTGCCATGACTGAACGTAGAAAGGTGGCCGTTGTGGCCGGCGTCGGCACCGGAATCGGCGCTGCGCTCGCACGGCGCTTCGCGAAGGCAGGTTATGCCGTGGCGATGTTGGCCCGAAACCGCGATGCGCTCGATGCGCTGTCGCGCGAGATCGACGGCACCCGCGGCTACCCCTGCGACGTCGGTTCCAGGGACTCCGTGACGCAGGCCTTTGCCGCGATCCGGAACGAACTCGGCGAGGTCGAGGCGCTGCTGTATAACGCCGGCTCGGGGGTGTTCGGAGATGTCGAGAGCATCACCCCGGAACAGTTCGAGGCGTCCTGGCGCGTGAACGCGTACGGGGCGCTGCTGTGCGCGCGCGAAGTGATCCCGGCGATGAAGGCGGCCGCGGGCGGCTCGATCATATTCACCGGCGCCACCGCGTCGCGTCGCGGAGTGCCGCGAACCGCCGCTTTCGCTCCTGCCAAGGCGGCCCAGCGAAGTCTCGCGGAGTCGATGGCGCGCTCGCTTTGGCCTTCAGGAATCCATGTTTCCCTGATCATCGTGGATGGAGCGGTCGATCTCGCGAGAACGCGACAGGCGATGCCCGACAAGCCCGACGGCTATTTCGTCAAGCCATCGGCGGTAGCGGAAACGGCCTTCCAGCTCACCTGTCAGGATCGCAGCGCCTGGAGCTTCGAAGTCGAAGCCCGGCCCTTCGCCGAGCATTGGTGAAGGGTCCCGCAGGGCGGGATAGCCTGGGGTACCGCGTACCGAGGTCAAGCGCTCGCAGCTGTCGCCAGGCGAGCCTCTGCAGCAGCGACCATCGCCTTGAAACGCGGATTCTCGCGGAGGGGATCGAGATCCGGATCCACCTTGGCGTGATCCAGGAAGCCAGCGGCAAGGGTCTCGAAGACCGGGCCGAGCAACTCCAGGGCGCCCTCGACGTCCGGCTCCTTGAAAAGAGACGCCATGCTGCAGGCGAAGTTATAGCGCGCGTTCATGTTGTCCGGCTCGATGAGCATCGCGCGGTTGATCCACTCCTTGGCCCGCTCGAGATCGCCCAGGGCTCCCAAGGCAAGAGCGCCGTAACCCATGGCCGTGGCATTGTTCGGATCCTGCGCAAGCATCTTTTCGACCCGGGCCAGGTTGCTGCGCGCAACCCGCAGACTGGCAGCGGAGTTGCCGACGGCTTTGTAACAGGTAAGCAACATGGAGCCGGAATTGAGATCCGTTTCCATCAGGGATCGCGATTTCTCGTAATAGCGGATGGCTTCGTCGAGGCGTTGCTGCCTGAAGCGCAGGTAGGCGACTGCCCGGTTGACTTCATAGGACTCGGGATTCAGACGCAGGGCGATGTTGATTTCGGCGGCCGCATCATCGTGACGACCGTGCTCGGCAAGGATCTTGGCCTTGACGGCATGGGCTTCGGGCAGATTGGCGTCCAACGCCAGCGCCCGCTCAGCCGATTCCAGGCCGTCGTCGCTGCTCTTGCCGATGTCGAATCGCAGGATCATTTTTCCGATCGCTAGCAGCGCCCAGGCCCGCGAATATCCCGGGTCGATCTGGGTCGCGCGCGTGCACAGACGAATGAGCGCCTCGGCGCGCCGCGGATCGGAGTCGTAGCCGGTCACGTAGGACTGCCGCGCCATGAGATAAAGATTGTAGGCCTCGACGTGGTCGGTGCCGCGCTGCTCTATGGCTTTCTTCTCGTTCGGCAGCAGTTTGAACTTCAGTGCGGTGACGATCGCTTCGGAAATCTCGTCCTGCAGGGTGAAGATGTCATTCAGGTCACGGTCGTAGCGCTCGGCCCAGACGTGCTCGTTGGTCGACCCGTCGACCAGCTGGGCGGTGATGCGTACGCGGCCGCCGGCCTTGCGCACGCTGCCCTCCAGCACGTGGCCGACTTTCAGTTCCTGTGCGACTTTCGCGACGTCGACGTTCTTGCCCTTGTAGACGAAGGCGCTGTTCCGGGAAACGACGGACAGCGCCGACACCTTGCTCAGGTCGGTAATGATGTCTTCGGTGATCCCGTCGCTGAAGTATTCCTGCTCCTGGTCGCCACTCATGTTGGCGAACGGCAGGACACAGATCGCCACACGCGCAGCGGCCGCCGACGGCGCGGAGGTGGCGGCAGGGGCTGCCGATTTGACCGCACGTTGACGCTCGATGACCGCGCCGAGCGAACGCAGCAGATCCTGGAATGGCGCGCTGGCGGGATCTTCACCCCAGTTGTCGAGATCCGTCGTCTGAATTGCCCGCGCGTCGATCGGCAGCCGGGCATTATCGAACCGCACCGGAACCAGGATATCGCGCTCCGCGGCGTCGCGCGCCTCGCCGCGTACCCATCGCGAGAGTACCGAGGTCGGCGTCCAGACCACCAGCACGGCACTGGCAGCAAGCAGCTCCGCTTCTATCTGATCGTCGAACTGCTGACCCGCCGTGATCGATGGATCCCACCAGACGGTCCAACCTTTTGCCTTGATCGCGGCCACCAGCGGCGCTACACGCGTTCTGTCGCTGCGGGAGTAGGAAACGAAGACGTCTGCCATGCCTGATCTTTGAAATTCTGGTCGTCAGTTGAGGGCAGCTTAACTCGGCTTTGATCGGCAAAGCGACTGGCGAGGCGCGCAGGTTCAAATCTCGAGGTGACGAGAAATCACAGCATAAATAGTTCACAAATGATTGATAAATAAGTTATTTAATTAATAAAATACCGGACGCACGTGGCTCTCTGAATCGCTCTGGCACTGCGCTTTGCGCGCCCGGTCGTGGCCGCCGGCCTGGCGGCGCGAGGACTGGCTACGCTGCAGCTGCTATCCCTTTGGGGGTATCGAGGCCTCGCCGCCTGAAAGAGCGCGGTTCACTCTGATCGTCGCAGCGGCGCGTCTCTCCCCAGCACACTAACTCAAGGCGTAGCGACCTCCATATGTTCGTGCACCCGGATAAACGAAGGCGTTCCTTCTCGTGCCTCGCGCGCCACGCACCCGCGTCAAAGCTCTCGTCCACAGCGCTGCAATGGCGCTGCTTCTCATCGTGGCCGCCGCGCCCCCGTTGGCAACTGCCGAATCGCTGTGTGAGAGCTGCGAACTGCAGGTTGGCATTGGCGACACGTATCACTTCTGGGGTAGCACCGGTGGCGTGGTAGTTCCGATAACCCTGAACTGGAGTGACAGTCGCTACGAAGTCGGACTGTTTCGTGTCAGCAGGCGACAGATTCTTTACGATGCACACTACCCGAACGGACGTCTGATGGCAGACCCCTACTGGGGAATGTCGCTGTCGCGCCGTTGGCGAGTCTTCACGCGAGGTCCGGTCAGGGGATTTTTTGGCTTCGGACTCGCCGCGAAAACCGAATCGGACCAGCTCAGCATCACGCGCCTCGATTTCGCCTCGCAGTTCGGTGTGCGCTTTCCACTGCCGGGGAATCGCGTGATTGGCGAGCTCACCTTCCGTCATTGGTCAAATGGCGGAATCCGCCTGCCGAACCATGGGCAGGACTTCGTGACATTGACGTTCCGCGTCAATTCCGGATTGTTCGGGGTCGACAGCGCCGACCGGGTAGCGCTCAACGGGGTCGCCGATTTCAAGGGACAGAATTCCGACGATGCGGATACCGGGAACCTGCCGTGAGCACCCCACTCGAGGCGGGGCGTTGAATCCGCTACCGCCGGACGCCACGCGCCGCTTCTGCCCGGACGCGGGTGAATTCGGCGCCAAAATAGAAAATCATCGCGGAATAGTAGAGCCACAGGGTGCCCGCTATAACTGAGCCGGCCGCTCCGTAAGCGGAGTGTACGGCCGCCTGGCTCAGATACTCGCCAAGGACCGTCTTGCCGGCTGCGAACAGCAGCGCTGTCAGGAGTGCCCCTTCAAACACCTCGCGCCAGCGCAGCTTCACATTCGGTACGTACTTGAACAGGACCGCAATGAGAGCGGCGATCACCGTGAACGATAGCGAACTGCTCAACACCCTGAATGCCGGTGCCGGCAACAGCAGGCGCGTGCGGAAGTAGCCGCTCGCCGTGGTAAGGCCCGTGCTCAACAGCAAGGAGACCAACAGCAGGAACCCCAACGCCATGAGTAAGGCAAAGAGTCGGGACTTCACCAGCGCGAACACTCCAGAGCCCTGAACGTTTGGCGCGTCCCAAACCTTGTTCAGCGCCGACCGCAGCTCGCGGAACACGCTCGAGGCACCAAAGAGCAGGGTGAGGAGTCCCAGCGCGGAGGCGAGGCCACCCCGCCACGGCGCGTTACCGTACTCAATCAGATTGCGCATCACGGTCGCACCTGCATCACCCATCACATCGCGAATCTCAGCAATTACGGCCCGCTGCGCGGCGGCGCGGCCGAATCCGAGCGAGGCGATGACGATGATGAGAATGACGAGTGGTGTGAGCGAGAGAAGCGTATAGAACGAGAGTGAGGCCGCGAGCCGCGGGCCCTCATGGTCCAGCCATCTCCGCCCGCTGCGGCGAGTGAGCGACCAGAGCCTCGGCAGCCCGGTGCGAGGGGCGGCCGCTGTGCCTTTCTTTTCCAGGGCGCTCGATATCAGATCCGGCATCCCCGGCTCGCCGCCCGCGCGACGGGCTCGGTTTGGTTTTTACCCACTGGATGGAAGCAGAAACTGCCGGCTGCCGTATGTCGGTCGGGACCCATAGCGGGTGCCGTGCAACATGTGTCGGCGGGCGCCGACTGGCCAGCCGCGCCGCGGCCGGCTGCGCCGGCTCGCGAATGGATGCGAGAGTTTGGGATGGCTTGGGCGCTGTCTCGGTCGGGGCGACGGACGTGGCTGCTGGTCCTCGGCGGCGCAGTCCTGCTCGTCGTGTGCGCGGCACTTTTCGTGGCGCGTCATCTGCAGGATTCACTCGTGCACCTCCTCGAGCGGCGCAGCCACCACCCGATACGCATTGCCGGCCGCTTCGAGGCACACCTTCTCTCGAGGCACCCTGGCATCAGCGCCTGGGACGTCGAGATCGGGAATCCAACCTGGAGCGGGCCGGGCACCCTCGGACACCTCGGGCGTGTCGGGATTCTGCTCAACTGGCGTTGGGCGTGGCCGCCGCTCGAGATCCGCCGTCTCGAGCTCGAGGACTCCGAGTGGCATCTGCGACGCGACGCGCAAGCTCGCGCCAACTGGACCGTGACTGCCGAAGGCGCGGGCGCGGGTCCGCCCCTCATCCGCAGCCTCGCTATGCGGGCGGCACGCGTGGATCTGCATGACGAGCGGCGGCATCTCACGTTCGCAGGAACCGTCAGCGCTGGTGATGAGGGGGAGGGGGACGCGCCGGCCCTGCGGGTCGAGGCGAAAGGGGAGCTCAACGGCCGTCCGGCGCTGCTCCGCATCGATGGTGAGGCGCTCGCGACCGCACGGCGCGACCAGCCCTGGCATTTTGTCCTGCACGAAGACTCGGGTAGCAGCCGCCTCTCGGCCGAGGGGTACTTCCTGCATCCGTTCGATTTCCGCGAGATGGAAGGATCTTTCGAGGCTGCCGGGCCGACACTGCATGACGCCTACTATCTCGTCGGACTCAAACTGCCAGCGACCGCGTGGTTCAGCGCCTCCGGACATCTCTCGCGCCGCAACCTGCGCTTCCGCTATGAGAAGCTGCGCGTCACCTCCGGGGAGAGCGATCTGGGCGGTGCTCTCACCGTTGACGGCGGCAGCGGTCCGGTGCACACGACGGGCGAGCTCACCTCGACGCGCCTGCGGCTCGCGGATCTCGGTGCCCGGGATGCCGAGCCACGCAAGACGCTGCCCGACTCACCGGTCCCCGTCGCAGGCTTGCGGCGCAGTGAGCTGCGCGTTCGCTATCGCGCGCAGCAGCTCGAGATCGGGCACCACTACCTGGAGGAGGTCTCGGTGCTGGTGGTTACCCACGCAGGCGAGCTGCGGATCGAGCGACTGCATGCGCAGCTCGACGGCGGCGAGCTCAGCGGGCAGGCGCATCTCGGGCGCGGGGAGGGCGGGGAGCCCGAAGCTGGCGTCGAAGTGCACCTCCAGGATCTGAAGCTCGGCGAATTGCTGGGGGCGGATCGTCCGCCGCTCGCCACCGGCTCATTGGACGGGCGCGTGAGGCTGATCGGACAGGGCGACACCTGGCGAGCGCTCGCAGACCGCGCAAGCGGTGAGGCAACCATCGTGATTCCGCAGGGATCGGTGCACGCCGCGCTCGCTGAGGCTGCGAGCGGCGAGGTCGCGGGGGCACTGGGTCTCCTGCGCCGAAGCGCGAAGGAGACGACGATCCGTTGCGCCGTGCTGAGTCTCGAGGCCGAGCAGGGTGTGGTGCGCAGTCGTACTCTGGTGCTCGACACCGATGCCGCACTTCTCACCGGCTCAGGCGAGCTGCATCTGGACACCCAGACCCTGGACGCCCGCATACGCGGGCGGCCCAAGCACCCCACGCTGGCACTGCACTCCGCCATCACCGTGTCGGGTCCGCTTCTGCGGCCTCACGTTGCGATCGATAAGCGCAGTGCACTGGTGCAGGGCGGGGCGGCCGTCGTGCTCGGTGCGACGCTGACACCGTTGGCGGCCGCGCTGGCCTTCGTCGACCCCGGCCTCACGCGGGACGCGGACTGCCGCGCACTGCTCAGCGAGGCGAGCACCGAGGCGCACAAACCTTGAGCAGAACTCTCTAGTGCGACGCTCCGTGATAGGGGGCCGGTGAGCCGTCCGACCAGCGCGGCACCGGGATAAAGAGCACCGTCGGCTCGAAGGAGCCGCCATCGGTGCCGAGGACGGGCGAGCCCTTGAGGCCCGCACCCCATGCCGCGGCCTGACCCGGTGGGACGAAGAACATCACGTGCGGTTGCCAGGGGCCGTCGGCGTCGTCGCTCACATAGCCCTGCTTCGAGAGCATGAAGGAGAATGAACCGGGCTCGGGTGCGCTGAAGGCGTGGCTGGCCATCGCGGCGCGGGATTTGTCGATCATCTGTGCCTTGTCGACCCCGGCCAGCACCCACTCGGTGCGTTTCAGGTACTGCGGCAGCACGCTGCGCACGGCGGGCGGGTTGAAACAGTTTGGCGCGCGCAGCTTTGGATTCCAGAATTGGGCATCTTCGAACCCGGCGGTCCAGGACCGTTCGACGAAGCATACAAAGCCGTTCTTGCCCCTGACCGCGGTCTCATATCCCTGCGTGCCGAGCACGAGCACCTCGGCATCCGCGGAAATCGAGGGCGGTGCCGCGCTGCGCGCGAGCGCGATCTCGCCCTGCCGGTCGGCGATGCGATACTGCTCGACCGGCGCCATGGCAGGGTAGAGCGCGGGCTTCTTGTCCTGCGCTGCAGCCACGCCCAGGAAGCCGAGCACGCAAAGCAACGATGTGAGGCCGCGTTTCTTTGGCGATCTGTCAGGCCGGTCGTGGTGTCCAGTCATCGCACTTGCCCCTCGGATTGGCAGGACCGTTGAATATTGCGCAGCTGCCGCAACCGGTAGTCTCCGCTCCCGGGGTGAAGAAGCCGCATTGGCGGCAGGTCTTACCGGGATCCGGTGACTTCTCGGTATAGTTATCCAACTTGCGTTGCTGCTCTTGAGCGTCGGTCAGGGCGCCCGGTTTGGCGCAGACGCGGTCCGTCTTCTCGGCTCCGCGCGCAAGCGGAATCCCGCTCGTGATAACGACGACGACGCACGCCCTCAGTCGCCCGAGCGCGGCACGCTTGGCCCGGTCGCAGTCCATCCGGATTATTTGAGGGCCGCCTGCGCTTCCGTCGCGGCTTTCTTGGCCGCGGCCAGGTCGTCAGATTTCAGTCCCGCCTGCGCTTTCGCGAGCGCCGCAGTCAGATGGGATTTCGCCGCCGGATCGGCCGTGTCAGGAATTGCCCCGTTGCCGAGCGACTGGCAGGGATTCGCCTGCTTGGCATCAAATCCCTGCCCCTGGGGACCGACCAGGCAATTGATCGTGTGGTGCAGATGCATGTGCACCTGCTCGACACTCGAGCCCTGGGCCGCGAGTCCCGCGTGCGTCCCGGCGGTAGCCGCTTCCTGGGCGGCATCTGCCGCGAGTACGGCGCCCGGCAAGACGATCAGGATGCCAGTCGCGATCCCTGCCAGAGATAGATGAGCCGACAACCTTGACCTGTACAGCATGCCTGACATATTACTCCGACGCGGACGCCGGGCAACCTGCTGCGGCGCTTCCGAACTCGAACAGCGTCAGGCCGTCTCCTGGGTTGCCGCCACGAGGGATGGACTTTGCGCGGTCTGCTCGAGATACCGATGGAGAGTCGCGACCACCTGCGCGCCTTCGCCGACCGCCCCGGCCACGCGCTTGATCGATCCGGAGCGAATATCGCCGATCGCAAACACGCCGGCGCGGGTGGTCTGGAAGGGCAGGCGGCCGTCGGCCGCAAACGGATCAGCGCGCACGAATCCCTTGTCATCGACTTCCACATCGCACTGACTGAGCCAGGCGGCGTTAGGGTCCGCGCCGATGAGCAGAAACAGATGGTGCAGGGGCCGGCGCGTGATCGCGCCGCCGCGACGAGCGCGCCAGGCGATGCTCTGCAGCTCGCCGTGCTCTCCCTGCAGCTCGATGACCTCGTTCTCCAGCAGCACCTCGATGTTGGGCTGTGCGGCGAGGCGCTCGCACAGGTAGCGCGACATCGTGGTCTCGAGCGAGCGGCCGCGTACGATCATCCACACCTTGGCGGCGTGGGCCGACAGATACACCGCCGCCTGGCCGGCGGAATTTCCCGCGCCGACCAGAGCCACCTCCTGGTCCGCGCACAGCCGCGCCTCGAGCGGCGAGGCCCAGTAATGCACGCTCGTGCCCTCGAAGTCCGCCAGGTTCGGCAGCTGCAGGCGGCGGTAGGCGGCGCCGCTCGCGACCACCACGCTGCGCGCGCTCACCACGTCCCCGCCGGCCAGCATCAGCTGGAAACGCTTGGTGTTACCGCTGGAGTGCTCGACGAGCGTCGTGACCTCCTCGGGAATCGCCATCTCGGCCCCGAACTTCTGGGCCTGTGTGTAGGCGCGTGCCATCAGGGCCAGGCCACGAACGCCGGTCGGAAAGCCCAGATAATTCTCGATCCGTGCCGAGGCGCCGGCCTGGCCGCCGAAAGCGCGGCAATCGAGTACCACGACCTTGAGGCCCTCGGACGCTGCGTACACTGCCGTGCCCAGCCCGGCGGGTCCCGCCCCGACGATCGCGACGTCGTACAGGGCGTCGCGGTCGATCGCGCGCGAGAGCCCGAGACAGCGTGCGAGCTGGTGCTCGGTGGGGTTGCGCAGCAGCTCCCCGTTGGGGCACAGCACGATCGGCAGCTCATCCCTATTGACCTCGAAGCGCTCCAGCAGCGCGCGCGCGCAACTGTCACTGTCGGGATCGAGCCGACGGTGCGGGTAGCCGTTGTTGCCGAGGAATCCCTCGAGCCGCAGCACGTCGCGATTGGTCTCGCGGCCGACGATGATGGGTCCGACCAGGGGGCTCTCGAGCAGAGCCACGCGGCGCAGGATGAGTGCACGGATGATGCGCTCGCCGAGCACCACATCCTCAACCATCAGGTCGCGCAGACGCGCCGACGCGATCAGCAGTGCGCTGACGTCGGTGGCGGCGATCACGTCCACGAGCGCGGCCGTGCCGGACAATCCGGTGAGCTCCCCGACGAGAGACCCCTCGTGGTGCTCGACGAGCTCTCGATCGCGCAGGTGCTCATCATGCGGCTGCACCCGGGCGGTGCCCGAGAGCACGACCTGCAGGCCCGGTGATGGGTCACCCGCCTTTATAAGGAGTGTGCCGGCGGCATAACTGCGGACCGAGCCGTAGCGCTGCAGGCGCTGGATTTCGGCTGCGGTGAGGGTGGGGAAGATCTGATCGCGGCGCGACTCGAGACTCGGGGGTAGAAAAGCGGCCATGCTTCCTCCTGGGCGCTGCCGCTGTCGCCGGGCGACGGCGCATGTCCTTTCGACTATACGCTCACTGTCAAGGGCAGTGACATCGAGCGGCGAGCATCGGGCCGGCGGCCGCGCATGGCGCAACCGCCCTGCAATTTCGGGTTAGAGAGCAGGTGCATCGTGCAGGTGGCGAAGCCCTCTCCCAAAGGGAGAGGAGTGCGAGATGGCGCCATGTTAGTGTCCGAGGGATGCACCCGCCCACGGGCACCCGGGCAAGTGACACCCGCTACCTGATATTCGCCGCCGCGGCGATCCTCCTCATCACCATGGGGGCGCGTCAGTCGCTCGGACTGTTCGTCGCCCCCATCAACCGGGCAACCGGCACGGGGATCGTCGCAATCAGCTTCGCGATGGCTATCGGACAGTTCGTCTGGGGACTGGCCCAGCCGATCTCCGGCATCGCCGCCGACCGCTTTGGCCCAGGACGGGTACTGATCGCAGGCGCCGTAATTCTGGCGATCGGCGCTGCACTCACAACCGTGGTCAAGTCCGAGCTGGGACTCGTCCTCACCATCGGGGTTTTGTTCGCTGCGGGCGCCGCCGCCGGCAGCTTCTCGGTTCTCATCGGCGCCACGGCGCGCAACATCAGCCCCGAGAAGCGCGCCTTTGCCTCCGGTTTCATCAACGCCGGCGGCAGCATGGGTCAGTTCCTGATAGCGCCGCTAAGCCAGTTCATCATCGCGGGCTTCGGCTGGGTCACTGCGATGTACTCGCTCGCCGTCGCAGCGCTGGCCACCATTCCCCTGGCACGGCTGCTCACCAGCTCATCGCGGGAGCACGCGGGCGCTCCCCGGGGTGGGGCGGTCACCACCGATTCCGGCCCGTCGCTCCTGGCGCAGCTGCGCGTCGCGGCCCGTGACCGGAGCTACTGGTGTCTGCACGCGGGCTTTTTCACCTGCGGCTTCCACATCGCATTCCTCGTCACGCATCTTCCCGGCGAGGTGAGCCTGTGCGCGCTGCCGGCGAGTGTCGCGGCGGGATCGCTCGCTATCATCGGACTGTCGAACGTGGCCGGAAGTCTCTCGATCGGCTGGCTAGGCGGTATCTACCGCATGAAGTGGCTGCTTTTCTGGGTGTACCTCACTCGCGCAGTCGCCATCGCGGTGTATCTCGCCATGCCCAGAACTCCGCTCGTTTTCTATGCGTTCGCGGCGGTGCTGGGCTTTACCTGGCTTTCGACCGTGCCCCCGACCGCCGGACTCGTCAGCAAGCTCTTCGGCGTCCGCTATCTCGCGACCCTCTTTGGACTCACGCTGCTGTCGCACCAGATCGGCGGGTTCTTCGGTGCCTGGCTCGGCGGCATCGCGCTGGTGCGCTTCGGTGACTACGGGTGGATGTGGTACGCGGACATGCTGCTGGCGTCAGCCGCCGCCCTGATCAACCTGCCGATCCGTGAGCTGGCCATCACGCCGATAGTCCCGGGGCCAGCCACTGCCAGGTGACGTACACTCGCAGTAGCGCTCGATGCGAGGGGCGCAATCATGAACTCCTGGGTTTCCGCGCTGACCCTGCACGGCTATTCGATTCTTTTCGCGGCCGTTTTCATGGAAGCGGTTGGACTGCCGATTCCTGCAGCGCTCGCCCTGCTGATCGCGGGAGGCGCGAGCGCTCGTGGCTCGTTGCAGGCATCCTATGCGTTTGGGGGCGCCCTGTTGGCGATGGTAGCGGGCGACACGCTGATGTTCGTGATGGGGCGCTACACGGGATGGTGGCTTCTTGGCTTACTCTGCCGCATCTCGTTGAATCCCGAATCGTGCATCCTGCGTTCGGCAGATTCCTTCTATCGGCGCGGACGAGCGCTGCTCGTGGTGGCAAAGTTCATTCCGGGGATCAATACGATGGCGCCGCCGCTGGCTGGCTGCATGAACATGCGCCTGTCGCAGTTCTTTGCGCTGGATCTGGCCGGCGCTGCGCTCTACGCCGGCGCGTACTTTGGCGTCGGGTTCCTGTTCAGCGACGCGCTGGGGGCGATCACCCGCGGCTACCAGACCTTCGGTCGGATCGTGGAATGGGTCGTGATCGTCCTGATTGTCGGTTACGTCGCCTTCCAGCTCTGGTTGTGGATCCGAGCGCGCGCGCTGCGCACCGTTTCCTTCGAGATCCCATCGGCAGCGGCGCAACAGTTGGCGGCGGGGGCCTGCATCTACGACGTGCGCAGCCACGGCTACCTGGATGCAAAGGCAACTCGGATCACGGGCTCCCGAAGACTGGATCCGAACACACTGAACCGC
>JAFAKO010000113.1 GCA_019235245.1 Gammaproteobacteria bacterium
TCCCTGGAGCGCATGATCGAGCTGTTCGCCCGCCACGGGGATACCTATCGGGTGTACGTCCCGGCGCGACGATCTTATACCTATGTCATCCACCACCCGGACGACATCAAGCGCGTGCTGGTATCCAATCATCGCAACTACACCAAGGGTGTCGGCCTCGACCGGGTCAAGATCCTCCTCGGCAAGGGCATCATGACCAGCGAGGGGGAGCTGTGGAGGCGGCAGCGCTACATGATGCAGCCGCTGTTCCACCGCCGCGTCATCGGTACCTTCGCGGAGGTCATCGCAGGGGCGAACGACCGCTTCATCGAGCGCTGGGAGGGACTCGCCCGGCGCGGCGAGCTCATCAACCTCACCGACGAGATGAGCGAGCTGACGCTCGAGATCGTGCTGCGCTCGATCTTCGGCCGCGATCTTGACCGGCTCTCGCAGCAGCTCGGCGGCAATCCGTTCGCGGTGGTGACGCGCGAGCAGTCGCGCGATCTGCAGTTTGCCTACAAGTTCCGCTCGCTCACGAAGCTGGTTGCTCAGCTGATCGTGCGGCGGCGCGCCGACAACGAGGAGCACCTCGACTACGTGGCGATGCTGATGAGCGCGCGCGACAAGGAGACCGGCGCCGCGATGGGTGAGCGCGAGCTGATCGATGAGATCATGACACTGGTGGTCGCCGGCCACGAGACGACCGCGAGCGGTCTGAACTGGACCTGGTACCTGCTCTCGCAGCACCCGGAGGTGGAAGCGAGGCTGCACGCCGAGATCGATGCCGCGGTCGATGCGCGGGCGCCGACGCTCGCGCAGATGGAGGAATTGCGCTACACGCGCCAGGCGATCGATGAATCGCTGCGGCTCTATCCGCCCGGCTGGGTGCTCTCACGTCGCACCATCGAAGCGGACGTGCTGGGCGGCTATCCGGTGCCGGCCGGCACCAACGTGCTGCTGCCGCTCTATCTCCTCCATCGTCACCCGCAGTTCTGGAGCGAGCCGGAAGCATTCGACCCCGAGCGCTTCGCCCCCGAGCACGAGGCGCAGCGGCCGCGCTTCGCCTACATGCCCTTTGCGGCGGGCCCGCGCCACTGCATCGGCGAGACCTTTGCCCTCTACGAGATGCTGGTGCATCTCTATAAGGTGGCGCGCCGTTACCGCCTGCAGTACGTGCCGGACAAGCCGCTCGAGCTCGAGGCGCAGATCAATCTGCGCACCCGTCACCCGTTGCACATGAGGCTGGAAGCCCGGTGAATCCCAAAGTCACGACTCTCACGGAGCTCATCGAGAACAATCGCAGCTTCGAGCGCAGCCTCACCTACCTCGAGGGCGAGAACGACACGCGCGAGGTGTCGTTCGCGGAGCTGTACGAGCGCGCACTCGGCATCCTCTATCACCTGCAGCGGCTGGGTGCGCGCCGCGGCGACAAGCTGATCCTGTTCCTCGGCAACAACGAGCAGTTCATCGATGTCTTCTGGGCTGCCATTCTCGGCGGCATCGTCCCGGTGCCGGTGGCGCTCGGCATCAGCGATGAGCACCGTCACAAGCTGCTGCGCATTGCGCGCCGCCTCGGCAAGCCCTTCCTCTACACCGAGCGGCGCTCGCTCGATCGGATCGGCGCTTTCGCGGCGCAGGCCGGGGAGCAGGAGCTGTTCGAGGGGCTGCGCGGACGAACCTTCCTGGTCGATGACCTCGATGACATCTCCCGGCCCGGCACCGTGCAGCGCGTCACGGCCGATGACACCGCCTTCATCCAGTTCTCTTCCGGCTCAACCAGCGAGCCGAAGGGCGTGGTGCTGACCCACGGCAACATCCTCGCCAACGCCTACGGCGCCACCGAGGCGGCGGGCTTCACCCAGGACGATGTGAGCCTCTCGTGGATGCCGCTCACGCACGACATGGGCCTCATCGGCTTTCACATCTACATGTTCGCGTGCCGCATCCACGTGCATCTCATGCCGACGGAGCTGTTCGTGCGCCGCCCGCTGCTGTGGCTCACCTTCGCGAGCCAGAAGCGCGCGAGCATCCTGTGCTCGCCGAACTTCGGCTACCGTCATTACCTCAAGGTGCTCGGGGACCGCCCGGTCGAGGGACTCGATCTCTCGGCGGTGCGGCTCATCTTCAACGGCGCGGAGCCGATCTCGGTCAGCCTGTGCGAAGAGTTCCTCGCGCGCATGGCACCGGCGCGGCTCGCGCGCACGGCGATGTTTCCGGTCTATGGCCTCGCGGAGGCCTCGCTCGCCGTGAC
>JAFAKO010000030.1 GCA_019235245.1 Gammaproteobacteria bacterium
GCCGCTCATGACCTCATCCGCGATCAGGTACACCCCGGCGTCGTGCGTCGCTTGCCGCAGTGCAGGCCAGAAGCTCTCGGGCGCGACGATGCCGTTGGTGCCCGCATCGGGCTCCATGAGCACCGCAGCAATTTCCTGTGCACCGCGTTCGCGGATCAGCGCGGCAATATGAGACGCGGCGGCCTCGCCGCAGGCCGCGGCGGTGCGCGTGCCGAACGGGCAGCGGTACGCGTAGGGCGGGGGCACGTGCAGCACGCGGAATGCCGCAGGATCCGCCTGCGCTGCGGTGCGTGCATCGCCCGAGAGTGCCATGGCCGCGTAGCTCGCACCGTGATAGGAGCGATCGCGGGTCACGATCCAGCCGTGGCTCCTGCCGGAAGCCTGCCGGGCGAATTTCACGGCATGCTCGTTCGCGTCGGCGCCGCCGAGCGTGAAGAACACGCGGCCGCCCTCGAACCCTGCGCGCTCGAGCAGCAGCGCCGCAAGACGCGCGCGCGGCTCGGCGCCCCAGGCGCTCGTCACGAAGCAGAGCCGCTCGGCCTGGGCGCGGATCGCAGCGACGACGCGCGGATGCTGGTGGCCCAAGTTGCTGCACTCGGCGAGACTGCTCATGTCGAGCAGCGAGCGGCCGTCGGCGGTGTGCAGATGCGCGCCTTCGCCGCCGACGATGGTCGGAGCGTTCCACTCGCTCTGCACGCACCAGCTGTGCAGCACGGTCTGGCGCTCGGGAGGCCAGCTCACGGCGGGCATTGCAGAGGCTGACATTGTGCTATTATCGAACAGCAATTCGTATAGCGAATCACATTAGACGCCGGTGCATCTCTCGTCAACGACGGCCGATTTCGCCGCCACGGCCGATTACGTCCAGTCGCTCGATCGCGGGCTCGCGGTAATCCGCGCCTTCGACGCCGAGCACACCGCCATGACTTTGTCGGAGGTGGCGGTGCGTGCGGGCCTGTCGCGCGCGGTCGCACGGCGCCTGCTCCTCACCCTGAGTCACCTCGGCTATGTGCACCAGCAGGGACGGCAGTTCTCGCTCACCCCGCGGGTGCTCGAGCTCGGGTTCAGCTACCTCTCGGCGCTGAGCGTCGCCATGCTGGCGCAGCCGGTGATGGAGCAGGTGGCGCACTCGATCGATGAGTCGTGCTCGCTCGCGGTGCTCGATGCGTACGACATCGTCTACGTGCAGCGCGTGCCGGTGCGCAAGGTCATGACCATCACGCTCGGCATCGGCGCGCGGCTGCCGGCGTTCTGCACCTCCATGGGCCGCATGCTGCTCGCCGGGCTCGAGCAGGAAACGCTCGAGCGCTGGCTGCGGGGCCTGCGCCCGCAGGCGTGGACGCGCCTCACCCTCACCGACAAGACGGCGGTGCGCGCCGCGGTCGAGCGCGCCCGTGTGCAGGGTTACGCCTACGTCGAGCAGGAGCTGCAGGAAGGGCTGTGCTCGCTCGCGGTGCCGGTGCGCGATGGCCGCGGCCAGACGATCGCGGCGCTCAATGCCGGGATGCCGTTCCGGGTCGAGGCGCGCGCCCATGCACTGAAGAAGGTGCTGCCGGCGCTGCGCAGCGGCGCGCGCGTCATCGAGCGGAGCCTGCAGGCCGGGGCGGGTGCCGGCCCGGTCGCGGCGACCCCGCGCGCCTAGCGCGCCTGACGCGCCGCCGGCGCGCGCGCTGCCGGGCGCTGGAAGGAGCGCACGGCGAAATAATAGACGGGGCTCACCACCGCGATGCCGACCAGCCACGAGATATCCACATCGCCAAGCGCATGGGCGAGCGGTCCGGTGTAGAAGTCGGTGGCGATGAAGGGTATCTGCACGATTACGCCCACCAGGTAGCAGGCGAGCGCGGTGAGGTTGTAGTGACCGTAGATGCCGCCGTCCGCGGCGAAGAAAGACGGCACGTGATAATCGCCGAAGCGGATGAGGTAATAATCGATGAGGTTGACCGCCGTCCACGGCACCATCAGGTAGAGCAGCAGCTCGTTGAAGTGACTGTAGAGCGGCAGGAAGTTGGTGGCTCCCGCGATGCTGATGAGGAGCGCGATGACGAATATAGTCGCGGCGATCGCGATCCGCGCGCGGTGGGTGGCATGCCAGCCGGGGACGAGCGTGTGTCCGAGCGTCACCATGGCGAGCGAGCCGCCGTAGAGACAGATGGCGCCTGCAACCGCTACACCGGGGGCCAGCAGCAGCATCACGATGAAGGCGACGTGCTGACCGGTGAGCTGGCCGATGGCGGTGACCACGTTGCCGTCGACTACCGCCGGGCCGATCATGGCGCCGAGGATCATCGGCACCACGGCACCGAGCGTCGTGCCCCAGTAGCAGGCCCAGAACGCCGCGCGCGGTCCGGAGTCCGGCGGCAGATAGCGGGAGTAGTCGGAGACGTAGGGCGCGTAGCCTAGCTGCCACAGCGCACCCATCGAAACCATCTTGAAGAACCCGACCGCCGAGAAGGAACCCTGCGTGAGGTAGCTCGCCGGTATCGGGGTGACGAACAGCAGCCACACGTAACAAAGCAGCAGCGCGCTGCCTGAGACGTAGGTCATCATGCGGGTGGAGAAGTGGATCAGGTCGTGCCCATAGACGGCGCCGGCGAGGCTGATCGCTCCGATCGCGAGGATCGCCGCGTCCTCGCTGAGGGAGGGCACGATGAAATGCAGCGACTGGCCACCGGTGACGAACGCGGTGCCGGCGTAGCCGACGTACATGAAGGCCACCAGCGCCACTACGAAGCCCGCGCCCCTCGCGCCGAACTGGCCGCGGCTCTGCACCATCTGTGGAACGCCGAGCCGCGGACCCTGGGCCGCGTGCAGCGCCATGAAGATCGTGCCGACCAGATTGCCGAGGAGTATGGCGAGCACCGCCGACAGGAACGACTGATGGAAGATGGTGGTGGCGAGCGCTCCCGTGACGACCGTCAGCACGTTCAGGTTGGCGCCGAACCAGAGCGTGAACAGTTGCCCCGCCTTGCCGTGTCGCTGGTCGAGCGGGATCTGGTAGATCGTGTGCTGCTCGATGCGCGAAGATTTGTAGGTGGACGGCAAGGCGGTGCTCCTCGATCGACTCTAACACACGCTGGAGCGACTCCATGACTGGCTTTCCGGACTTCGGGCTCACCCCGGCGCAGCGGCGCGAGGCAGTCTTCGGTCATCGCTACGAGCGCCCCGGCATGGGGGGAGCGAGCGGTGAGATCTGGTGTTACACGGAGGCGCTTTCCTATCCGCCGGGAGCGATGGTGCAGCTGTGCGTGAGCTCGAGCGTCCGCAACTACCATCTCGCGATCGTGCGCGATGGCGCGACCGTACGACCGGTCCTCGAGCGCACGATGCAGGACGGTCGCTGGCAGGATGCGCCGGAGCAGTGCTCGGTGGTCGGCTGTGGCTGGGCGCCGTCGCTCGAGTTTCGCATTGGCGAGGACTGGCCCTCGGGCGCCTACCGCATCACCCTCACCGCGACGGGGCCCACCGGCAACGAGCTCATTGCACAGCATCTTTTCATCGTGCGACCACCTGCCGATTCCCGTCGCAAACCGGGGCGAATCCTGCAGGTGGCGGCTACCGGGACGTGGACGGCCTACAACACCTGGGGAGGCTCGAACCACTACCAGGGAATCACCGGGCCGAATCGCAACCAGTATGCGACCACGGTCAGCCTCGAGCGGCCGTGGTGTCGCGGGTTCGTGGCGCTGCCGCCCGATGCGCCGCGCGTGCCGCTGGAGTTCGAGCCGCCACCTGGCGCTGCGCCGCGTTATCCGCACATGGAGTGGGCGTTCGCCAAGGGTTACTCCAACAAGTACGCCTCCTCCGGCTGGGCGAGCTACGACCGGCACTTCCTGCAGTGGGCGGAGCGTGCCGGCTTTGCGGTAGATCTCGCCAGCCAGCACGAGCTGCACTTCAACCGCGAGATTCTCCAGGGCTACGACTGCATCGTCTGCGTCGGGCACGATGAGTACTGGACGTGGGAGATGCGCGATGCGGTCGATGAATACGTCGACCGCGGCGGTCACGTCGCGCGGTTTGCCGGGAACTTCATGTGGCAGACCCGGCTCGAGCAAGGCGGCAAGACGCAGGTCTGCTACAAGTACCGGGCGCGCGCCGAGGATCCGGTGTACCGCAGCGCCGATCCTTCGCGCACCACCGGCTCATGGGAAGCGCGCGAGACCGGCCGGCCCGGAGCGTTGACGTTCGGCCTCAACGCCACAAACGGTCTCTACGCGGGTTGGGGAGCGTGTGCACCACGCGGGGTGCGCGGCTTCCCGGTCTATCGGCCGGAGCACTGGGCCTTTGCCGGCACGGGGCTGTGTTACGGAGATCTCCTCGGGGCGCAGGGACACGCCTTCGGCTACGAGGTCGACGGGCTTGACTACCTGATCCAGGGCGGGTTGCCCGAGCCCACCGGGACGAGCGGTGCGCCGGAAGGATTGCAGATCCTCGCCCTCGGCGTGTCCTCGCTGAAGGAGGAGGAGGGCGCGGGAGTGCCGCTCGATGATCGATTTTTATCCGACGACGATGCGAAGTACGTCGCGGAGATCAGGCTCGGGGACGCCAGCAGCCTGGCGGTCGACCGGGTCAAGCGCGGCGCCGGCATGATCGTGAATTTTCCCCGCGGCCGCGGCGATGTGTTTCACGCCGGAAGCTGTGAATGGGTAGCGGCTCTGTCGCGGCGCGATCCGATGGTCGAGCGGGTCACGGCGAACGTACTGAATCGGTACCTTGCGGGCGCATGAGAGGTTCGTTTTGCGGCAGCGCGGGGCCGCATGAAAAGTTCGTTTTGCCAATACTTAGTCAAAATACTAACTATCGCGGCAAAGGGAATTCGAACCGCGGCGGCGGACCTCGCTCACCGCTCCTCACCAGGTAAGCGCGCAACGCGCTTACGGCGATTCGCCGATGAACTCCCGCATCCACTCCAGATAGCGCCGCGAGCGGTCCACTAGGAAGCTCGGCCGGCTCAGGATGTGCGTTTCCCCGGGATACACGATGAGCTGTGTCGGCACCCCGAGCGTGCGCAGCGCCTGGTACATCTGCTCGCCGCCGGCGACGGGCACGTTGAAATCCTTATCGCCCCCGAGGAACAGCGTCGGTGTGCGGATATGGTCGGCATGGAAGAAAGGATAGGAGACCTGGAGCCATAGGGCGGGGTTGCGCCACGGCGCCCCGAGCTCCGTGTTGTATTCCACGATGTACTCGTCGGTACCATAGGTGGTGAGCTGATTGCCGCTGCCGGCACCGCTGATGGCGGCGCGGAAGCGCGGGTCGGTCGCAATGGTGTAGTCGGTGAGGATGCCGCCATAGCTCCAGCCGGCGATTCCCAGACGCGCAGGATCGGCGATCCCCTTGGCGACCGCGTAATCCACGCCGGCGAGGAGATCCTCGACCTCCTTGTGGCCCCAGTCCGCCGCGATGCTGCGCGCGAACTCCCCGCCGCGGCCGCTGCCGCCGCGGTAGTTGACCGCGAGCGCCACGTAGCCGTGTGTCGCAAAGAACTGCCGGTCGAGCGACCGTCCGGAGGGTGCCAGCACCAGCTCATGCTGGTCCTGACCGTTCGGACCGCCGTGGATCCATAGGATCGTCGGGTAACGGTGCCCGATCACGAAGTCCGGTGGTTTGACGATCATGCCGTGGATCTGCGTGCCATCACGGCTCGTGAAGGTGATGTCCTCGACCGTGCCGAGTGCGAGCTCTTCCAGCAGCGACGCATTGTGCGCACTGAGCGGTCGCAGCTTCCCGGCTTCGAGTGCGCACACCTCGACCGCCGACTGATCGCTGGTCGCGAGCACCGCGGTATGACCCCCGGAAGTCACAAGCTCCCTCACCACCATGGAATCGCCGAGGTGCGTGATGGCGCCGGTGGCGAGCACCACCTGCGCCGGGTACTGCAACCGATCGTCCTCGACGGCGAACTGGATCGCGCGGCCGTCGTGGGTGAAGGTCGGCGACACGGCTGCCCGGTCGAGCTTGCCGGTGAGGTCGCGCACCTTGCCCGAGGCGACCTCCACCACGGCCAGGTCATCCAGGATGTAAGCGCTGAATTTCGGCTCGTCCCCAATGAGAAACGCGATGAGCTTGCCGTCGGGACTCCACTCGAGATGCTGCTGGTTCGGTGTCCAGGTCTTGAGGAGCCGATGCGGCTTGGCGCCCGCGGCGGGTGCGACCAGGTAGATCTCATCGATCCCGGCATCTTCCGCCCCGCCGCCAGTCTTGCGGCTGACGTAGGCGATCTGCCGGCCGTCGGGGGAGAAAGCCGGGAGCGAGTCGGAGCGCTGCGCGTCGGCGGTGAGGGCGTCGACCGCGCCGCTGCGCACATCGAGCAGATAAAGGTGCGGACGGGATGCCGCGGTGAGATAACCCTCCTCGTCCTCCTTGAAGTGGTAAGCGTCGATCACGATCGGCTTCGGTCTGCGCTCGCTCTTCCCGGGTTTGCCGGCCTCGGGCTGGTCGCCAGCTTCTCCGGCGCCTTGCATGACGAGCACGATGTGCGCGCTGTCCGGAGACCATGCGTAGCCGCTGAGCTCCCCGGTTACGTGCGTGAGCTGGCGCGGCTCGCCGCCGTGCCGCTCGAGGAGCCACAACTGCGTGCTGTCGCCCTCGGGCGGCTTCGACAGGTAACTGAGATAACGGCCATCGGGGCTGAAACGCGGCACGCTGACGCTCGCTCCGTGGGTCAGCTGCTGACCGTTGTGCCCCGCCGCCCAGTCGACGGTCCACAGCGCGGCGCGTTTCTCGTCGCTCGCCTTGTCGTAGCTCGTCACGAGGTAGGCGAGAGATGTGCCATCGGGGGCAATCTGCAGGTCCGACACCGGCTGGAAGCGATACCAGTCTTCCGGCGTCAGGGCGCGGCGCGCCTCCACGGTGAGCGGGGCACACAAGAGGATCAACGCGAGTATCG
>JAFAKO010000155.1 GCA_019235245.1 Gammaproteobacteria bacterium
TGAAGCGGCGCGAGATCTCGAACAGCCGCAGCAGTATGCGGCCGAAGGAGATGTCCTTGAGCGGCCGGTCGAAGATCGGCTCGCACACCGTGCGCACCGCCGATTCCATCTCGTCGATGCGCGTCTGCGGCGGCACCCAGCCCGACTGCAGGTGCAGCTGCGCCACGCGCCGGTAATTGCGCTCGAACACCGCCATGAAGTTCTCGGCGAGGTAATGCTGATCGCGCGGGTCGAGCGTGCCGACGATGCCGAAGTCCACCGCCGCATAGCGCGGCTGCAGCGGGTCATCGAGCAGCACGAAGATGTTGCCCGGATGCATGTCGGCGTGGAAGAAGTTGTGGCGGAACACCTGCGTGAAGAAGATGCGCACGCCATTCTCGGCAAGCTGCCGGATGTTGGTGCCGGCCGCCTTGAGGCGTGCCAGGTCGCTGATCGGCAAGCCGTGGATGCGCTCCATCACCATCACGTCGTTGCGGCAGTAGTCCCAGTACACCTCCGGCACGTACAGCAGGTCCGACCCGGCGAAATTGCGCTTGAGCTGCGAGGCGTTGGCGGCTTCGCGCATGAGATCGAGCTCATCCAACACGGTTTTCTGATACTCATCGACGATCTCCCGCGGCCGCAGCCGTCGCCCCTCGCGCCAGTAACGCTGCGCCAGATCGGCGAGCGCGTACAGCACCTCGAGGTCGCGCTCGATCATCGCGCGCATCCCCGGGCGCAGCACCTTGACCACCACCTCCTCCCCGCCGGGGAGCCGGGCGCTGTGCACCTGCGCGATCGATGCGGCGGCGAGCGGCGTCTCCTCGAAGCTCGCGAATACCTCCGTCAGCGGCCGGCCGTAGGCGCGCTCGAGCTGCGCGCGCGCGATCGCTCCGGGAAAGGGCGGCACCCGATCCTGCAGCATCGCCAGCTCATCGGCGATGTCCGGCGGCAGCAGGTCGCGCCTCGTGGAGACCGCCTGGCCGAACTTCACGAAGAGCGGACCGAGCTCTTCCAGCGCGCGGCGCAGCCGTGCGCCGCGGCTTACGAGCCGGTGGCGCTGGAACCAGAGGAGCGGCGAGAGGAAGAACAGGAAGCGCAGCGGCCGGTAGAGGTGCGTGGCGCGCACGTAGTCATCGAGGCCGTGCCGCAGCAGCACGCGCTGGATCTCGAGCAGCCGCAGCAGCACGCGCGGCTTCACGCCGGTACGGTCCGCGTCACGGAGCGCCGCGTCGCTGCGCCAGCAGGTCGATACGCGCCTGCAGTCGATCGACTGCCTCGCGCAGCGTCTCGACGCCGCGCAGGAACTGCTCGCCCTCGTTGCGCGAGACGAGATCGCCGCGCTCGTGGGCGAAGTACTCGGCGAGATTGCGCAGGCCGGTATCGGCCGCACGCGCGCCGAAGGCGGCGCCGAGCCGCGCGAGGCGGCCGAGCTGATGTGCCGGCACATCGCCGATCAGCAGCGACAGCTCCTCCTCGGGATCCGGACGCAGCAGCTGCGCGAGCTCGCGAAAGCCCTGGGCAATGTCGGTGTCGCCGCTGATCGCGACCGCGCCGCGCTGGATCACCCCCTGAGCGGCGGCGCCGCTGAGCGCCAGCAGGCCGAGAAGGCCGCCGCTGATGGTGGCATCCGCCGGCGCATCATCGCGCGTCACCGCGAGGGTCTGCCCGGTCGAGGCGATCCGCAGCCGCGCGACATCCGGCACGACGAGCGCCACGCAGCGCCCGGCGAGCCGCGCGCACAGCTGCCGTGCCCGCGGTGAGCGCGGCAGTCCGCGGTTCAGCAGATTCTCGAGCGTAGCGGTCAGCATCGGTAGCCACGGTGCACGGCGACGATGCCGCCGGCCAGGGAGTGGTAACGGCAGGCCTCGAGCCCCGCGTCCTGCAACATTTTCAGGAGGGTATCGGCGTCCGGGTGCATGCGGATCGACTCGGCGAGGTAGCGATAGCTCGCTTCATCATGCGCCACGAGCCGGCCGAGCCGTGGCAGCACCTGGAATGAGTAGGCGTCGTAGAGCCCCTTCAGTCCCGGCAGGCGCGGGTGCGAGAACTCGAGCACCAGCAGCTGCCCTCCGGGCCTGAGGGCGCGGCGCATGGCCGCGAGCGCGGCGGCCTTGTCGGTCACGTTGCGCAGGCCGAAGCCGATGGTGATGCAGTCGAAGCTCTTGTCGGGAAACGGCAGGCACTGCGCGTCCGCCTGCACGAAGGCGACATTGCCGACGATGCCCGCGTCGATCAGCCGGTCGCGACCGCGGGCCAGCATCGCCGCGTTGATGTCGCTCAGCACGACCAGGCCCCGCGCGCCCACCTGCCGTGCGAGCCCCGCGGCGAGATCGCCACTGCCGCCGGCGACATCGAGCGCGCGCTGGCCCGGGCGCAGATTCGCCAGTGCCAGCGTGAAGCGCTTCCACAGGCGATGCGTGCCGGCGGACATCAGATCGTTCATCAGGTCGTAGCGGTCGGCCACGGAGTCGAACACGCCGCGCACCCGGCGCGCCTTGTCGCCGGCGGGCACGCGCTCGAAGCCGAAATCCGTGGTGGGAGGCGTCTGTGCCATGGCAATCGGCGGGGGATCGTCGCTTACACGAGAATCAGACACATTCTAGACGATCGCACCCGGAGCGCCGTTGCGATCGCTGTTGATTTTCTTCCACGCTCACGCGCAGAATCCGGCCGTTACGGGGGGTCTTGCATAGCGAGGCGGGTCGGACAGCGATGTCCGACCCGTTTTGCTTTGTGGAGCGCGAACGCTGGTTTTTCCGGCCGAACATTTTGTGCGGTGTTCGCACGTGTGCCACGCGTGTCCGGCGCCACCTGCGGATTCCGTGCACCTTGCAGACCTCGCGCGCCTCATGGGCCTCGCGCCACGCTGCCGAACTCGTGCGCATTCTCAGCGACCGCTGCGTGCGCGGCGCTCGAGATACTGCGCCCACCGCTCGCGGTGCTCACGGCCGAGCTCGTGCAGATATCGCCAGGTGTAGAGCCCCGTATCGTGACCGTCGTCGAATACCAGCTTCACAGCGTACTGCCCGACCGGCTCGATGGCGGTGATGCCGACGTTCTCCTTGCCGACGACCAGCACTTCCTGTCCCGGTCCGTGGCCTTTGACTTCGGCGGAGGGCGAGTTCACGCGCAGGTACTCGAAGGGGAGCTCGAAGCGGGCGCCGTCGCTGAAGGTCACTTCCAGCAGGCGCGAGGCACGTCGCAGGCGGATCTCGCTGGCTACCGGGTCGGGCATAGGGTGCCGGCAGTATAGGGCTCCGCTGGACGAGCGGATTGCTGCAGCGCAATATCAGGGAACCACCACCGGGTGCGGCAAGCCATATTCGGGTATTAACGCCGATGACAAACTGTCACGCGACCCTATACTCACCATCCCTTTCGACTGCCCGAGGGCTCGAGGGCAAGAAGCCCGAGCACTGAATGGAACCGACCGATACCTCCCATCCGGACTATTACCATCGAGTTGTGGATTGCCAGTGGGCCTGCCCGGCCCACACCGATGTCCCCGAATATATCCGATTGATTGCGCAGGGCCGCTTCACCGACGCCTACATGGTGAACCGGCACTCGAATGTGTTCCCCGGGATCCTCGGGCGCGTGTGTGACCGGCCGTGCGAGCCGGCCTGCCGCCGCGGCCGCATCGAGGCGAAGCCGGTGGCGATCTGCCGCCTGAAGCGCGTCGCCGCGGACCACCGCGAGGACATCAGCGCACGGTTGCCGAAGATCCCGCGGCTGAAGAATGGCAAGCGCGTCGCCTGCATAGGTGCCGGCTGCGCCTCGCTCACCGTGGCGAACGATCTCCTGCCGCTCGGCTACGAGGTGACCATCTTCGAGCAGTTCGGCGAGCCCGGCGGCCTCATGCGCAGCAACATCCCCTCGTTCCGCCTGCCGGCCACGGTGCTGAACGAGGAGATCGCCATGATCACCGGCATGGGAGTCGACCTGCGGCTCAACACGAGGGTGGAGAGCATGCGGGAGCTGCTCGTGCCGGGCGGCTTCGATGCGGTGTTCGTCGGCTCGGGTGCGCCGAAGGGCAAGGAGCTCAACCTGCCGGGCCGCGAAGCCGGCGCGGCCAACATTCATATCGGCATTGCGTGGCTCGAGTCGGTCGCCTTCGGGCACATCGACAAGATCGGCAAGCGGGTGCTGATCATCGGCGTCGGCAACACCGCCATGGACTGCTGCCGCACGAGCCTCAGGCTCGGGGCCGAGAGCGTCAAGGTGATGGCGCGCAAGCCGCGCGGCTTCTTCAAGGCCTCGGCGTGGGAGCTCGAGGACGCCGAAGAGGAGAGTGTGCAGATCGTCATCAACCGCTCGCCCAAGGAGTTCGTGATCGAGAACGGCCGCCTCACCGGCATGCGCTTCGACCGCATGGAGTACCAGCTCGACGCTCACGGCAACATCACGGCCGAGCGCGCCGTCGAGGAAGAGTTCCTGCCGGCGGATGACGTGATCCTCGCCATCGGCCAGGAGAACGCTTTCCCATGGATCGAGCGCGACCTCGGCATCGAGTTCGGCAAGTGGGACGTGCCGCGGGTCGATGCGAAAACCTTTCAATCCACGCGGCCGGGGGTGTTCTTCGGCGGCGATGCCGCCTTCGGTCCGAAAAACATCATCTGGGCGGTCGAGCACGGCCACCAGGCCGCGATCTCCATCCACCGCCACTGTCAGGGCGAGTCCCTGAGCGAGCGACTGCCGCCGGGCATGAATCTGCAGAGCCGCAAGATGGGCATGCACGAGTGGTCGTACGCCAACGACTACACGCCGGTCGAGAGGCGGCTGATGCCGCACGTGTCGCTCAAGGAGCGCTTCAAGAAGCTCAACATCGAAGTCGAGCTCGGCTTCACCGCGGAGCAGGTCGAGCAGGAGGTGCAGCGCTGCCTCAACTGCGACGTGCAGACGGTCTTCACCGCCAAGCTGTGCATCGAGTGCGATGCCTGCATCGACATCTGCCCGGTCGACTGCCTCACCATCACCCACAACGGCGCGGAGGCGGAGCTGCGCAGCCACCTCAAGGCGCCGGCGAAAAACCTCAGCCAGCCGCTGTACGTATCCGCGGCACTGCCGCAGACCGGCCGCGTGATGGTGAAGGACGAGGACCTGTGCGTGCATTGCGGGCTGTGCGCCGAGCGCTGCCCGACCGCCGCGTGGGACATGCAGAAATCCGAGCTGCACTGGCCGCATGCCGCCGACGAGGCGGGCGCGCTCGAGCAGCGCAAGCCGAAGATCGCCTGAGGCACGGAAGGCACCATGTCGAAAGCCACTCCGACCCGCGTCAACGATTTCACCATCAAGATCGCCACGGTGAACGGCACCGGCTCGGCGAGCGCCAACACGC
>JAFAKO010000106.1 GCA_019235245.1 Gammaproteobacteria bacterium
AAATGGAGCCTGGCTCACACCTCGGCGGCCGCAAGGTCTGCGACACGGCGGAGCGCATCAACCAGGTTACTCACGATGACAAGGAGTCCGTCGACCAGGCCCAGCGGCGCCAGATCAACCCGAACGGCCACTGAGTCGCGGTCTCAGGCGGAGTTCGCGGCCGCCTGATCCCCGCCGTTACGCTGCTGGCGCGGTGGCAGCAGCCGTGCTCTCACCTGCTCCTCGATCTCGCGGGCGACCTCCCGGTTCGACTGCAGGTACGCGCGCGCGTTGTCCTTACCCTGGCCGATGCGGCTGCCCTTGTAGGCGTACCAGGCGCCGGATTTCTCGACGATGCCGAGCGTGCTCGCGAGCTCGATGATCTCGCCCTCGCGCGAGATGCCCTGGCCGTACATGATCTCGAACTCCGCTTCGCGGAAGGGAGGTGCGACCTTGTTCTTCACCACCTTCACCCGGGTCATGTTGCCGGTGACCTCCTCGCCGCTCTTGATGGCACCGATGCGGCGGATGTCGAGGCGCACCGAAGCGTAGAACTTCAGCGCATTGCCACCGGTCGTGGTCTCGGGATTGCCGAACATCACCCCGATCTTCATGCGGATCTGGTTGATGAATACCACGATGGTGTTGGAGCGCTTGATGTTGCCGGTGAGCTTGCGCAGGGCCTGCGACATGAGCCGCGCCTGCAGTCCCACCTGCATCTCGCCCATCTCGCCCTCGATCTCCGCCTTCGGCGTGAGCGCCGCGACGGAATCCACCACCACGATGTCCACGGCGTTCGAGCGCACCAGCATGTCGGTGATCTCGAGCGCCTGCTCGCCGGTATCCGGCTGCGACACCAGCAGGTCGTTGATGTTGACGCCGAGCTTCTCCGCGTAGCTCGGATCGAGCGCGTGCTCGGCGTCGACGAATGCCGCCGTGCCACCGCTGCGCTGCACTTCGGCGATCACCTGCAGCGTGAGAGTGGTCTTGCCGGAAGCCTCCGGCCCGAAGACCTCCACCACGCGGCCTCTCGGCAGGCCGCCGACGCCGAGCGCGATATCGAGTCCGAGCGAGCCCGTCGACACCGTCTCGATGTCGTAGCTCGCGGCGGCATCGCCGAGGCGCATCACGGAGCCCTTGCCGAACTGCTTCTCGATCTGTCCCAGAGCGGCGGCGAGCGCCTTCTTGCGGTTTTCTTCCATCTGCGGGTTTCCCGGGGGTGTGGGCGAAGCGAGCGGAAACATTGCGCCGTGGATTATCACATAAAGCACTGCGCGCGTGGCGCACCGCGGAGCCGCGTTTCTCCACTAATCATGCGTTTTGTCGGCGGCGAACAGTGGGTAGGACTCGATGACACTGTATATCGCGCCGCTCGCAGCGGTGCGGCTCTCGATGAGCGCGTACGCATCGAAGCGCCATACGACCGCGCGCAGCCGCGGCAACCTCTCGACGCGCACGACCTTCCGCGCGAGTGTGACGTGAGCCTGGAAGGGTCTGCGATCGGGGGTGAAGCCGAGCGTCGCCGTCGCTTCCTGCAGCGCCGCCGCGAGCATCCCGCCGGCCGATTCCGTCGCCGCGCTGAGCGCGCACAGGATCTCGGGCTCGCGCCAGTGCACGAGCCGCTCGAAGGTGAGCTCGATCGGGATATGAGCGTCGAAGGCTGCGGCCAGCTTCCGCGCGATGCCCTGCAGCTCTGCAATGCGCCCGACCGGCACGCTGCCGAGGAACGCCAGCGTCACGTGCAGGTTCGCCGCCGGCACGGGACGCCCGCCGCAGTGCCTTACCGCCTTGGCGGCGGCATGCTCGAGCGCACGCCGCTGCGGCTCATCGGGCCACAGCGCGAAGAACACCCGGCGGGTGTCCGGTGCGCCGGCGGGGGTCACGCCGGCTGTGGACGCGCGGGGCTCTCCGCTCGCACCGGCAGATCGAGCCGCAGGATGAGCCGCAGCGCGTGCTCTACGGCGCGAGCACGCACGTACGCGCGCTCGCCCTCGAAGAGCTGCTCCTCCGCAATGATGTCGATCGCCGTCTGCTCGCGCGCCGCCGCACAGAACCACACGAGTCCCACGGGCTTCTCGGGCGTCCCGCCGTCGGGCCCCGCGATACCGCTGACCGCTACCGCGACGCTGGCGTGCGCGACCCGCAGCGCCCCTTCGGCCATCTCGCGCACCGCCTGCTCGCTCACCGCGCCGAAGCGCTCGAGCGTCCCCGCCGAGACCCCCAGATCGCGCATTTTCGCCGCGTTCGAATACGTGACGAAGCCGCACTCGAACCACTGCGAGCTGCCGGCCACGTCCGTCACCGCCTTGGCCACCCAGCCGCCGGTGCAGGACTCGGCCGTGACGAGCCGCCGACCCGCGGCGCGCAGCTTCGCGCCCACCCGCGCCGAGAGCTCGTACAGCTCGGTGTCGCTCACCATGGGCTCAGGCTACTCCGGAGTCCTTCCTTTCGGGTAGCCTTCTCCAAAACCGGCATCGGGCCAAGAAGTTGAACGACCGCAGCCTGGATCACACGCCGATGATGGCGCAGTACCTGCGCATCAAGAGCGAGTACCCCGACATTCTGCTCTTTTATCGCATGGGCGATTTCTACGAGCTCTTCTACGAGGATGCGCGCCGGGCCGCCGCGCTTCTCGACATCACGCTCACCGCGCGCGGGCAATCCGCCGGTGCGTCCATCCCCATGGCCGGCGTTCCGGTGCAGGCGGTCGACAGCTACCTCGCGCGGCTCGTGCGCAAGGGTGAGAGCGTCGCCATCTGCGAGCAGCTCGGCGATCCGGGCAGCCGCGGGCCGATCGAGCGCCAGGTCGTGCGGGTCCTCACGCCCGGGACGGTGACCGACGCCGCGCTCCTCGAGGAGCGCGCCGACACGCTGGTCGCGGCGCTGGTACGCGATGCAGCCCGCTTCGGGCTCGCGTGGCTGGATCTTGCTGCCGGACGCTTCACGCTGCTGCAGGGCCAGGGTGCGGGTGCGCTCGCCGCGGAGCTCGAGCGGCTCAAGCCCGCGGAGCTGCTGGTCCCGGAGGGCGCCGCGGACGACAAGCTCGGGCGCAGCGAGACGGTGCTGCGTCAACGTCCGCCGTGGCACTTCGAGCTCGCCAGTGCCTCGCGCCTGCTCACCGACCAGCTCGGCACGCTCGACCTGAAGGGCTTCGGCGCGGATGAGCTGCCGCTCGGCCTGCGCGCCGCCGGGGCGCTGCTGCAGTACGTGCGCGACACGCAGAAGTCGGCGCTGCCGCACATCAGTGCGCTGCACGTCGAGGAACGCGGCGATGCCCTGTCACTCGATGCTGCAAGCCGCCGCAATCTCGAGGTCGATGTCAGTCTCCACGGCGATCCGGCGGCGACACTCCTCGGCGTCATCGACAGCTGCGTCACCTTCATGGGCTCGCGGCAGCTGCGCCGCTGGCTCAACCGGCCGCTGCGCAGCCACGCATCGCTGCGCGAGCGCTATCACGCGCTCGGCGTGCTGCTCGATCGGCGCCGCTTCACGGCGCTGCGCGAGCATCTGGCGGGTGTCGGCGATGTCGAGCGCATCCTGGCGCGCGTCGCGCTGCGCTCGGCCCGCCCGCGCGACCTGACGCAGCTGCGCGCCTCGCTGCGACTGCTCCCGGCACTGCGTGCCGCTCTCGCGGAGCTCGACGCCCCGCTGTTGCAGGAGCAGCACGCGCGCATCGGTGAGCATCCCGAGACACTCGCGCTCCTCACGCAGGCGATCGCGATCGAGCCGGCGGTGCTGGTGCGCGAGGGCGGCGTGATCGCGCCGGGCTTCGACGCCGAGCTCGATGAGCTGCGGCACATCGGTAGCCACACGGAGGAATTTCTGCTGCAGCTCGAGCGCCGCGAGCGCGAGCGCACCGGCATCGCGACCCTCAAGCTCGGGTATAACCGCGTGCAGGGATTCTTCATCGAGATCCCGCGACGCGACGCCGAGCGCGTCCCGAAG
>JAFAKO010000320.1 GCA_019235245.1 Gammaproteobacteria bacterium
CATACCCCACTGCATTGTTGTTGTTGCCCTGGGTGTTGTAGGCGAGGGTGTTGTCACCCACCGCATTGTTGTAGGAGCCAGCGGTATCGGCGTACAGAGATTCGAAACCGAAGGCGCTGTTGTGCTGCGCAGTTTGAGTGGTGTAGAGCGCCTGGTAGCCGACCGCGGTGTTGTTGTGCCCCGTGGTGTTGGAATGGAGCGCAAAGGCGCCGGAGGCAGTGTTGTAACTGCCGGTATTGTTGAACAGCGCCTCGCTGCCCGAGGCGGTGTTGTAATTGCCGGTCGTATTGAGAACGAGTGCGCCGGCGCCAACCCCCGTGTTGTCATAGCCCGCGGTGTTCTCCTCGAGCGCGCTGTTACCCACTGCAGTGTTGTAATAGCCGCTGGTATTGTTCTGCAGCGCGTAGGCGCCGGAGGCGGTGTTGATAAAGCCCGTCGTGTTGGCAGACAGCGCGTCGTACCCGGAGCCGGTGTTGCCGCCACTGCTCGAGCAACTCGAACCATTGTTGTTATTGAGCAGCACATTCGTGCCCATGGCGGTGTTGCTGCAGGCATCACTCACCACCACATCGGTCGGCTGTTGAGCCGGCGAAGTCCGCGGAAAGGCCGCTGCGGCCGTCAGCAGAATCGCAAGCAGGCTGAAGTTTTTCATGGCTAGGTCTCCCCCGGGGTTGGTGCGCGCGTCTCAGGGACCATCCGCCTTCCGGTGGACGCCGTGCGCGCAGGATTCATGGAATCGCCTGCGAATAGTCGCAGCTAGGTTACCAAATGGCAGGCTGCAGCGATGGCCGGGAGCGCGTCCTGTCATGCGCCTAGGGTGCCGGCGAGCGCAACCACCTCGGGCCCGACGGGCGTGCCGAGGCCGGTGCACGCGTCCCAGCCCACCGAGGCTGCGAATGCACCGTTGTCTCCCGTGGTTATGTCGCGCAGCGCGCTCGGGTGAGCATAGAGCAGCGGATTCAGATAGCCGGCCGGGCGTCCGTTGCGTGCATTCGCGAGTGCGACGAGCGCGGCCCAAAGCGGCGCCACGGCGCTCGTGCCACCGATGATCGTGTCGGCGCCGTCGATGCGCACGTCATAGCCCGTCTCCGGGTCGGCATCCCCGGCGACGTCCGGCACGCCGCGGCCCGAGAGCGCAATCCTGGTGCCGGCGGCGCTGGTTGCCGCGAGCCCTTGCTGCCATGTCGGTACCGGGAAGAAAGCGCTCACGCCGCCTCCGCCCGCACCGCCTCCCGTGCTTTCGTCGTTCCACACCGTCTCGCTGGCGATCTGGCCGCCGGTGCCGCGCAGGCTCGTCCCGCCGCAGCCAAGTGCGAACGGGCTCGAGGCCGGGAAGTCCACCTCGCGGGCGCGCCCGCCCGCACCGTCGCTCGAGCCGCTATCGCCGGATGCGACGCACACCGTGATCCCGAGCGCCGCGGCAGCCTGGAATGCCTCATCCATCGCCGTCATCGCCTGCGAAGTCCAGGCGGACTCCGGCCCACCCCAGCTGATCGAGATCACCGCAGGCTTGTGCAGCGTGTCGTGCACCGCCGTGGTGATGGCATCGAGAAAGCCCGCGTCAGTGTTCGGAGCGAAATACACCGCAATGCTCGCTCCCGCGGCGACGGCCCCCACCACCTCGATATCGAGCATGACCTCTCCGTCGGGGCCGTTGGGATCGCCCGTCGGCTGATTCACGCCATGATCGACCGAAACAACCGTCACGGTGGGGGCGGCGACCTTGAGCGCGGCGAAGTACGCCGCGAGATCCTGCGGGCGAAAGCCGCCGCCGAGCTCGATGATCGCCACGCATTCGCCCTGCGCGCCTCCCGGCGGGAACTGATACAGGGACGCGACCTGCGTGGGGAGATATGAGACGGCCGCTGCGGCGGCTGCCCTGGAACGCGCGGTCGGCGGAGACCTGACACTGTCGGCACCGCGTGCAGCGCGCAGGCGGAAGTGCGCCCGCGCCTGTGGACGATTGTCGAGACCCACCACCGCTTCGATGATGGCTGCGAGCTCCTCGGGGATCTGCACGACGCCTTCGCGGCCACGGTAGCTCCCGCCAGGGAACTCGTAGCGCTTCAGGACAACGGCGAAGGCCTGGTTGAACTGCGCCACGGTGCCGGAGAGGACGATCGTTCGCCGCGCAGGGTGCTCCTGCACGACGGTCAGGCCGCGCGCCCGTGCGAACGCGTTCACCGCGGCGAGATCCGCGGCGCTTGCACCGTGCTTCGCCGCGAAGGCCTCGCGCGACAGCGGCCCGCTCATTCGATCGCCGTGCGCCAGCCGCGACACGTGCTCATCGAGCGCGGCGCGCGCCCGGCGCCGCACGAGAATGCTCACCTCGAGGCGCTCATGCGGATCGGCGGGGCCCACCGCACGCGCATTAGGCAGCGCAACTCTATCGCTCCCTTCGAGCGGACGCGTCGCCATGGGCGCAGCTCCTTTCCGCGCCGAGGCCCGTTGCCTCAGCGGGTAATGCTACACCCGGGAGCCGCGCCTCAGGATCAGCCGCTGCAGCGGCCTCAAGCGCGCGCCGGCAGGCGTACATAACGCTCGACCAGCGCCGGCAGCACTACGAGGTTGAGCAGCGTCGACGACAGTAGTCCCCCGAGCACCGTCACCGCCATCGGGCCCTCGATTTCCTGGCCAGGCCGATGGAGGCCGAAGGCGAGCGGCGCGAGACCGAGCGCGGTGACCGCAGCGGTCATCAGGATGGGAATCAGCCGCTCGTTGGCGCCGCGCAGCATGAGCGGCGGGTTCCACTCCAACCCCTCGACGCGTACCAGGTGCTCGTAGTGCGCGAGCTGCAGAATGGAATTGCGGGCACTGACGCCGAATACCGTCACCAGGCCCACCACGCTGCCGAGGGAAATACCGATGCCGGTAACGGCCATCGCCAATACACTGCCGATCAGACTGAAAGGGAGATTCGCAAGAACGAGATAGCTGTTGCGGCGCCAGTCGAAAGCCAGGAACAGGATCATCAGGATCAGCGCCAGCGCCACTGCCGAGTACAGCAAGAGCTCGTTCCGGGTCTGGAGTTCAGCTTCCGCAGCCCCGGTGAATTCGAGATAGACGCCCGCAGGCAGCGCCGCCCCCGTGGCGATGGCTCGCTGTGCCTGCCGCACCACGCTTTGCAGAGATTGCCCGCGGACGTTGAACGTCACGGCGATACGGCGCTGACCGCCGTCGTGCTCGATGGTGTAACGATCCTGGCTCACATCGACGCGGGCGACCTGCCCCAACGGCACCGGACCGAACGGACTGGCGATCATCAGCTGGGCGAGCTGCGCCGGCCGATGCCGCCATGAATCCGGCAGCAGCACCGTTACGTTGACCGTCCGTGTCCCGGCGAACGTCT
>JAFAKO010000073.1 GCA_019235245.1 Gammaproteobacteria bacterium
GCGTCGGAGCACTGCGCCCGCTCGCCTGCCGCGGGCACCGCACCTCGCGTGTGCGGTGGCGGCGCATGCCTTCGTTGTGGCGGCCGGCCTTGCCGCGAGCGCGGTCGCGGCCGCGACGACCCCGGTGCGCAGCGAGGGAGCGATCCCCCGGTACACCCACGTTTTCGTGATCGTGGCCGAGAACAAAGGCTACGACCTGATCATCGGCCCGCACACGGTCGCGCCCAACATCAACCGCCTGGCGCAGCAGTACGGCCTGGCATCGCAGTTCTTCGCCGAGGTCCACCCGAGCGAAGGCAACTACATCGCCATGCTCGCCGGCGACACACTCGGCGTTCACGATGACGATGCCTATTACTGCAAGCCCGGCACGCGCGACACGTGGTGCACGAAGTCGCAGCGCCCCGACTACGTCGACCATACCTTCGTCTCGCGCAGCCTCATGGACCAGCTGCAGGCGCGGGGACTGACCTGGAAGGCATACATGGAGAGCCTGCCGGAGCCCGGATCGCTCGTGGTGCGGTGGCCGACGGCGGACAAGCCGGTCCCGGGTGTGCCCGAGCAACTCTATGCAGCCAAGCACAACGGCTTCGTGAACTTTCGCACCGTTCAGCAGGATCCCGCGCGCGCCGCGAAGATCGTCGACTTCGATGCGCTGTACCGCGATCTCGCCAACGACGCCATGCCGAGCTACGCCCATATCGTCCCCAACCAGTGCAACGACATGCACGGGCGCGACGCGGGTCCCACGGTACCGGCAGATTGCCGCAAGACAAACCGAGAGGAACTCATCGCGCGCGGCGACCGGGTGATCGGCGAGCTCGTCGCGCGCATCATGACCTCCGGCCCGTGGCGCAGCACGGACAACACCGCCATCGTCATCACCTTCGACGAGAACGACAAGGAAGAGCGTCGCGGCCCCGATCAGGGTTGCTGCGGCAACGACCCGGGCAGCGCCGCGAACTCAGGTGGCGGGCGCATACCCACGGTCGTCATCACCAATCACGGCCCGCGCAACCTGGTCGACGCCACTCCCTACAATCATTACTCGCTGCTGCGCACCACCGAGGCGGCTTTCGGTATCGACGAGTACCTCGGGCATGCCGCCGATGAGCGCGGCGGTGTCCTCACCATGGCACCGCTGTTCGCGGTGAGGCGTTGATGCGCAGCTGGCCGGCACGCGCGCGCAGCAAGGCACGGATCGAGATCATTCCGATGATCGACGTGATGATGTTCCTGCTGGTGTTCTTCGTGCTCATCAGCCTGAACACGCTCCCGGCGCTCGGCCTGCGGGTGGCGCTGCCCTACTCGAGCAACCCGACCCACCTCGAGGTGACCCGGCGGGTGACGCTGACGCTCACGGCCGCGGGTGAGGTCTACCTCGATGGGGAAAAGACTACTCTGGAAGGCATCACCGAGCGGCTGCGGTCCCTCGCCCGGGACTCCAAGCTGATCGTGATCATCTCGGGCGATCAGAGCGCGCGCCTCCAGCCGCTGGTCAGCGTGCTGGATGCGCTCAAGGCCGCAGGTGTCACCTCCGCCACCATCATCGCGAGGCAGGAATGACGCCGCTGCCGCGAGACACGACGCAGCTGGGAAGCGATGCCACGGCGCTCCTCCTGACCGCCCTGGCAGTGGCGGCCTTCCTGGCCGGCGGCCCGCGCCTTCTGACTTCGCTCCGGTCACAGATCGCGGCCGCCGATCACGCCTTCGAGCTGTCGCTCCAGGCGGAGCAGCCGGCGGCCCCGCCGGCACCCGCGCCGCCCCTCCCGCGCCGCACCGAGAAGCACCACGCCGCCCCCCGGCCTGCACCGGCACAGACTGATCCGGTTCCTGTTCCGGAGACTGTGCCCGCGGATGCGACGACCTTCGCTGCCGTCGAGACGCCCGCCGCCGCGCCGGAGACCGCAGCTCCCCGTGCGGATCTCGAGGCCCTCTACGCGGCACAGCTGCGTGCCGACATCGACCGTCGCAAACACCCGCCCGATTCTGCCCAGTACCGCCTCCACCACCCTTACGGTGAGGTGCGCGTGCGCTTCGCAGTGTCTCGCGGCGGTGAGCCCCGCGGCGCGAGCATCGAGCACTCCTCGGGATCGGCGCTCCTCGATCAGGAGGCCCTGCAGCTCGTATCCTCGGGGCACTACCCGCCGATGCCCGCCAAAGCCTTCGCCGGGGAAACGCAGCACGTGTTCCTCGTGACGATCGAATTCCCACCCGCGCATCTCACGCGCAACGCCGTGGTCCGGGAAAGCGGCGCGGCGTGAACTATCAGGTCCTCCACGACGTCACCTTCGACGTGCTCTATGGATGCATCGTGGTGCTGGTCTATGTGATCCTGGAACGCACCGGTTACCTCACCTGGCTCAGCTGGCGGATGAGTCGCCTGTCGCGGCTCATCGAGCCGGCAACGGGTGGCAAGCAGGACCCGCTCGATGGGCTCAAGTGGAGCGATCCGGCGAGCAGCGCCGTGCAGCGTTACGCACGGCTGGTCGCCGGAGGCGCATCGCGCGATCGTCAGGAGGACTACTCGTCGGCCCTGTTCATCGGCTTCGACAAGAGAGTCAGCGCGCGCCTGTGGATTCTGGACACGATCGTCACCGCGGCGCCGCTACTGGGCCTGCTCGGGACCATCTTCGGCATCATGGAGACCTTCAATGCGCTCGCCGCCGGTGGAGTCTCCGATCCCACCGCCGTAAGTCGCGGCATCGGCACCGCACTCATCGCGACCGCGGTCGGCATCGCCACCGCGCTCCTCGGCCTGCTCGGCAACAACGTGCTCAATCGCCGCGTGCACGTCATGACCGAAGACTTCAAGGGCCTGCTGCTGCGGCTCACACCCTGAGGAGGTTCGCATGAAAGCTTCATACCGCTCGATGGGTGGCGCGCTCGCACTGGGCGTGCTGATAGCCGCCGTCGCCGCAGAGCCCCTCAAGTGGCCGAGCGTCGCATCCGTCGAGCTACCTCAATCATCGGGCAAGTTCGATTTCCTGCGCGTCGATGAGAACCGCGGTCGGCTGCTCGCCGCGCACGTGCAGGACGGCACTTCCGACTTCATCGATCTCAAGAGCCACTCGCTGATTGCACGCGTCAAGGTCGGTGGCGCGGTCGACACGGCCGTCGACGTCGAATCGAGGTTCTACTACGTCAGCGTGCAGGACGCCGGGCGTGTGGCAGTGCTCGATGCCGCGACATTGAAGGAGGTCAATTCGATCAAGACCACCGGACCCACCGACGCCATTCTCTACGAGCCGAAAAATCACCGGGTGTACGTGACGCACGATGAGGGCGCGGACCTCTGGGTCATCGACCCGCAGGCGGCCAAGGTGGTCGCGAGCGTCGTCATTCCCGGTGTCCCGGAGGCCCTCGTTTATGACGCCTCGCCGGACCGGCTTTACCTCAACATCAAGAGCAAGGACCTGGTGGCGGTCATCGACCCCTCCAGCAACGCGGTGATCGCACAGTGGCCGACCGCCCCTGCTACGCGTCCCCATGGCCTGGCGCTCGATCCCGCGGGCCATCGGATCTTCTCGGCGGGCGCGAACGGCAAGCTGGTCGCGATCGACACCAGGAGCGGCGCCATCATCGATTCCACTGATATCGCGGCCAAGGTGGATCAGATCGCCCTCGATGCGGCGGGCGGCCTGCTGTATTGCGCAGGCGCCGGCGAGATATCGGTCGTGCGCGTGGGCTCCGGCCAGCTCAGCCTGCTCGGCGAGCTGCCGACCGCACCCGGCGCGCGCAACGTGGCCGTCGATCCGGCGTCCCGCGCCGTCTGGACCACCTACAGCGATGGCAAAAGCTCCTTCGCCAAAGGCTGGAGCGCGCCGCAACGCTGAGAGCAGCCGGGCCGGAGGCTGCCATGCAAAGTCTGACCAGGTGATTTCTGCCGCCCGATCAATGGCTTAGTTCGCTACGGCTGTTTCCTCCCTGTCGCCCATTGTCAAATGAGGCGGTGCGTTTTAGCCAAAACTGCGGTTAAATGAATTAAAGAAGAGGATTGCAGCGACGCTGCGGAGCTCGATGAGAGCCACGGCGGCCCGATGCCCCAGGAGCCGAGAAGAATAATCATGAATTCCCCGGACACGACGGCTCGAAAGTCATCGACCGAGCTCGAGGCGACCGCTGAGCTTCCCGCACTCGATGTCGCAGCGTACGAAGCAGAAGTCCTTGCGCGTGAAGCGGCTGAAACAGCCGACGGCCGGGTCACTGACGCGCAGAGTGACGGCCCTGCAGCGGAAGCGCCCGACGATTGCGCGGCCGAGGCCGCGCCCCGAATGGCCGACGCAGATGTCATGTTGGAGGTCGAGCGCTGGATCGTACAGAAGACCGAGGAGTTGCGCGCTCAACAGGCCGCGCTGCGCGTCGCAGAACACGAGCGGACCGCTGGTGCGGCGCGTGCCGATGCGCTGAG
>JAFAKO010000137.1 GCA_019235245.1 Gammaproteobacteria bacterium
CCTCGTCCAGACGGCCCGCCGCCCCCAGCCGCCAGGGGCGAGCGCCGGCCGTCAAATCGGAGCGGAATCCTCCGGGCGCTAGGAGTCCGTCCGGCAATTTGGTTGTGAGGAACGGGACGTTTCGCGACCGAGGCCCTCAGAAGCGGGTGTCCTGGGATTGGCGTTTGAAAAGGTGGAAGCGCGGTGCGGAGAGTGTGGACTGGTGGGTGGGGGTCTTAGGCTCGAGCCGTTGCGAGGTGTGTGCGCCACAGCTTGAGCAAGTTGTGGGTCAGGGCGATCAGCGTGAACTCGGCTTGGACCTTCTCCAGCCCACGTAAGAGGAACTGGCGGAAGCCGCGGGCGTGTTTGATCAGGCCGTGGACTGGCTCAGTGATCACTTTGCGCCGGGCGTAGATGGCGCGGCCCGCCGCGGTCTGCAGTTTCTCGCGCATGGCTGTCCGCCGCGGTGTGCGGGGACGCCCCTGCGGATCGATCCCGGCGCGGCCATGGCGCTCGCGACCGGTGGCAACGTAGCTGTCGATGCCGCGTTCTGCTAAGGCCAGGAGATTGCGCTCGCTGCAGTAGCCGGCGTCAGCGGTGAAGACCCCCGGAAGGCGTGCGGCCGCCGCGAGGCCGATGGCTGCGAGGTTGCGGTCGGTCTGGTCGAGCATCGGGACCAACCGTGGGCTGTCGGCACCCTGGGCTGCCACCTCATGGGCCACGATGAGCCCGCTCTGCTCCTCGACCATGACCTGGGCGTTGTAGCCCTGCACCCAGCCCGTCTTCGTCTTCATGATCCGGCTCTCGGGATCGGTGAAATTGCTCTGCTCCCTGGCGTGGGGCACCGCCCGCGCTGCGGCGGCGGCCACCTCCTGGGGGCTGGCACCGCGCGCCTCCTGACTCGCTCTGGCGCGCTCGCGGGCGCGGGCTTCCAAGCGCTCCTTCGCGGCGCGGATCTTCTCCAAGCGGCCTTCGCGGCGCCGCAGCTCCTGGGGCAACTCGTCACCCCGGACCTGCCGTCCGAGTCGCCGGTCCTCCGCGGCGTCGATGCGTTCGGCCTCCCGCAAGAGGCGCTCGACTTCCTCGGCCAGCGGCGGCTCCACTGCCTGGATCCGACCGTAGCTCATCGCCTTGTGCTTGCTCGCATTCGCCTGGTATTTCGAGCCGTCGAGTGACAGGTGCCCCAGCTCCAGCATCCCGGTCTCCCGACACAGGCCGAGCACCTCGATGAAGAAGGCGTGGAACGCGGGGAGATGCCGCCGCCGGTATTCGGCCAGCGTCCGAAAGTCCGGGAACTCCCCGCCGGAGAGCACCCGAAAGGCGAGGTCCGTCTCGCAGTGCGCCGCGATCTTGCGGGAGCTGAAGACGCCCACGCAGTAGCCATAGAGCAGCACCGTGAGCAGCATCTGGGGGTGGTAGCCTCGTGGGCCGCGGCCGTGCTTGTAGGTCCGCAGGATGGGCCCCAGATCTAGTTGGCTCACCAGGTCATGGACGAAAAACGCCAGGTGATTTTCGGGCAGCCAGTCTCGCGGCGACTGCGGCAGGAGATGCATCTGGTCCACGAGATAGGGACGAAACCCATCGGCCACCGGCAACCCTCCCCTCCCTGTGTCACGCTTATCCTAGCAGCGCCACCCCATCAGCCGGTAGGGAACCTCGCGCTCATTGCGCTCACCATGCCTGAATTACCGGACAGGCTCCTAGGACGCCCAGCAGCACCGCAGCCGAGGCAATCGCCGGTGAACGAGCACGAGCCAGTCGAGGCTGAAAACGCAGAGCGAGTGGTACGGCCATGCCAAGGAGCACGGCGCCGAGTACCGCAAACTGCCGCTTGCGAACCTGGCGCAATTCGAAGGCTGCGGCGTGTACTACGCGGCGACATTCGTCGAGGCCACACTCTGTGGCGCCGAGGAGGTCATCGTGGTGGACGGAGGCAACTCCGCTGGGCAGGCTGCGGTGTTCCTCGCCAGGCACGCCGCCCATGTGCACCTCCTCGTCCGCGCCGATGGTCTGCAGAACAGCATGTCGCGCTACCCGATCAAGCGTATCGAGGAGACCCCCAACATCACCTTCCGATCCCGCACGGAGGTCATCGCCCTCGAGCGCGGCGATCATCTCGAACGGGTGCGGTGGCGCGACTCGCGAGCGCCTGAAGCTGAGATCCACCCGATTCGTCATGTCTTCCTGATGACCGGGGCCACTCCACACACCCATTGGCTGGAGAGCTGCGTCGTGCCGGAGGAGAACCGCTATATCAAGACCGGGCCCGCGCTCACCCCGGAAGAGCTGCAGGAGGCCCACTGGCCGCTCGCGCGGAGTCCGTACCTCCTCGAAACCAGCCTGCCGGGCGTGTTCGC
>JAFAKO010000183.1 GCA_019235245.1 Gammaproteobacteria bacterium
TGATTGGTGCCGACCGCGAGCTCGATCTCGCCCTCCGTCCCGAGTATCCGCTGCAGCTCGAGCACGCCCTTTCTGGGCACGATGACCTGGTGAACCGCCTTCGCCTTGCCGCTGAGCTCCATCTCGCAGAGCGCCAGGCGGTGGCCATCGGTCGCCACTGCGCGCAGCGCCTTGCCATCGGTCTCGATGAGGAGGCCGTTCAGGTAATAGCGCACGTCCTGCTGCGCCATCGAGAAATGCGTCTTGTCGATCAGCCGCCGGAAATCCCCCTGGGGAATACTCAACACCTGTTGAGCATTGATCTCCTCGACCAGGGGAAACTCCGCCGCCGGCAGGCTCGAGAGCGTGAAGCGACTGCGGCCGGCGCGCACCGAGATCCGCTCGCCTTCGGTGCTCAATGTGACGTTGGTCTTCTCCGGTAAGGAGCGGAAGATATCCAGCAGCTTTCGGCCGGGCACGGTGATGTCCCCCGGCTGCTGCACGCTCACTGCGCTCGCTGCCACGAGCTCCACCTCCAGATCCGTACCGGTGATGTGGAGTTTCCCGTCCCGCGCAGCGAGCAGCACGTTGGCGAGCACCGGCATCGTCTGCCGCCGCTCCACCACACCGATGACACTTTGCAGGGGAGCGAGGAAATCCTCGCGCGTCGCGGTCAGCTTCATGGGAATTTATCTCTCTTAAATATCTTATCGGCCGATGAGATTGTTATTGAGACTATAGAGGCTGCTCATAACGGGCATAAGAAAACTTTCCCCGCCCGATCAACGTGCTGCGTCACTTTATCCCCAGGACAAGCTTACGCACGAGCTGGACAACTGCTGTGTGCCGGATGTGCATAACTTTATCCAGAGCTGCGCACACAGCAAATCCACAGGCACACTCACATCAACCTGCCAGGGTTCTCAACAGGTTCGAGTAATCCTCTTTCATGCGCTGCTCGATGTCGCGCAGATCCTTGATGCGCTTGCAAGCATGCAACACGGTCGTGTGATCGCGTCCGCCGAACGCATCGCCGATCTCCGGCAGGCTGTGGGTCGTGAGCTCCTTGGCGAGCGCCATCGCCACCTGCCGGGGGCGCGCGACCGAGCGGCTGCGCCGCTTGGACAGCAGATCCGCCATGCGCACCTTGTAGTAGTCGGCGACGGTCTTCTGGATGTTCTCGATGGTGACCAGCTTCGCCTGCAGGGACAGCAGGTCTTTCAGCGCTTCCTTGGTGAATTCCAGCGTGATGGCGCGCCCGGTGAAGCGTGAGTTGGCGATCACGCGGCGCAACGCGCCCTCGAGCTCGCGCACGTTCGAGCGGATGCGCTTGGCGATGAAGAACGCGACTTCCTCCGGCAGCGTGACGCCCGCGCCCTGCGCCTTGGTCATGAGGATCGCCACGCAGGTCTCGAGCTCCGGCGGCTCGATCGCCACCGTCAGTCCCCAGCCGAACCGCGACTTGAGGCGCTCCTCGAGCCCCTCGACCTCTTTCGGGTAGCGGTCGCAGCTGAGAATCACCTGGTGCTGACCTTCCAGCAGCTCGTTGAAGGTGTGGAAAAACTCCTCCTGCGAGCGCTCCTTGCCGGCGAAGAACTGGATGTCATCGATCATCAGCGCATCGAGCGAGCGGTAGGCGGTCTTGAACTCGTTCATCGAGTTGTGCTGGAGCGCACGCACCATGTCACCGACGAAGCGCTCCGAGTGCACGTAGGCGATGCGTGCCTCGGCGTCGTTGTCCTTGATGAGGTGCGCGATCGAGTGCATCAGGTGCGTCTTGCCGAGGCCGACGCCGCCGTACAGAAACAGGGGGTTGTAGGCGCGCCCGGGGTTCTCGGCCACCTGCAGCGCTGCGGCCTTGGCGAGCTGGTTGCTCTTGCCTTCGACGAAGCTCGCGAAGGTGAAATCCTGGTTGAGGCGCGCGCCGACCACGAGCCCTTCGGCGCGGCGCGGCGCGACGGCCACCGCGAGCGGTGCGCCACGCAGCGGCACGCTGCGCGAGCCGACCTCGACCGTCACGATCGGAGACTCCCCGGTGCTCGCATCGCGCAGCAGCTCGCCGATGCGCGGCAACAGGTTGGCGTTCACCCAGTCGACGACGAAGCGATTCGGCGCGAGCAGCTTGAGCGCGCCATTGCCCTCCATGGCCTGCAGCGGCCGCACCCAGGTATTGAACTGCTGCTCCGGAAGCTCCGCTTCCAACGCGCCCATGCAGCGGGTCCAAAGCGACGCTTCCACCGCGCGTGGCCTCCGCGATTCTTTATCGTGAACGTTGAGGAAAAGGTCGCGAAGTCTATACCCATCGCGCATCATGCTGAAGAGTTATCCACAGCGCGCCCGTATTGACACCTTGGCGCTCAACGGCTTAGCCTTGCCGCCCTTTTTTGACCGCCCTCGTTCGATGGAGCTCACGCCATGAAACGGACCTACCAGCCGAGCAAGGTGCGCCGCAAGCGCACGCATGGGTTCCGTGCACGCATGGCGACCAAGAACGGCCGCAAGGTGCTCGCCCGGCGCCGTGCCAAGGGACGGCGCAAGCTGATACCCTGAAAGCGTCACGGGTGGCGCGCGCTGCAGCAGCGGCATCGCTGCCCCTCCTCGGGATCTCGATCGCAAGCGCCATGTCCGGGCGGTTGACTCTGCCGGCGCGACTTCGCCTGCGGCACAAGAGTGATTTCGACGCGGCCTACGCGCGTGGACGGCGCATGAGCGATGAGTTCTTTTCGGTGACCGCGAAAGCCAACGATACCGGTGCGCCGCGCCTGGGAATGGCCGTGGCCGTCAAGGCGGCCGGCGGCGCGGTGGCGCGCAATCGTCTGCGGCGTCTCATCCGCGAGTCCTTCCGTCTGCACCAGCGTGAGCTCCCCGCGATGGATCTCGTGGTGAGTGCGCGCCCGGCCGCGCGCGGCGCGTCCGCCGAATCGCTGCGTGCGAGCCTCGCCGCGCTGTGGAAAAAGGTAGCCGGTCAGTGCGCCACTTCGTCGCATTCCTGATCCGCATGTATCAATGGACCGTGAGCCCGCTGCTCGGGCCCACGTGCCGTTTCCATCCGAGCTGCTCGCACTACGCGCTCGAGGCCGTGCTGCGCCATGGCGTGCTGCGCGGCAGCCTCCTCACCCTCGCGCGCCTCGCGCGCTGTCATCCCTGGCACCCGGGCGGCTTCGATCCGGTGCCCGCAGGCCGCCACCCGCACTCGCATGAACACTAACCTCGGCAACCTGCGGATGTATCTGTGGGTGGCACTCGCCATGCTGCTCTTCTACGACTACCAGGTGTGGACGAAGGACTACGCCCCGCCAACGACGGCAGCAGCAGCTCCCACCACGCCGACCGCACCCGGTGCGCCCGCAGGCGGCGATCTCGGTAACCGCGTTCCGCAGGCCGCTCCGGCCCCGCCCGCCGCGCCGCAGGGCGCGGTGCCCGGGAGCGCGCCGAGCGCAGCGCCCCCCGGCACCGTCGCAGCATCGGTCACGGCGCCCGAGGCTGTCGGCGCGCAGGCGGCAGCGCCGACCCCGGTGGTGCGTGTGCACACCGACGTGCTCGATGTCGACATCAGCACGCGCGGCGGCACCCTCACACGCGTCGACCTGCTCGCCTACCCGCGTGTGAAGGGCGAGGCGACCCCGGTGCGCCTCGAGAATCGCGACGACGCGCAGTCACTCTACGAGCTGCAGTCGGGCCTCACCGGCCCGGAGGGCGGCGCGCACCCGACGCACCTCGTCATCTACAGCGCGCCGCAGTCGAGCTACGCCCTCGATGGCGGCAGCGAGCTGCGCGTGCCGCTCACCTGGAGCGAAGGCGGCATCACGGTCACCAAGACCTTCCTCTTCCGGCGCGGGCAGTACCGTATCGATGTCGACTACGTCGTGCAGAACGACAGCCAGGCACCGTGGGCGGCGCGCGAGTACGCGCAGATCCTGCGCAACGATCCGCCCACCAAGCGCTCCTACTTCAACGTCGAGAGCTATGCCTTCCACGGTCCGGCGCTCTGGGACGGGACCAAGTTCCGCCGCCTCGACACGAGCGATGCGCAGGACAGCCGCCTGTCGCTCGACGTGCACGATGGCTGGGTGGCGGCACTCCAGCACCACTTCGTGAGCGCCATCGTTCCGCCGCGCGGCGCGCCGTGGCATTTCGGGATGGGTGTCGAGGGCACGCAGTACCTGCTCACCGCCACCGGCCCCGAGCAGAGCATCGCGCCGGGGGCCACCGGCGAATTCGACGTCACGCTCTTTGCGGGACCGAAGCTCCAGGGACAGCTCGATGCCACCGCGCCCGAGCTCGGGCGCGTCACCGATTATGGCCGGCTGTGGTTCCTGGCACGGCCGCTGTTCGTCGCGCTCAGCTTCGTGCACCGGCTGACCGGCAACTGGGGCGTCGCGATCATCGCGGTGACCTTCCTGCTGAAGCTCCTGTTCTATCCGCTCTCGGAAGCGAGCGGCCGCTCGATGGCGAAGATGAAAACCCTGCAGCCGCGCATCAAGAACCTGCAGGAGACCTACGCCGACGATCGCGAGAAGCTCGGCCGCGCGATGATGGAGCTCTACAAGCGCGAGAAGATCAACCCGGGCGCCGGCTGCCTGCCGATCGTCATCCAGATCCCGGTGTTCCTCGCCTTCTACTGGGTGCTGCTGGAGAGCGTGGAGATGCGCCAGGCGCCGTTCGCCTTCTGGATCCACGACCTGTCCTCGCGCGATCCGTTCTTCATCCTGCCGCTCATCATGGCGGGCGCGATGTTCGTGCAGTACAAGCTCAATCCCGCCCCGCCTGACCCGGTGCAGGCCCGGGTATTCATGATCATGCCGCTGGTGATGTCGGCCACCTTCGCGTTCTTCCCCGCGGGCCTGGTGCTCTACTGGGTCACCAACACGATCCTCTCGATCGCGCAGCAGTGGAACATCAATCGCCGTATCGGCGCGCAATCCGCCAGCCGCAGCTGAGCCCCTTGGTTTACGCCGCACAGCAGCGGTAGCCTTGCGCCTGCTGGGCAGCGCACGGCCGTGCACATG
>JAFAKO010000303.1 GCA_019235245.1 Gammaproteobacteria bacterium
CGCTGGTATCGCAGGCTGCTCCGGCGCAGTCGGCTCATCCGCCGCGCTCCTCACCTTCGCGGCGATGTCCTTCTGCAACTCGGCGATGCGCGGCGCCAGCGACCGCATGCGCGCCTGCATCCTCTGCATCATGTCCTGCGTCGTGGCGGGCAGCTTGGCGATCACCATCTGCCCGGTGGGCGAGCGGTAGAACTGCAGCATCTGATCGATCTCATGCTGAGTGAAGTGATCGCGGTACACCTCGACCATGCCCGGCTCGAGCGTGTTCCAGTCGAGCGTCTCGCCGAGCAGTGCCACGATCTGCTGGTGCCCCTCCCGGACGATCTGCCGCTGCCTCTCGTTGAGCTGCTGCCCGGGGAGCGCCTGGCCGAGTGTCGCGTTGGAGCTGGAGTCGATCTGCGCGCGCGCCGCGTCGATCACGCTGCGCGTGTTCATCGTGCGGAACAGCTCGCGCACCGATGCCTCGGTGGGACGGCTGTCCGCGGCCGCTGGCGTGTCCGCTGCAGGCGTGGCCTGCACCGCGCACAGTACCAGCAGGCCGAGGCCGGGAAAGATGGCTTTCATCGCCCGCCAAGGGTATCAGCTCGTCGGTCGCCGGCCGCGAATAACACGACCCAACGCCGGTGTAACGCTATCGCAACAAGCCGCCGGGAACGGCCGCCCGATTCGGGAAAATAAGCCCCGTCTGCTATCCTTCGCGCCCCCGTGGCGGCTGCCCGCCTTATGACGGCTCCCTCCACGGCGACGTATTGCCTCGGCCCATCGCTCGCCGGCGTCCGCTCGGCGTTTCCGGCGGTGGTTTCGACGCAGGGAAGTCCTACACTGCGGGCAGCTTGCCCGGTAGGCGTATGAGGGGCGTCATTGTGGTGGCCCGGAGCTAAGGAACCGCGTGGGTACGAACCCGGAACACGTCGCGAGCCCCCCGGAGACCCGGGGTGAGCCGGTCACCTGGATTGGCCGCGACCGCGCATTCGAGCGCAGCCCGGAGCCTCCCGCGGCCCCGGAGGCTCGCCCGCGCTTCGGGCTGAGCCTGGACGCGAGCGGCACCAACCGGTGGAAATGGACCCTCGGGGCCCTGGCCGCCGTGCTGCTGATTGCACTGGTGGCGTGGAAGCTGCTGGCGGGCGGTGCCAAGCCGCAAGCCGCGCTGGCCGATCGCGGCGGCACCCCGCTGGTGAGCGTGATCGTGCCCGGGGCGAAGCCGGTCACCTCCAGCGTCACGTTCACCGGCGCCATCGCCGCGCGCTACGACATGCCGATTGCCAACGAGGGCGATACCGGCCGGATAGTGGCCGTGTACGTGGAGGCCGGCGATAAGGTGAAGCGCGGCCAGCTGCTGGCTCGGATCGACGACTCCGTGCTGGTGCAGCAGGTGCATCGCCTGGAGGCGTCGCTCGAGCAGGCGCGTGCCCAGGCGGCGCTCTCGGCTGCCGAATACCGCCGCGCCGAGGGCGTCGCGTCCGCCGGCGCGCTCTCCGCGGAGGACATCGAGAAGCGCCGCGCCACCTCCGTGACCGATGCGGCGAACGTCAAGGTGGTCGCCGCGCAGCTCGCCGAGGCAGAGGCGCGCCTCGCCCGCACTCACATCGTGGCTCCGGTCGAGGGCACCGTCCTCACGCGCCATGCCGAGGTTGGTCAGATCGCCAACCCCGGCGGCGATCCGCTGTTCCGACTCGAGAGCGGCGGCGAAGTGGAGATGCGCGGGCAGATCGCCGAGCAGGACCTGGCACAGGTGAAGACCGGGCAGGCTGCCACGGTCTACCTCACCGGCATCGAGCGGCCGTTCACCGGGCAGGTGCGCCTGCTGGGCGCGATCATCGATCCGCAGACGCGCCTCGGCGACATCCGCATCCGCCTGCAGCCCGACCCGGCGCTGCGGCCCGGCGCCTTCGCGCGCGCGGTCGTCGACGTGGCCAGAACGCAGCGGCCGGTGTTGCCGCAGACCGCAGTGATGGCCGACTCGAACGGCAGTTACGTCCTGGTCGTCGACGGGACCGGCAAGGTCGTGCGCCGTGCGGTGCGCGTCTCCGGCACCACCGATGGCGGTGTCATCATCGCCGAGGGTCTCGCGGGCACCGAGCGCGTGGTTGCGACCGCCGGCGGCTTCCTGCGTGATGGCGAGACGGTGAATGTCGCGCCCCCCGTCTCCGGAGCGACCCCGGTAGCGGGCACACCGTAGGGAGCGCGGACGTGCGCAACATATCGGCGTGGGCGATCCGGCACCCGGTCTCCCCGATCGTGCTGTTCGTGGTGCTGCTGTTCATGGGCAGCGTCTCGTTCCTGCGCCTGCCGGTGACGCTCAACCCCGACATCGCCTTCCCGGTCGTGCTGGTCCAGGTCTCGCAGCCCGGCGCCTCGCCGCAGGAGATCGAGACCCAGATCATGCAGAAGATCGAGGGTGCGGTCGCCGGCGTCGGCAACATCGACAACATCATCTCGCTCGCCATCGAGGGGCAGTCGCGCACCTTCGTCCAGTTCAACATCGGCACACCGATCGACCGCGCCGTCGCCGACGTGCGCGACGCGGTCGCCAAGGTGCGCGTCGATCTGCCCCAGGGCATCCAGGAACCGACCGTCACGCGCATCGATATCGACGGCGAGGCCATCGTTGCCTACGCCGTGAGCTCGAGCAGCCTGTCGCAGGAGGACCTCTCCTGGTTCGTGGACAACGCCATCAGCAAGCGCCTGCTGGCGGTCGAAGGCGTCTCCCAGGTCACGCGCGGCGGTGGCGTCAGCCGCGAGATCCGCGTCGAGCTGGATCCCGCGCGCATGCAGGCGCTCGGGGTGACCGCGGCGGAGGTCAACCAGCAGCTGCGCACCCTGAACCTCGACTCCCCGGGCGGGCGCGCGCAGATCGGCGGCGGTGAGCAGGCGATCCGCGTCCTCGGCGAGGCGCACACCGCCAAGGCCCTCGGCGATGCGCAGATCATGCTGCACGGCGGGCGCTTCGCACGGCTGTCCGACCTCGCCGACGTCAAGGACGGCGTGGCGGAGATCCGCTCGCTGGCGCGGCTCAACGCCCGGCCGGCGACCATGTTCAGCGTCTTCAAGGCCAAGGGCACCTCCGACGTCAACGTGATGAATGCGGTGCAGACCGAGCTCGCCAAGATCGAGAAGGAGAATCCCCAGGTGGTGGTCTCCCAGGCTTACACCTCGGTGGACTACACCAAGGGCACGTACCACTCGGCCATGGAGGCCCTGGTAGAGGGCTCGATCCTCGCCGTGCTGGTGGTGTTCCTCTTCCTGCGCAACGTGCGCGCCACGGCGATTGCGGCGCTCGCCATCCCGCTCTCGGCCATCCCGGCATTCGCCTTCATGCAGTCCTTGGGCTTCAGCCTGAACTCGGTGAGCCTGCTCGCCCTGTCGCTGGTCGCCGGCGTCCTGGTGGACGATGCCATCGTCGAGATCGAGAACATCGTGCGCCACATGCGCATGGGCAAGAGCCCGTACCAGGCGGCGCTCGATGCGGCCGATGAGATCGGGCTCGCGGTGGTGGCGACCTCTGCGACCATCATCGCGGTATTCCTGCCGGTGAGCTTCATGGGCGGCATCACCGGCCAGTATTTCAAGCAGTTCGGGCTCACGGTCGCGGCCGCGGTGTTCTTCTCGCTTCTGGTAGCGCGACTCATCACCCCGGTGCTCGCCGCCTACACGCTCAAATCCGACCGCATCGCCGCGCATGCCGATGGCCCGATCATGAGCTGGTACCAGCGGGTGCTGCGCTGGAGCACACGCCACCGCTGGAAGACCCTCGGCGCCGGGGCGGCCTTCTTCGTGCTCTCCATCGTCGGCCTGATGCTGACGCCGACGGAGTTCATCCCCGCCTCCGATGAGAGCTGGACGATGCTCGACATCGAGCTGCCGGCCGGGGCGCGCCTCGAGGACACCGCCAACGTGTCGGCGGCGGCCTACCGCATCATCGCGCGCCAGCCGGAAGTCGAGTCGGTGGTGGAGCAGATCGGCGGCGATGAGTTCGGCGAAGTCCGCACCGGCAGGCTCTACATCACGCTCGTGCAGCCGGGCAAGCGCAAGGAATCGCAGCGGCAGTGGGAGGACCGGGTCATCCACGACCTCGCCGTGATTCCCGATGCGCGCATCCATTTCAACCGCAACAACGACAACGGCCGCGACATCACCATCTACATCACCGGCGACAACACCCAGCTCACCGAGGCAAGCGCCCGCAAGCTGGTGGAGGAGATGCGGCAGCTGCCGATGCTGCGCGATGCGGGCATCGATGGCGACATGCCGCGCCCGGAGATCCTCATCAAGCCGCACCTCGATCTCGCGTCCCAGCTCGGCGTCACCGTGGCATCGCTCAGCGACACCATCCGCATCGCCACCCTTGGCGAGCTCGATCAGTACAGCGCCAAGTTCTCCCTCGCCGACCGCCAGGTGCCGATCCGCGTCAGCCTCGCCGAGGACCGGCGCCGCGATCTCTCGACGCTCGAGAATCTGCCCGTGCCCACCGCCAGCGGGACGGCGGTGCCGCTCAAGGCGGTCGCCGACATCACCTTCGGCCAGGGTCCGACGCGCGTCCGCCGCTACAACCAGGCGCGGCGCCTGTCGATCGTGGCGGACCTCAACAACGGCGCCAAGCTCGGTCCCGCCATGGAGAAGATCAAGGCGCTGCCGGCACTGAAGAATCTGCCCCCCGGCGTGCGTCAGGTCGATGTCGGCAACGCCAAGTACATGGCGGAGCTCATCACCAACTTCATGATCGCGCTCGTCACCGGCATCCTCATGGTGTTCGCGGTACTGGTGCTGCTGTTCGCGCGCGTCCTGCAGCCGATCACCATCCTCGGCTCGCTGCTGCTGTCCTTCGGCGGCGCGGTCGCCGCACTGCTGCTCACCGGCAGCGCGCTCTCCCTCGGCGCCATGATCGGCTTCCTCATGCTCATGGGCATCGTCGCCAAGAACGCGATTCTGCTCGTCGACTTCGCGATCGAAGAGATGCGCGCGGGCAAGGACCGGCTGACCGCCATCCTCGAGGCCGGTCACAAGCGCGCGCGGCCGATCGTCATGACGACCGTCGCCATGATCGCCGGCATGCTCCCGGTGGCGATCGGGATCGGCGGCGATACCTCCTTCCGCCAGCCGATGGCGATCGCGGTGATCGGCGGCCTCATCACCTCCACCGCGCTCACGCTGGTGATCGTGCCGGCGGCGTTCACGCTGGTCGATGACGTCGAGCGCTGGCTCGCGCCGAAGTTCGGCCGCGTGCTTACGGCGCAACCGCAGCCCCCGGCGCCGCCCGCGCACCCGCATCCGGTAAAATGACCGGGAATGCTCACCGAGGTCCGCGACCCGAAGTCCGCTAGCTCCAGCGACACCCCCGAGCCGGCGCCGGCTCCCCCGGCCTGGTGGGCGCGGCTGGTCGCGCGGCTGCCGCTGCGTGCGCTCTATGGATTCGCCAGCCTCATCGGCTGGCTCACGTTCCGCTTCTTTCCCTACCGCGAGCAGCTGGTGCGGGACAGCCTCTCCAGGGCCTTCCCGGGCTTCAGTGAGCCGCAGCTGCGTGAGGTGATGCGCCGCTACTACCTCGGTTACGCCGAGATGCTGATGGAGATCATCAAATCGGTGCGCATGCCGGCGGCGGAGCTGCGCGCGCGGGTGCGCATCGTGAACCTCGAGGCGCCGCGGGCGCTCCTGGCTCAGGGCCAGTCGGTGTTGCTGGTCGCCGCCCACCAGTGCAACTGGGAATGGATGTTGCTCTCGCTCTCGATCGAGCTCGGTTACCCCGTCGATGCCGCCTACAAGCCGCTCGTGAACCCCTGGGCAGAACGCGAGATGAAGAAGCTGCGCACGCGCTTCGGCAGCCGCCTGGTGCCGGCCAAGGAGCTGCTGCCCGACATTCTCAAGCGTCGCGATGTGGTGCGCGCCGTCGCCATGGTGGCGGACCAGGAGCCGACGACGAGCGAGCACAAGTACTGGACGCGCTTCCTCGGGCGCGACACCGCCTTCTACATGGGACCCGAGGAGATCGCGCGGGTGACGCGCTTCCCGGTGTTCTTCATCGCCATGCGCCGCACCTCACGCGGGCACTACGAGATGGAATTCCGGCCGCTCGCCGCGCCGGGCGAAGTGGGACCCGCGGGGGAGCTCACCGGGCGCTACGCGCGGCTCGTCGAGGATCAGATCCACGCCGCGCCGCCCGACTGGCCCTGGTCGCACAAGCGCTGGAAGCTGAAGCGCTCGCTCTACCAGTCGCGCCCGAGCCGGCCGACTTAAGCCGGCGGCTCACCGTCGGGTTCGCGGATGCTCTCCGCGGCGCGCCGCAGCTCGCGCGGCAGGGTGAAGATCACGTGCTCCTCGCGGCCAGTGACCTCGCGTGGGGTCTCCGCCCCCCAGCGCGCGAGTTGTGCGAGCACCTCCTGCACCAGGATCTCGGGGGCGGAAGCGCCGGCGGTCACGCCGACCTTGCGCTTGCCGCTGAGCCACTCGCGATGCAGGTCGGCCGGGCCATCGATGAGATAGCCTGGGATGCCGGCACGCTCGGCGAGCTCGCGCAGACGGTTCGAGTTGGAGCTGGCGCGCGAGCCCACCACGAGGAGCACATCGCACTCCTCGAGCAGCTTCTTCACCGCATCCTGGCGGTTCTGGGTCGCATAACAGATGTCCTCGCGCCTTGGGGTGGCGAGTTGCGGAAAGCGGGCCTTGAGCGCCGCAGCGATCTCGGCCGTGTCGTCCATCGAGAGCGTCGTCTGGGTGACGAAGGCGAGGTTCGCCGGATCACGAACGGTGAGCGTGGCGACATCATCGAGGTTCTGCACCAGGTGCATGTGGCCGCCCCTGGAGGTGTCGAAGCGCCCCATGGTGCCCTCGACCTCGGGATGGCCGGCATGGCCGATGAGGATCACATCGCGCCCTTCGCGCGCGTAGCGCTGCACCTCCATGTGCACCTTGGTGACGAGCGGACAGGTGGCGTCAAAAACCGTCAGCTCCCGCTGCCGTGCCTCCTCCTCGACGCTGCGCGCCACGCCATGCGCGGAGAAAATGACCGTGGCGCCATGCGGCACCTCGCGCAGCTCCTCGACGAAGATCGCTCCGAGCCCGCGCAGCCGGTCGACGACATAGCGATTGTGGACCACCTCGTGGCGGACGTAGATCGGCGCGCCGAACAGCTCGAGGGCGCGCTCGACGATGTCGATGGCGCGGTCGACACCGGCACAGAAACCGCGCGGGTTGGCGAGGAGGACTTGCATCAGCGGCTCGGCGCCCGGGCCCTGCGGCCCTCCTGCCAGGCATCGAGCAGCAACAGCGCTGCCCCGACGGTGATGGCGGAGTCCGCGACGTTGAAGGCCGGAAAGTAATGCGTGCCCCAGTGTACGTGGATGAAGTCGACGACCCGGCCGGTCGCGAGCCGGTCGATCATGTTGCCGAGCGCACCGCCGACGATCAGCGCCAGCCCGCAGGCGAGCAGCCCGTGGATACGGGCATCGAGCCGGCGCATCCACACCAGCAGCGCCGCGCTCACCGCGAGCGCCAGCAGGATGAAGACCCAGCGCTGCCAGCCGGAGGCATCCGCGAGGAAGCTGAACGCGGCACCGGTGTTGTACGTGAGGATGATGTCGAGGACCGGCGAGACGCGCAGCCGCTCGAGCGGCGCAAAGTGATGACCGATCCAGAGCTTCACGACCCGGTCGAGGAGCACCACCACCACCGATAGCGGCAGCCAGCGCCAGCCGCTCGCCATCGCCGGCAGCAGCCGGCCCCGCGGCGCCGGGGCGGGCGGCTTGGCCGCAGCGGCCGCAGCGCCTTCCCTTTCGACCTCGTTCATACGTAGTTCCTCGTCTCGCCCGGACCCTCGATGTTACCTACACAGCGGCCGCACAGCTGCGGATGACGGGCGATGCTGCCGACATCGGGACGGCGCTGCCAGCAGCGTATGCATTTGGGCTCGGCCGTGGGCCGGGCCAGGATCCAGACCCCGCTCAAGCCGGTGTTGACGGCGGCCACGGCGCCCTCCGGGGCGGCAGCGGCGGGGTGTACCCGCGCCTCGGAGGTGATGAAGAGAAAGCGCAGCTCGTTGCCGAGAGCGGCAAAGCGCGGCAGCTCCGCTTCGGTGCAATAGACATCGACGCTGGCCTCGAGCGGGGCGCCGATCAGCCCGGCGTCGCGCAGCTTCTCGAGCTCGCGCGTCACATCGCTGCGCAGCGCGATGAGCGCGTCCCAGTCGACGGCATCCGCCGCCACCTGCGGCAGTGCGTGCCAGGTCTCGTGAAACACCGACTCGCGCCGGGTGCCCGGCAGGTGCCCCCAGACCTCCTCTGCCGTGAACGAGAGGATCGGCGCGAGCCAGCGCACCATGCTCTCGGCGATGTGCCACATGGCGGTCTGCGCCGAGCGCCGCCCGACACTGGCGGTCGGCATGGTGTACATCCGGTCCTTGATCACGTCCAGGTAGAAGCTGCCGAGGTCGACGCTGCAGAAGTTGTGGACCTTCTGGTAAATGAGGTGAAAGGCGTAGCTGCGGTAGGCATCGAGGACCTCGGCCTGGAGGTCGTGCGCGCGCGCCAGCACCCAGCGGTCGAGCGCCAGCAGCCGCTCCGGCGCCAGCGCGTGCTGTGCGGCATCGAAGCCGTTCAGGTTGCCAAGCAGGAAACGCAGCGTGTTGCGCATGCGGCGGTATGAATCCGCCATGCGCCGCAGTATCTCGTCCGATACCGCGATCTCGTTCGCGTAGTCGGTGGCCGAGACCCACAGCCGCAGCACGTCCGCGCCGAGTGTGCTCATCACCTTCTGCGGCGCGATGACGTTGCCGAGGGACTTGGACATCTTGCGTCCCTTCTCATCGACCGTGAAGCCGTGAGTGAGCACGCCACGATACGGCGGCCGCTCGTAGAGCGCCTCGGACATGAGCAGCGAGCTGTGGAACCAGCCGCGATGCTGGTCCGAGCCTTCGAGATAGAGCTCGACGGGCGCGGCGACCTCGGGGCGCTCGGTGCCCACGCACTCGAACGACAGGCCCGAATCCGCCCAGACGTCCATGACGTCCTTCACCTTGTCGTAGTGCTCGGCGTCCGCCCCGAGGAGCTCGGCGGGCTCGAGCGCGAACCAGGCGTCGATACCGCCCTGCTCCACGCGTGCCGCCGCGGCCTCGACGAGCTCCGGCGTCCGCGGGTGCAGCTCCCCGGTTACGCGATGCACGAACAGCGGTATCGGCACGCCCCAGGTACGCTGGCGCGAGATGCACCAGTCGGGCCGGCTCTCGATCATGCCGGTGATGCGCTGCTCGCCCCACGCCGGTGTCCAGCGCACGCCGGGGATGTCGCGCAGCGTGTGCGCGCGCAGCCCGGCCTGCTCCATGCTGATGAACCACTGGGGCGTGGCGCGGAAGATGACCGGGCTCTTGTGGCGCCAGCAGTGCGGGTAACTATGGCGGAAGGCCTCCTCGTGCAGCAGTCGCCCCGCCTGCGCCAGGGCGGCGATGATCACGGGGTTCGCCTCATCGACCTTCAGCCCCGCCACGAGCGGGGTGCCCGGCAGGAATCGACCGTCATTCCCCACCGGGTTCAGTACCTCGAGCCCGTAGCGCTGGCCGACCGCGAAGTCCTCCTGGCCGTGGCCGGGCGCGGTGTGCACCGCACCCGTGCCGGCATCGAGCGTGACGTGCTCACCGAGCACCACCGGCACGAGACGCTCCTGGAAAGGATGCTGGAGCTTCAGGCCCTCGAGAGCGCGCCCCTCGAAGTTGGCGACCAGCGTCGCATCGGACATGCCGAACCGTGCCAGGCATGCCGGGAGAAGCTCGGCGGCGATGATGATGCGGTGCCGCTCGCGGCCCAGGTGAGCGAGCGCCAGCACGTAGGGGAATTCCGCGCGCAGCGCGACCGCCTGGTTCGCAGGCAGCGTCCAGGGCGTCGTCGTCCAGATGACGATGTCGATGGGATCGGCGCCGAGCGCG
>JAFAKO010000340.1 GCA_019235245.1 Gammaproteobacteria bacterium
CCCGCCGGGGCGATCGACGGCGTGCTGCGGCTGCGCGAGCAGGGAGCGACCGTCAGGCAGGGTTACGGCCTGCGGCCGATTGCCATGCGCACGCTCGAGCGCGCCTTCAATGCGCTCAGCCTCACGACCAACGCGCTGCGCCGCGGAGAGCTGGCCGCCGATGCGCCCGAGCATCTGGAGATCGCGGCCGGGCTCGCTACCGAAAGCCGCGCCGCCTATCGGCGCCTGGTGTACGAGCAGCCGCAGTTCTACGCGTTTTTCCAGGCGGTCACCCCCATCGATGTCATCGAGCGCATGCAGATCGGCGCACGCTCGGTGCACCGTGCCGAGGAGACGGGCCTCGAGGCGCTGCTGCCGGTGCCGTGGGTGTTCGCCTGGACGCAGACGCGCTGCATGCTCCCCGGCTGGTATGGCGCCGGCACCGGGCTCGCGGCCGTCGTGGAGAAGTTCGGGCTGCAGCGGATGCGCGCCGCCTGTGGCGCGTGGTTCTTCCTGCGCAATCTCCTCGATGACGTCGAGACCATGCTGGCGCGCGCCGACATGGAGATCGCGGAGTACTACGACGTGCTCGCTCCGCAGGAGCTGCGGAATTTCTCCGCCGGGCTGCGCGCGGAGTACCGGCAGGCCTGCGTCCAGGTGCTCGCGATCCGCGGCACCGGCGAGCTGCTCGATTTCGATCCGACCATGCAGCGCTCCATCCGGCTGCGCAACCCGTACCTCGATCCGATGAACCTGATACAGGTCGATCTGCTGCAGCGCTGGCGCGCCGGCGGACGCGAGGACCGCGACCTGTTCACCGCGCTGCTGGCGAGCGTGGGGGGCATCGCCCAGGGCCTGCAGAGCACCGGGTGACCTCGACGCTCATGGCCGACGCCGTCACCATCCGTCCTGCGGCCGCCGATGAGATGCCGCTGGTGCTCGAGTTCATCCGCGAGCTCGCGGCCTACGAGCGGCTCGAGGCGGTCGCCACCGTCGACGACCTGCGCGCGGCGCTGCTCGGCCCGCGGCCGTTCGCCGAAGTCGTGTTCGCGTGTCTCGAGGGAACGCCGGTCGGTTTCGCCCTGTTCTTCCATAATTTCTCGACGGTCCTCGGCAAGCCCGGCATCTACCTCGAGGACCTGTACGTCCGGCCGGCGGCGCGCGGCCGCGGCATTGGCTGGCGCCTGCTCGCGCATCTCGCGCGCACCGCGCTCGAGCGCGGCTGCGCCCGGCTCGAGTGGTCGGTGCTCGACTGGAACGCGCCGGCGATCGGCTTTTACCGCGGCCTCGGCGCGCTGCCACAGGACGAGTGGACCACCATGCGCGTGAGCGGCGCGGCGCTCGAGCGCCTGGCGCACCGCTGACCACGCTTAGCGGTCGCAGGCGCCATGGCCAACCCGAAGATACTGCCGTGCGATGAGGCCGCGATCCGCGCGGCGGCCAGCGTGCCGGCGTGCGTCGCACACCGGCCCTGGGTGCTGGTGGCGGCGGTGCTCGGATCCACGCTGGCCTACATCGATGAGTCCGTGGTGAACGTCGCGCTGCCACGGATCGAAGCCGATCTGCGCGCGTCGCTGGCGGCGATGCAGTGGGTGGTGAACGCCTACACCCTGTGCATGGCGGCGCTGCTGCTGATCGGTGGAGCCGCGGCCGACCAGTTCGGCCGCCGGCGGATCTTTCTCCTCGGTGTGGTGGTGTTCGCCGTGGCCTCGGTCGGCTGCGGCCTCGCGCCCGACGTGCACAGCCTGATCGCGGCACGGACGCTGCAGGGGGTCGGCGCGGCACTGCTCGTGCCCTGCTCGCTCGCGCTCATCAGCGCCGCCTATGAGGAGAAGGAGCGCGGAGCCGCGATCGGCATCTGGTCGGGCGCATCGGCGATCGCGGCGGGTGCGGCGCCGCTGCTTGGCGGCACGCTGGTCGACCATGCACCCTGGCGCGCCATCTTCCTCATCAACCCGCTGCTCGCCGTGCCGACGCTATGGATCACGCTGCGGCACGTGCCCGAGAGCCGCGACCCGCACGCGGCCAAGACACTCGACCTCGCCGGGGCGCTGCTGGTGTTCTGCGGGCTCGCGGCGCTGGTGTACGGGCTGATCGACGCAGCCGTGCGCGGCTGGGGTGATGCGCGCGTGCTGACCGCACTGGTGGCCGGCGTGGCCGGGCTCGGTGCCTTCATCCTCACCGAGCAGCGCAGCCGCGCGCCGATGATGCCGCTCGCGCTCTTCCGGCTGCGAACCTTCAGCGGCATCAACCTGCTGACGCTGCTGCTCTACGGCGCACTCGGCGGTGCATTCTTCTTCCTGCCGTTCCTCCTCATCCAGGCGCGCGGCTACTCGGCGACCGCCGCGGGAGCGGTGTACCTGCCGTTCACGGTAGTGCTCGGCGTGCTGTCGCGCTGGTCCGGAGGCCTCATGGACCGCTTCGGCGCACGCGGGCCGCTCATCATCGGCCCGCTCATCACCGCCGCGGGGTTCGCGCTGCTGTCGGCGACCGAGGCGCCCTTCTCCTTCGTGCTCCTGTCGATGACCGTGCTCGGCTTCGGCATGGCGGTCACGGTGGCGCCGCTCACCACGACCGTTCTCAACGCGGTGCCGGCCGAGCGCAGCGGTGTCGCCTCGGGGATCAACAACGCGGTGGCTTCCGTCGGGAGCCTGCTGGTGATCGCGGCCCTGGGCACGCTCGCGCTCGGCGTCTTCGATGGCTCGCTCGAGCGGCAGCTGGCATCCGCCAACACCTCCCCGAGTGTGAGGCTCGCGCTGCAGGCGGCACGCGGCGGACTGGTCATGCCACCGTTGCCGGCGAGTCTCTCCGCGGAGGAACGGCAGCAGGCCCGGGAAATCGTCACGAGCTCACTCTCCGGCACCGTGCGCCTCGCGCTGTGGACCGCGGCGGCACTGGCGCTGGCGAGCGCCCTGGTGGCGGCCCTCACCATCCCGCGCCGCGGGCCGCGACTCACCAGCCATGCGGGATCAACCTCCTGCAACCAACTAGGCTAAGCTGCCGCCCGCGGAGGCGGTGAAAAGACCTCCGCCGAACCAAGGTCAGGAGGGGGAGCCATGCGGGGGGTGCAAGTGCCGTTCACGCGGCGTTCGTTTCTCGGCGGTGCTGCGGCGCTGCCGGCCTTCTGGTCTTGGGCGCTCGCGGATGAGACGCCGCCGCCCTCGGTGCTTTACCGGCGTGCAGCGCCCCCCATCACCTCCGCCGATCAGGTTATCAACGTCATGGACTTCGAGGGCCTGGCGCGCACGGCGCTGCCGCCCGCGCACTTTGCTTATATCGCCACCGGCGTCGACGATGACCGCACCGTGGTGCGCAACCACGAAGCCTTTGCGCACTACGAGATCCGCGCGCGGCGCTTCGCTGACTTGAGGCGCATCGACACTTCGCGAAAGGTATTCGGTACCAGCTGGGCGAGCCCGCTGTATGTGTCGTCCGTGTCGTCCGAGCGCGCCTTCCACCCACAGGGCGAGCTCGCCGTGGCCCGCGCCTGCAAGTCACGTGCAACGCAGTTCATGTTCTGCACCGGTTCCTCGGTGTCGCTCGCCGAGTGCGCCGCCGCCCACGGCGTACCCCTGTGGCACCAGCTCTACGCGACCGACGACTGGACGGTCACGCTCGGCCTGTTGCGCCGCGCGGAGGCGGCCGGCTGTAGCGCCATCGCCCTCACGGTCGACCTGCGCTCCTACCCGCGCTACAACGAGACGCTGGTGCGAGCCATCCGCGAGGACAGCCGCCAGTGCACCAACTGTCACGTGAACAACACTCACGACATGTGGCGCCGCGGCCCGGTGTTCGCGGGACTCGACGTGTCGCGTGTGACGACGCTGGCACCGTCGGACATCACGGTCGAGTTCCTCGACCGGCTGCGCGCGCAGGTCAAGAGTCGGCTGATCATCAAGGGGATCGTTACCGGGGAGGATGCGGAGCTGGCACTCGCGCACGGCGCGGACGGTATCGTGGTGTCGAACCATGGTGGGCGCGACGAGGAGTCGCTGCGCGCCAGCATCGACTGCCTGCCCGAGGTGGTCGCGGCCGTCAAGGGCCGCATTCCGGTGTTCGTCGACGGCGGCATCCGCCGCGGCACCGACATCTTCAAAGCGCTCGCGCTCGGGGCGACCGCGGTCGGCATCGGCCGGCCGCAGGCCTGGGGGCTGGCTGCCTTCGGTCAGAGCGGCGTCGAGGCGGTGCTCGACATCCTCAACCGTGAGCTCGTGGCCATCATGCGCCAGGCCGGCACACCGACGCTCGCTGACATCACCACCGCGAGCGTGGTGCGCTCGATTGCCTGAGGCAGACGACCTACCCGTCTCCGACTGACCGAGTTGCGGGGCGGCGATGCGTGGGAGCGGCAGATCCGCGAGCAGATCCACGACTGTCGGCTGTTCATCCCCGTCATCTCGGCTAATTCGGAGCGGCGCGACGAGGGCTATTTCCGGCGCTTCCGCAACGTGAGCAGCAGTGACCCGAGAAGCGCACCGAGTGCGAATAGGTCAATGCCCCCGCTACCCCCGTAGCCACCGCCAGATCCCCCGCCGCCGCTTGAGCTGCCGGTCGAGACGACGACATCAACCGCAGAGCCACTCGCGACATTCGTACCAGCCGCCGGGCTCTCGCTGATTACGTCTCCCGACACTACTGTACTGCTCGATTGCTGGGTCACCTTACCTACGATGAGCCCCGTGTCCATAATCGCGGTCATGGCCGCCGTCTGCGTCTGGCCCACCACGTTTGGCACTGCCACCTGCATCGGAGCCGTCAAGTTAAAAGTGGCAGTGACAAACTGGTCCCTATCGAACGCTACGTTACACGAGCCAGTCCCACCGCACGGTCCAGCCCAGCCGGCAAATGCAGACCCGGCAGAGGCCGCTGCACTCAGGCCTGTCATCGCTACAGCAGGGAGACTTTCTTCACAGGTTGGCGGGCAGCCGATACCCAGGCGGGGAACACTGATGACCGATCCGCTACCGGTGCCTGCCAGTAGTACACCGATCGTGTGCGTCGTTGCGCTGCCAGCGCCATCGATGACGGTAACAGTCCCGACGTTCGCCGCGTAGATGTGATTGGTCACAGGATCGACAGCCACCCCCTCAGGCGTGTTCGCCTTCGGATCGATGATGGTTGTGACCGAGTTGGAGCTACCGTCAATCAGCGTGACACTGCCGGGGTTGCTGCCGGGACCGCATCCATTCGCAGGTCCGGGAGCGCAACCTCCATTGGTAACGTAAATTCTGTTTGTTGTCTCATTTATACCCACCGCGTCGGGAAATTGTGCGTTCGGGTCCGTAACGGTCGTCACGGAGTTCGTGCTACCGTCGATGACGGTAACCACGCCGACAAAGGTGGTTGCGGCATTGTTGGCGTTGGCTACGTAGATCTTATCAGTGGTTTGGTTCACTGCTACGGCTTGTGGCGCAAGCGCATTAGGATCGCTGAGCGTGGTAGTCGAGTTCGCGACGCCATCGATGACCGTGATGTTCCCGTGGTTGGCGGCCGGATAAGCGCCGCCATTGGTCACATAGATCTTGTTCGTTACGCTGTTCACGGCGACGGCATTCGGGCCGACTGCATTAGGATCAGTTATCGTGATCATGGAGTTATCGGCGCCATTAATCACGGTAACGTTGCCGAGATTGCTGGAGCCGTTACCCCCGTTGACCACATAGATCTTGTTGGTAACCGGGTTTACGGCTACGCCGATAGGAGAGATAGCTTTCGGGTCAGCAACTATCGTGACCGAATTGGTCACGCCGTCGATCACACTAACGTCGTTGCTGTGCCGGTTCGCGACATATATCTTGTTGGTTGTCGGGTTAACCGCGATAGCGCATGGCGCATGCTGATCGTCAATCGCCATCGTAGAGTTGGTGACGCCGTCTATGACAGTGATGCTGCCTCCAGTGAATACACCGAAGCCCACAGTAGAACCGAGGTTGGCGACGTAGATCTTGTTCGTCGCAGGATTTACGGCAACAGCCTTTGGACAAATGCCTGCGGTGATCTCGCTGGTGGAATCTGTAGCGCCGTCAATCACCACAACACTTCCGTTCGTTGTATTGTGCGGGGAAGCGCAGCTGGTGACGTAAATGCTGTTCGTGGCCGAGTTTACGGCCACCGACGGCTCCGTCTGCCCGCCAACCGGCAGTGTGGCGACGATGGCCTGCGCCCAAGTGGCTGTTGGCCACGCAAGAAGTAAACCTACGAGAAGCCGCTGAGCAACGTGTCGCAGTGGACCCTTGTTGTATGGCTTCATTGAGAGAGCCCTGCTTGTTCTTTTGAACAATTCGGCTCGAAGACAGGACGGTTGCGGTTCTTCTTCGACTACAGAGTGTGAGCCGTTGCGATTCGAGTCGCAACTGTGCGGTGCACCAACCTTACCCGCAAGCCGATGACCCGGCTCCTTGCGACGCTCAACTGATTGCCATCGACCCAGAGCGGAAATCCGAGTTCCTATAAAGCGGTCATCGAACTCCATGAAAGCGGACGTCCCGCCGTCAAGGCGCTCTCGCTACAGCCCATGTGCCTTTGTGACTGGCGATTCTGCGGTTCTGATACGTGCCGCTGATAGAGGTCCCATTGAGCGATAGTTTCGCGGGGTAATCCCCCAACTGGCCAGTGATTACGAGAGTTCCGGTTGCGTCTATTGTCCCGGTCCAAGACTCATAGTCGTTAATGTTAGAGGAACAGGTTGCCGGGTCTTGTGTTATATCCCAGCAGAAGAAGCCAGTGATAGTTGATCCCTCCTGCGTTTGAACGACGAAGGATTCAGTACCTGTTGTGACCTTGTTTGCGTTCGTCCACGTCCCGGTCCACTTTCCGAGAATCGACAAGGTTTTGCCGCTCGTACCGGCTGACCCGGCCGCGCTATGGAGAACGACCGGCATCAGCGCCAGGAAAGCTATCAGCCCCGGTAGCCGAACCCTATATGCCTTGAACATGCCGGCCCCTAGAGTACGCGCGACAATGTTTACGCGACAAGGCCGTCGTACAGATCCGAACGGACATTCGC
>JAFAKO010000371.1 GCA_019235245.1 Gammaproteobacteria bacterium
TCATCCGAGCCTCCGCGGCGCCTGGCGCAGGCCCCGCCGCAGAGCGCACCGCCCCCGACGCACGAGCAGCCGGGCCCGGCGGCGCGGGGAACGCCGCCCCCCGAGACGCGCACGGCGCCCGGGGCGGGACCGAGCGAGCATTCGCAGGCCGAGCGTGCGCCACCGCCGCCCGAGCGTGCGCCACCGCCGCCCGAGCGGGCTCCGAGCGGCGCGCCGCACGGGTCGCAACAATCGCAGCACGAAGCGCCACGCGCCCCCGAGAAGCGCCCACCGGAGCACGAGCCGCCGCGCTCCGGCCAGGAGCATCCGCCGCAGTGAGGCGGTAGATCAGGAGGGCGACCGCGTCACGAAGGCCCGCTCGATGACGTAGTCGCCCGGCTCGCCGGTGCGCGCTGAGATGCTGAAGCCGCGCGCATCGAGCAGCGCGCCCAGGTCGCTCAGCAGCGCCGGGCTCCCGCATACCATCAGCCGGTCGGCAGCGGGATCGAGCGGCGGCAGCCCGAGCCGCTCGAGCAGCTGCCCGGATTCCAGCAACGTCGTGAGCCGCCCGCGGTTCGCGTGCGGCTCGCGCGTGACCGTCGGGCAATAGCGCAGTGTGCTGCGCACCATATCGCCGAGCAGCTCGTGCTGCGCCAGCGCCGCGAGGCGGCGCCGCACCACCTCCGTCTCACGCGCCCAGCGCACCCCGTGGATGAAAATCACCTCGCGGAAGCGCGCGTAGAGCTCCGGATCCTGGATGATGCTGAGGAAGGGCGCGGCGCCGGTACCGGTGCACAGCAGGTAGAGTCGCTGGCCCGGGCGCAGGTCCGTGAGGAGCAGTGTGCCGGTGGGCTTGCGACTGACGAGCACCTCATCGCCCGGCTGCAGGTGCTGCAGGCGCGAGGTGAGCGGGCCGTCCGCCACCTTGATGCTGAGAAACTCCAGGTGGTCCTCGTGATTGGCGCTCGCGATGCTGTAGGCGCGCAGCAGCGGGCGCTCGAGCATCAAGCCGAGCATGACGAACTGGCCGTTCTCGAAGCGCAGCCCGCGATCGCGCGTGGTGCGAAATGTGAACTGGGTGTCGGTCCAGTGCTCGACCGCCAGCACGCGTTCGGTGCCGATGACTGCCATGGTTGCATGGTAGCGACGCGTTGCGCGTGCGCCGGATGTTTCGGGTGATGGCTTCATAAGCAGCCGTTATGACCGGCGCGTTCCGTGCGCTAGACTCGGCGCGTAGGGGGGGCTATGACCAGAAGGACGCCGACGCCGTGCCCGGCCGCGCTCTGCGCTGCGCTCCTCGGTGTCGTCCCGGTCGCGCTGTACGCTGCGAAACCACCGGCCACCCTGACGCTGCCCGCCGGCGCCCGGGTCGGGATCGTCAATCTGCTCGATGCCGAAGTGACGCATTTTCATGCCTCACGGCAGATCGAGAACAGTTTCCTCAAGACCTACACGGTGAACTGGCCGGTGAGCACGATGCTTCTCGGCGCAGTTCACGATCGTCTCGCCCAGCTCGGGCTCACCCCGGTGCCGCTCGCGCCGAGCGATGCGCTGCGCCGCAGCCGCGAGAGCTGCTTTCTCGAGGCCTCCCTCGCCAAGGGTCTGCCGAAGGAATGCGGGCCGCTGTACGCGCAGCTCGCAGCGAGCGAGGGAGTGAGTGCGCTCGTCGTGCTCGGCCCCGGCCGTAACGACTCGGCGCACGCCGCGGGGACGCGCCACAAGGAGTTGCCGGAATACCTGCGGGGCTGGTGCTTCGTCACCGGCGGCAGCGAGCCGCTGCCGGTGCTGCTCGACATGAGCGAGCTGCTGCTGGTGGGCGTCAGCGGCTCACAGGGACAGCTCATCGCGCGCGCCTGGGGCGGCGATGGCAAGAGCTGGAGCGGCTATCGCCCGCCGGCGGACCTGAAGGCTTTCCCGGCGCAGGCGCTCGATCAGCTGCAGCCGCTCTATGCGGAGATGTTGAAGCAGCAGGCGGACGCGGCGCTCGCCGCGCTGCAGTCAGCGCACTAGCCGGCGTGGCCGATGGCCCAGGCGCACACGACGACCCCGAGAACCCCGATCGCCAGATAGAGCCCCGCGTAGAGCTGCTCGCGCCGCTCCAGGGCGGCTTCGCTCATGGGCGCAACCAGGAAGGGCTCGCCGTTGGTCGGCTCGGAAATCACGGTCTGTCGCGAGATCGCTGCCGCGAGCGTCTGTGTCTGCGACTCGCTCGCGGCCGCCGCGCGCGCGGCGGCCCATTCAGCGTCGCTGAGTCTGCCGTCGTGGTCGAGATCGAAGCGCGCGAGCAGCGCCTGCTGATCCTGCTTCCAGGCATGCAGCTTGGCCGCCGTGGCGGCCTCGACATCGCCGACCTCCGAGTGCGAGCGCAGCTCACCCATGACGCAGACGTGCGCCCCGACCGAGAGCAGCCGCTCGGTGTAGCGCCAGCTGCCGAGGCGCAGCAGCCCGGCCGTTGCGGGTGGGCCGCTCATGGGCCACGAGGTCGCCCCGTACCAGACGTTGCGCACCGTCGGAGTGATCTCCGCTTTCACCGGGCCGACCAGGCACTGCGCTTCATCGGCATCGACGAGTGCGAAGGGCTCGACGCTGCTGCGGCTGTCGGTGGTCTGCCAGCGACGGTTGCCTTTCGAGTCGCGCTCCTCGTGTGCGATCTCGTAGGCCCACCACACGCACGGCAGGCCGCTGAGGGGAGCGGGGGTGGCCGCGGCACCGGATGGCTGCGTGCGACCGCGAACCTTCACGTAGCCCTGCGCGGCGGAGCGGATGCGCACCTCGGGCGTATCGGCGACCAGCCGGTCGCGGCGCAGCCGAGCGAGGAAGCGCCACAATGCGAGCAGCGCGAGCACCGCCGCGCCGAGTGCGATCAGCGCGTAGGGCGGGGGCTGACCGGCGTGCGCGTGCATCGGCGAGCCCCTGCTAGCGCGAGAACGCCGCCTTCAGGTCGACGTCCGCCTTCTGGTCCGCCGCGAACTGCAGCAGCTGCGCCGGCGGGAAGTCGCCGAGGCGGGCCACCAGCACGTCCGGGAAGGTCGCGATCCGCACGTTGTTGATGTTGGCGGAATCGTTGTAGACCTCGCGCCGGTCGGCGATCGCGGTCTCGAGTCCGCTGATGCGCTCCTGCAGGTGGCGGAAGGGCTCGCTCGCCTTCAGTTGCGGGTAATTCTCGGCCACGGCGTACAGCCCGGTGAGACCGCTGCGCAGATCGCGCTCGGCGACTCCGAGGGAGCCGACATCCCCCGAGCTGCGCGCCGCATCGACACCCGCCCGGGCGCGCATCACGCGCTCGAGCGTCGCCGCTTCGTACTGCATGTACTGACGGCAGACCTCGACCAGCTTCGGCAGCTCATCGTGCCGCTGCACCAGCAGCACATCGATGTTCGACCAGGCGAGCTTCACCGCGGCGCGCACGCGCACCAGCCCGTTGTACACCCCGACCAGGTAGCCCACGAGGGCGAGCAGCAGGAACAGGAAGATCAGCACACCGAGCATGGTTGCGACTCCGGCTTGGGGCGGTCAGCCCGCAGCGGGAGCATAGCGGTGTGTCGCCGGGCGGGCCCGCTCGGGCGCTGCAATCGGAGACTCGCATCACGCCGCCGGGCCGCTGCGACGCGATCGGGTTCGCAGTCGGGCAGGGCGCGGCGGTGGGCTCAGGCGGTGAGGCGCAGCGACAGGTCGATGCCCGCCAGGTCGTAGCCGCGGCGGAAGTCGCGGATGTGGCGCGCCATCCACTCGCGCGCCGCCGCCTCGTCCTGGGCCTCGATCGCTTCCAGCAGCCGCCGCTGTGCGGCGGTGATCCGCGAGCGCGCCTGCGGCACGCGGTCGATCATGATGCGCAGCGAGGGCTCGAGGAGCTGCAGCAGCGGCTCCTGCGCGAGGCCGAGCACCGGGTTGTGGGCGGCGCGCGCGATGCAGCGGAATACCTCGGCGGTGCGCTGCACCGCTGTGGCGGTGTCGGTGGCCGCGGCGCCGCAGGCCGCGATCGCCTCGCCAAGCGCCTCGAGGTCAGCCGGAGTGCGCGCAGCGGCGGCCGCGGCGGCGAGCGGCGGCTCGAGAATCGTCAACGCCTCCCACAGGTGGTGCACCGTGACATCGTGCAGCAGCAGGGCGTGGCTCACGCCCTGACCGATCGTCGCCGGTTGCGGGCGGCTCACGGACATGAGCTTCGAGCCCGGGCGGCGCTGCAGGAGTCCGCGACTCTCGAGCTCGCGCAGCGCCTCACGCACCGTCGAGCGGTTCACGCCGAACTGCCGGGCGAGCTCGGTCTCGGGGGGCAGCCGCTCGCCCTGGCGCAATGCACGGCTGAGGATGCGCTCACCGATGGCCGCCGCCACCTTGCGGTACGCCGGCTCGATCAGCACGCGGTCGAACTCGACACTCATGCAGCGCTCTCGAACAGCTCCCGACCGATCAGCATGCGGCGGATCTCCTGGGTGCCGGCGCCGATCTCGTAGAGCTTGGCGTCGCGCAACAGCCGGCCGGCGGCATAGTCGTTGATGTAGCCGTTGCCGCCGAGCGCCTGGATCGCCTCGAGTGCCGCCTGCGTAGCGCGCTCGGCGGCGAACAGGATGCAGCTCGCCGCGTCGCGGCGCCGCGCGGTGCGTGCGTCGCAGGCGCGCGCCACCGCATACACGTAGGCGCGCGAGGCGTTGAGCGCGCCGTACATGTCGGCGATCTTGCCCTGCATCAGCTCGAAGGTGCCGATCGGCTGGCCGAACTGGCGCCGCTCGCGCACGTAGGGCAGCACCACATCGAGCGCCGCCGCCATGAGCCCGAGGGAGCCACCGGCGAGCACCACGCGCTCGTAGTCGAGGCCGCTCATCAGCACGCGCACGCCGCCATTCTCGGTGCCGAGCAGGTTCTCCGGCGGCACCAGGCAGTCATCGAACAGCAGCTCGCAGGTGCTCGAGCCGCGCATGCCGAGCTTGTCGAGCTTCTGCGCGGTCCGGAAACCGGCGCTGCCACGCTCGACGATGAAGGCGCTGATGCCGCGCGAGCCCGCGCCGGGATCCGTCTTGGCATACACCACGCACACATCGGCGTCGGGTCCGTTGGTGATCCACATCTTGCGGCCGTTCAGCAGGTACCCCTTGGGGTGCTTCGCGGCGCGCAGCTGCATCGACACCACATCCGAGCCGGAGCCGGTCTCGGACATGGCGAGCGCACCGACGTGCTCGCCGCTGAGGAGCCTGGGCAGGTAGCGGGCACACTGTGCCTCGTTGCCATTGAGGCGCAGCTGATTGACGCAGAGGTTGGAATGCGCGCCGTAGGAGAGACCGACGGCGCCCGAGGCGCGCGAGATCTCCTCCATGACGATGACGTGCGCGAGGTAGCCGAGGCCGGCCCCGCCAAAGCGCTCGGGCACCGTGATGCCGAGCAGCCCCTGACTGCCGAGCGCCGGCCACAGGTCACGGGGAAACTCGTTGCTGCGGTCGATCTCCGCCGCGCGCGGCGCGATCTGCTCGGCGGCGAAGCGACGCACCTCGCGGCGGATTTCTGCGATCTCTTCGCCGAGTCCGAAGTCGAGGTCAGTGCTGTCGAGTGGAGTCATGGGCTTGCCTTCTCCTTTGGCATGATCGTATGATTGTCGGACAAACCGGCAACCTTTGGCAAGTCATG
>JAFAKO010000056.1 GCA_019235245.1 Gammaproteobacteria bacterium
GATCGCCTGGTTGTCGATGGTGTAGGTCGATGCCCCGGTCTGCGTCTCGATGCCGAGGCGTGCTTCGTTGAGGCGCTGCGCCGTGACCACGATGGGCGCCAGACTGCCCTCGGTGGACGAAGCGCGCGCCTCAGTCGCGGGAGCGGCGGCGTTTGCATCGTCCGCATCGGCACCCGCCGCGCGCGCCTCCGGCTCGATGAGCAGGCCACACGCGAGAAGAACCAGGCTGCCGGCCACACCTCGCGTGGCGGCCGCTGCACAGGAATTACTCATGGAAATCACTCCGCAGAACTGAACGTCGCACGGCACCGGAATGACCGGTGCCTCACACCCGGATGAGCTGAGTTCAGGCTTGCGGAGGGCCCCGGCTGCGGGGCGTCGGAGAGTTGGCCGCGACGACGGCGTAGGCGGGATCAGGAGTCGCGAGGCAGGCGGCCGGACAGATCGCAATCGCGGCAACACCGGCAGCCGCCGGGTGGGCGATCTGCGCAAACCCTTCACAGGTCGGGCAGGCCGTGCCGTTGAGATCGTGCGGGTCCGCGGCCAGCGCGCTGCTGCCGGGGACGCTGCCATGACCCAGGTGTCCGAGCTCGTGCAACAGCGCGCCGTGCTGGACGAACACCAGCAGGAACGACAGCAGCAGTGCAAGGCTCGATCGGCGCATGATCACGACAGGCAGGCCCGGGGGGCCGGCGCGGAGTCTAACGTGCCGCAGCGGCCCCTTGCCACACTCGCGACCGGACTTATCGCCCGTCCGGGGGTCTCCGGCGGCGGATTGAAGGGGATTTCGGCCCGGTTTGCGAACCAATCGACGGCCCCCGGTATGCCGGCTCTCTTATAAGGACGCCATGGGCTTCATCGACGTACTCGTCAACCGCTCCTTCCGCAACGACCAGCAGGGTCGCGTGGTCGTTTTCGACGGCGTCGGCCAGGGCCGGGGTTACCTGCTGCGCTCGACGGCGGACGAGCAGCGGATCCGGGCCTTCCTCCGGATGTACGTGTTCGCCGAGCTGGCAATCCAGTTGCTCGGCACGCTGCTGGTCGCAGCGTGGCTGTCGAGCGTCTTCGGCGCCACCGGCCGGCCCACGGTCGAGCGGGAGCTCCTGCGGGGCGGCTTTTTCCTCGCCGCGTACACCGTGGTGGTCGGAGTGCCGTTCTATCTGATGTGGAGAGCGTACCGCCAGGCGGTGCCGAGCTTCGTTTCGGCCGCCGATGCGGTAGCGGTCTCCTGGCAGCCGATGGACCGCACGCAGCGGATCGCGCTCACGCTGCTCGTGCTGCTGGCGCTCGCCGCGGTGCTCGCCATCATCCACTCCTGCGCGCTCGCCGGCGCCGCGGCCATCCACTGAGTCCCCGGCCAGCTCCGGCAGTCAGTCGGAGCGCGGCGCGCCCGTCAGCATTCCCTCCGGGTCGATGATGCCGTGCTGCGACAACCAGCCGCGCGCATCCTCCGCATCCTGCTCGAACCACGTGCGGCTGCTGCCGAGACGGAAGCTGTAGCCCCACGCGTCCATGTCGGTGAACAGCTGCTCGCGGCCGATCCGCGGCAGCTCATCGGCGAACAGCACCTGCAGGTAGCAGACAGCCGACTCCTCCGCGTCATCGCCGCCCGCGTCCCGGTCGAGCCCGGCACGCCGCTCGGGCGTCATGCAGACATAGTGAGCCGCCTCGTGCAGGACCGAGTGCAGCGGGGTATCGAGCCGCGCATACAGCGCGTCTCCTCTGAGGCCGGCCTCGCTGTCACCCCAGTAAGAGCCGGGAATGGTTTCGGACGCCGAGACCAGCGCCAGCGTGAGACCGTAGCGCGCCAGCAGCAGCGCGACCGCCACGCGGTCGATCGAGCTCAGCAGCAGCACGGCGGGAGCAGGCAGCGGTGTCGTCGACGGGGCGGGCATAGCGGCGGCGGCTCGTTGCGTCACAGGCTCGCCAGTCGTCGCATGACCATGTCGGCGAGGTCCCGCGCCATGTCCTGGCGGAGGATCTCCTCCTCGTGATTCTTGGCGAGCAGCAGGCGCTCATCGAAGCTGTAGGTGCGGGTGGCGGTGAGCTCCTGCGGCGGTAACAGCTCCTTGCCCGCGGCGCTTACCGAGAACCCGACCGTATAGGTCACCTCGTACTGATTCGGCTGGTTGGTCGCGGACACCGACAACACCCGGCGTGCGACGGTGTCGCGCAGCACACTGACCACCGCCGATGCCTGGTCCTTCTGCGGGGTGAGCTGCGCGCCGTTCGACAGCAGCGCATGCCGCAGGTACTGCACGAAATCGCTCTGCCGGTCGGGCGCCTCGAGGTATGGAGTCCGCACCACCGCCGGCAGCGGCGTGCGGCCCTGCAGATGGAAGCCGCAGCCGGCGAGCAGCACGGCGGCGAGCACGCAGCGCACGAGCCTGGCGCGCAGCGCACGCAGCTGCATCATACGACTACATTGACGAGCTTGCCGGGCACGATGATCACACGGCGCACGGGCCGCTCGGCCACGAACTTCCTGACATTCTCGTCGGCAAGCGCCGCCGCGCGTACTGCCGCCTCATCCGCACTCACCGGCACGCTGATGTGGCCGCGCAGCTTGCCGTTCACCTGCACGACGATGGCGAAGGTCTCCTGGGCGAGCGCCTGGGCATCGGGCAGCGGCCAGCGCTCGTCGATCGGCGGGCCCGGATGACCGAGCGCGAGCCACAGGACGTGGCAGACGTGCGGGGTAATCGGCGAGAGCATGAGCACGGCGAGACCGAGCACCTCCTGGCGCACTGCCCGACCCTGCGCAGTCACATCGCTGAAGCGCTGCAGGGCATTCAGCAGCTCCATCACCGCGGCAATCGCCGTGTTGAAGTTGCGTCGCCGGCCGATGTCATCGGTGCCCTTGGCGAGTGCCTGGTGTGCCGCGCGTCGCATCTCGCGCTGCGCTGCATCGAGCGACTGCAGCTCGAGAGCGGGCGCGGCGCCCCCGGCCACGTGCTCGTACACCGCGGTCCACAGCCGGCGGATGAAGCGCCACGCGCCCTGCACGCCCTCGTCCGACCACTCGAGCGTCTGCTCGGGCGGCGAGGCGAACATGGTGAAGAGGCGCGCCGTGTCGGCCCCGAAACGCTGCACCAGTCCTTCGGGGTCGACACCGTTGCCCTCGGACTTCGACATCTTCCCGAGACCCTCGTGGGTCACCTCGATCCTGCCCAGGTCGCTGCTGACGACCTCGTTGACCTCGCGGCCATCGGGCAGGCGGCGCGTCTCGACCTCCGCCGGGTTGAAGTAGCGCTTGCGGCCCCCGTCGTACTGGCAGGAATAGATGTGATTCAACACCATGCCCTGCGTCAGCAGGTTGCTGAAGGGCTCGCCGAATCTCACCAGTCCCACATCGCGCATCACCTTGGTCCAGAAACGCGCGTACAGCAGGTGCAGGATGGCGTGCTCGATACCGCCGATGTACTGATCCACCGGCAGCCAGTAGTCGACGCGCGCATCCACCATGGTGGCGGCGTCCGGGCAGGCGTAGCGCAGGAAGTACCAGGAGGAGTCGACGAAGGTGTCCATGGTGTCGGTTTCGCGCCGCGCCGGGCCGTTGCAGCGCGGACAGCGGCACTCGTAGAACGCCGGCGACTTCGCGAGCGGGTTGCCGCTGCCATCGGGCACCAGGTCCTCCGGCAGGATTACCGGCAGCTGCTCCTGCGGCACCGGCACCACGCCGCAGGCGCCGCAATGGATGATCGGGATCGGGCAGCCCCAGTAACGCTGGCGCGAGATACCCCAGTCGCGCAGCCGGTACTGGACGCGTTTCCTGCCGAGGCCTTTCTCCTCCAGGGCACGCGCGATCGCGTCCATGGCCTCCTGGGAGGTGAGGCCGGAGAACTCAGCGGAGTTCACCGTCACTCCGTACTCGGCGTACGCGGCGATCCAGGGCGCGCCCACCTTCTCGTAGGCGCCGCTGGTGGAGCGCACCACCGTTGGCACCGCGAGCCCCTGGCCGAGCGCAAACTCGAAATCGCGCTCATCGTGAGCCGGGACGCCCATGACGGCCCCCTCGCCGTAGGCCATCAGCACGTAGTTCGCCACCCACACCGGGAGCGGCGCACCGGTGAAAGGATGCGTCACGTGCACGCCGGTCGCCATGCCCTTCTTCGCCTGGGTCGCGACGTCGGCCTCGATGGTGCTGCCGCGCCGGCATTCCTCAAGGAACGCCGCGAGCCGCGCATCGCCGCGGGCGGCAGCGAGCGCGAGCGGATGCTCCGCGGCGACGGCGAGGAATGTGGCACCGAACAGCGTGTCGGCGCGCGTCGTGAACACCTTGACGACGCCCGCGGAGCCGGCGAGCGCGGCGGCGTCGCGCGCGTAGGGAAAGGCGATCTCGCAGCCTTCGCTGCGGCCGATCCAGTTGGCCTGCATCACGCGCACACGCTCCGGCCAGCCGTTGAGGGTGTCGAGGGCCTCCAGCAGCTCGTCGGCGTAGCGCGTGATGTTGAGGTAGTACATCGGGATCTCGCGCTTCTCGACGAGCGCTCCAGTGCGCCAGCCGCGACCCTCGATCACCTGCTCATTGGCGAGCACCGTCTGATCGACCGGGTCCCAGTTCACGACCCCGGTCTTGCGATAAGCGAGCCCCTTCTCGAGCATCTGCAGGAACAGCCACTGATTCCAGCGGTAGTAGCCGGGGTCGCAGGTGGCGACCTCCCGGCTCCAGTCGATGGCGAAGCCGAGCGACCTGAGCTGCGCGCGCATATGCGCGATGTTGTCGCGCGTCCACTGCGCCGGCGGCACGCGGTTGCTGATCGCGGCGTTCTCGGCCGGCAACCCGAAGGCGTCCCAGCCCATCGGCTGCAGCACGTTGTGACCCTGCATGCGCAGGAAACGCGCCAGCACGTCGCCAATGGTGTAGTTGCGCACGTGGCCCATGTGCAGCCTTCCGGAGGGGTAAGGCAGCATGGACAGGCAGTAGAACTTGGTGCGCGCCGGATCCTCGCGCACCTCGAAGGAGCGTCGCTCGTTCCAATACTGCTGCGCGGCGCGCTCGACGGCCGCGGGGTCGTAACTTTCGTGCATTCTTACGTTATGGAAGACGCAGCGGTACGAAGATCTGCGCGTCCTCTCGCTGTATCAGCAGCGCGACGTTCTTGCCGGCGGCGTGCGCGGCGTCCTCCAGCTCCTTCACCGAGTGCACGCGCTTGCCATTGATGCCGAGGATGATATCGCCCGGCTGGATCTCC
>JAFAKO010000293.1 GCA_019235245.1 Gammaproteobacteria bacterium
GAACATGTTGAGCTCGACCACCTCACCGCTCACGCCATTGATCTCCACCCAGTCGCCGAGGCGCATGCCGTTACGTCCCATGAGCACGAACCAGCCGACGAACGCCACGATGAAGTCTTTCAGCGCCACCGTGAGACCGGCGCCGACCAGGCCCAGCATCGCGCCGATCTGTCCGGGCAGACCGATGAGCATCAGCAGGATGATCACCACCGCGACGATCTGCAGGGCGACTCCGACCACACTGCGCAGTGTCGCCAGCTGTCGGCGATCGATACGCGCGCGTCCGAGCAGCCCCTCGAGCCAGCGGTCGGCGAACAGCAGTAGCAGCAGTGCCCCGAGCACGATCGCGGCACTCTGCAGAAGACCATGCAGCACCGTGCGCTGCTGCGTGCCGATGAGCGCGTCCCACTGGCTATAGATGTCGGCGATCCGCCGCCGCGCGGCGATGCGCTGATCGCGCAGGGTCACGCGGTGCTGCTCAGCGGCGATCTGGCGCGTCACGCCGAGGAGCGAGGGCATCGTGGCACCGCTGGCGGAGGCGGGCAACGTACCGGCGTGGGGTGCCTTCGCCGGGGTTGGGGCCGCGCTCGCAGCGGGGACGTTCGTCCGGCCACGGCTGGCGAGCTCGGGAACGCTGGCCTTGCTCGCCGCGAGATCCGCAACCATCTGCTGGCGTTCGGTTGCCAGCTGCGTGGCACTGGCCGCGACCTGCCGCTCGGCTTCGGTGAGCCAGAGCCGGCGGGTGCGCAGTGCGAGCCACTGACGGACGGCGCCGACCATGCCGCGCAGTGAGTCGAGCGTGCCTGCCGGTGCAGGCGTGGCCCGTGAGTCGGCGTGCTGCGCCGCCTCGTGCTCCTGCTGCATCCGCTGGATGCGCTGATGGACGTTGCCGCCCGCCTGCAGCAGGTCCTCGTTCGCCTCCTGCACCTCATCCTGCGCCAGCTCCATCCGCGACTGTGCCAGGTCGAGGCGGTCCTGGATCGCGGGCTTGTCGGCGTCGGCGGCCTGAGCGAGTTCGCGCGTCAGCTGTTTGACGGTGTCGGCATCGGCTGCCAGGGTTTTTTGCGCCTCCGTGAGACGCGCCTGGATCTGGCTCGCCTCTACGCTCAGCGTGGGTGGATGAGCCTCGAGGCTCACCAGCGCCGCGGTGAAGGCGAGATCGAGCTCGTGATCGGCGATCTGCACCGCGGATTGCGCGAGGGCCTGCTCCTCCGGGGTGGTGGCGACCCGCGCCAGGCGCTGCGCGGTGAGGAGCGTGTTCTCATCGATGACCGGCACCGTGCTGTCCGCCGCTGGCGCAGCCGGCGCGCGCGGGTGCCGCACCGCCTGTACCGGCGCGGGATTGGTTGCCCAGAGTCCGTAGGCCGTGGCTGCGAGCAACGCGATCAGCACTGCCGCGGCGATCTTCTGCAGCTTGCTCATGCAGCTATGATGCCACGCTCGCTACGGTGCGGCCGTGCGCAGCGCACGGCCGGCGCGTGCCGCGCTGCTCCCTCAGGTGGTTCAGGTGGCAGGTTCGGGTACGCCTGCCTCCAGCGCAAATCCCTCATCGAGCCACCCGGCGATGCCGCCGATCATGATCTTCACCGGCAGCCCCAGGCGCGCGAGCCGCAGCGCGCCGCGGTGCGCGCCGTTGCAGTGCGGGCCGGCACAGTAAAGGACGAAGAGCGTGCCGGGCTCGAACCCCGCCATGCGCGAGCCGATGAGCTTCGCGTGCGGGATGCCGATGGCGCCGGGGACATGACCACGGGTGAAGGCTTCCGCGGAGCGCACGTCGATCAGCACGAAGTCGGGTCCGCGGCTGAGGGCGTCGTGCACGTCCCAGCAGTCGGTCTCGAAGCCGAAGGCGTTCTCGAAGTGCTGCACGGCACGTGCGCTTTCGGCGGGCGGTATTTGGCGGACGAGGCTCGGCATGGGGATCCTCCGGGAGGCAGCGGCAGCTGCGTCGCGCAGTGTGCCGGGCCCGCTGTCCCTGCGGCACTGGCGCAAATGACACGGTTCGTTAAGATCGCGCCAATGACCCACAAGGTGGTGGCGCTCGCCTACGACCGGCTGTGCACCTTCGAGCTCGGCTGCGTGGTGGAGCTGTTCGCGCTGCCGCGCCCGGAGCTCGCGGTGCCGTGGTACGAGTTCGCGGTCTGCGCTGCCGAGCCCGGGCCGCTGCGCGCTGCCGGCGGCCTCGAGCTGCGCGTGCGCCATCCGTTGCGGCTCCTCGACAGCGCCGACACGATCGTGATCCCCGGCTGGCGGGATCCCGCCGAGGCGCCGCCGCGCCAATTGCTCGGGAAGCTGCGGCAGGCGTTCACGCGCGGCGCCCGGCTGTGCTCGATCTGCTCGGGGGTGTTCGTGCTCGCCGCGGCCGGATTGCTCGACGGGCGGCGCGCCGCCGTTCATTGGGCCAATGCCGCGGCGCTCGCCGACAGATATCCGCAGATCACCGTCGATCCCAACGTCCTAG
>JAFAKO010000377.1 GCA_019235245.1 Gammaproteobacteria bacterium
CAGCACTTCCATCGCGGTGCCGCCGATGTAGGGTTTCTGGCCGGTGAGCAGCTCGTAGCAGATCACCCCGAGGCTGTAGAAGTCCGAGCGTGCATCGAGGCCCTCGCCCTGCGCCTGCTCCGGACTCATGTAGTACGGCGAGCCGAGCAGCACGCCGGTCTGCGTGCTGATGGTGTTGCCATCGACCGAGCGCGCGAGGCCGAAATCGATCAATGCCACCGAGTCGTTATCGCGCAGCATGACGTTCGGCGGCTTCAGGTCCCGGTGCACCAGCCCCGCCTCATGCACCACCTGCAGCGCCGCGGCGATCTGCGCCACGTAGTGCAGCGCCTCCTGCTCGCTCACGCCACGCTGGATGCGCGCCTTCAGGTCCCCGCGCGGCAGGTATTCCATCGCCAGGTACTCGAAGCCACCGTGCACCCCGTAATCGTAGATCTCGACGACCAGCGGGCTCCGCACCGCCATGATGGCGGTGTACTCGCGCTCGAGGAATTGCCGACCGGCCGCCTCATCGCGCAGCGTCTTTGACACCTTGAGCGCCACGTTGTGGCCGCGGGGCGCGCTGCTCGCCAGATACACCACCGCCTTCTCGGATTCACCGATCTTGAGGCGCAGCACGTACCCCGGGATGAATTCCGCGTTGGTGGTGAGGAGCGCCGCGATGCCGCTCGGCTGCAGGCCGCCATCCGCGCCCGGCCGCGCCGGCTCGGGCGTTCCGGGTGCAGTCTGCTCGGCAGCGTTGGCGGCATGCAGCTGCGCATCGCGGGAGAGATGGGCGAGGCTCGCCAGGCGCCGTGCCACGCGCCGCTCCACGCGCCGCAGGGCGATCCGCACGGCAGTGCTCAGCCGCTCGGGTGTGAGCAGCCGCTTGGGGAGATAGTCGACCGCGCCGAGCTGCAGCGCGCGCACCGCGGTGAGCTCGTTGCCATCGTCGGCGAGCACGATCACCGCCGGGGTCGCGGGCTGGTCGCGCAGGCGGCGCAGGAGCGCCAGACCGTGAGCGCCGGGGTCCTCGGGGCTCGCTCCGAAGCTTGCCGAAAGCATCAGCAGGTCGCAGTCGCGCCCGGAGAATGTCCGGCACCAGCGCTGAAACTCCTCCAGGTTGAGCATGCTGACACTCGCCTGCGGGCAGAGCACGTCCAGGTGGTGGCGCAGCCACTCGCCGTAGCGCCGGTCGTCATCCACGACCAGCACCCGCGCCGGAGCCGAGGAGCGTTCGGCGCTCACCGCTGCACCGTGAAGCGCAGCCGCACGCGCGCGTGCTGATTCACCGCATGCCCATCGTGCATCACCGGCTGGTAGCGCCAGTGGCGCAGGGCATCGAGTGCCGACTGCTCGAAAATGCCGACCGGCTGGGCGCCGACGACGGTGACATCGCTGACCGCGCCATCGGTGCCGACCACGAACTGCAGGTCCACCCAGCCATCGATGCCGCGCACCCGGGCGACATCCGGGAACTGCGGCGCGACGTAGTGCGTGCGCGTGAGGTCCGCGGCGTTGACGGTGCTGCTGGCCTGCTGCGCCTCATCCTGCGCAGAGCTCAGCGCCGTCTCGATGCTCGCCAGCGCCGCGGCATCGGCCCCGGCGCTGCGCGCTTCCGTGAGCCAGCGCCGCGCGGCGGTGAAATCCTGGGCGCGCAGCGCGCCGCGTGCCTCATCGAGGAGCCGGGCGTTGAAGGCGCTGCGCGCACGCGCGGTCGCCGGATCATCCGGCGCCTGCTGTGCGAGCTGCGCGAGGTAGAAGCGCGCGCTGTCGTTGGGTGGATCGAGCAGCGCGCCGCGCTCGAGGCGTGCGCTGAAGGAGCCCGCGAGCTGCGTGACTGTCTCGGCGTGCACGCCGCTGCGCAGCTGTTGCAGCTCCGCACGCAGCGCACTGACCTGCGCGGGATCCGCGCCCGCATCGGCGGCGGCGGCGATCAGGGCGTCCGCCTGCTCGGCGTTCTTTGCACCGATCGCCTGGCGGGCCGCTTCCTGCAGCCGCGTGATCAGGTCCTGCCTCACCTGCGCGACGCCCGCATCCTGTGGCGCGAGCGCGCGGGCCGCGTCGATGTAGGCGCGCGCGTTGTCTTCCGGCGGTGCGAGCAGCGCGCCGCGCGCCAGGGCATCGCGGGCGTGTCCGAGGGCCTCGGCGACTCGCGCGTCGAGCTGCTTCTGCACGAGCTGCTGGCGCGCCTCGAGCGCCGTGCGGTCGCGTTGCGCCGCGATCTGCGCCGCGAGAAACGCCACGCGTGCATGATTGGGGTCGATGGCGCGGGCCTGGTCGGCGAGCTGCTGCGCGGCGTCCAGGTGCTGCTGCTGCAACTCGGCCTCTGCCGAGGCGAGCAGGCGGTCGATGATCTGCGCGAGGCCGTTGACGGCACGCGGATCACGCGGGTTGCGCTGGAGCGCCTCGCGGTAGAGCTCGGCGGCGCTGTCGCCCGCCGGTGCGACGAGTGCGCCGGCGGCGAGCGCAGCGTCGGCGCGCGCGAGCAGGCTCTCGAGATCCGGGTCCTGGTTCGGGGAGGGGGCGCGCGCGGCCGGCGCGGCGGTCGATTCTTCGGCCGGTGCGTGCAGCACGCGCCATACGAAGGGCGCCGCCACGACGACGGCAGCCAGCAGGAGCCACGCAGCGAGGGGCCGGCGTCGCGGTTTGAGTGCCCCGGTCCCCGGCCCCGGGAGTGCTGCGCCCTCTGCGTGGCGGCGCCAGGCGGCTTCGACGAACAGCCGGACGCGCTGCTCGGAGAGCGGCCGGTGGAGGAAGCGGTAAACCGAGCCGTCCGTGATCTGCGCGCCCAGCATGCTCTGCTCGTCGGACCCCCCGGCGACGATGAGCACCAGCTCCGGAAACTGCGCATGCAGGCGGGCGATGAGCTCGCCGGCATGCGTCGCGACCGCCGCGCAGTCGATGACCGCGACCCCGGCCTGGTGCGTCATGAGCGCGCTCGAGAGATCCACTTCGGAGCCCACCGGCAGCAGCGCGTGAGCCGCGTCGGCGACCTTCTTGAGGATGACGACGAGATGCACGTCGCGGGTCAGCACGATGAGGGGGGCAGGAGTAAGGCCGAGGCGCAGCGCGGCCATCCCCAGGGGCGTCGCCGCCCGGGGGTCTCGCGCTGGGATCTTGGGGGCCACGCCTGTCACTTAACGAAAAACTCGCCCGTCGGGCCGCTCGAGCCCTGCCGCCGGATTAAGATGACGTAAGACCCCCTACCTGTCGCTAACGGCGCAGGATTTCTGTGAAATTGGTCATCCTGTGACGCGGTTGGCAGTGGCGCCCCGGCTGCGGGCCGCCGCCGGGGACGGGCTCTAGTCCCGGGGCAGAAGGAACTTCGAGCCGTTGTAGCTGAGGATCGCCCCTTCGGGGGTGATGCTGTCGACGTGCACGCCTTCGGGCAGCGTGTCGCCCTCACGCAGCTTGTGCATGTTAATCATCACGAAGCGGTCCTGCGGTTTCGCGGCAAACACGTGCAGGTCGAGTCGCAACTGCGGAACCTGCGTGCCGGCGGTGGTGCTCACGTCCTGGTACAGCGGCACGCCGGACTCGGTGCCGCGACGCACGTGGCTGCCGATACCCGCGGTGGCGGGTTGCTCGGCGGCCGGCGCGTAGTCCTCGGGGCTCGCAGGCTCCGCGCCCGTTGCTGCCGCCGTTGCCGCGACCGCTGCAGCAGGCGCTGCGCCCGCCGGCCCGGGAGCGGCAACCGGTGGCGCTGCGGGAATTGCCGAAACGGCCGGTGGCGCTGCAGCCGCCGCCGGCGCCGTGGCAGCCGGGGCACTGGTCGCCACGACGGGCACGCTCGGGGCGGCCGCAGGAAGCGCGGTGCCGGAGGCGCCTGCAGCTGCAGAGCCGGCGCCTGCGGGCGCGGTGCTGGCGGATGTGTCGCCGGCGGCTGTGGCACTGGCGTGGCCCTGGTGACGCAGCATCCATATGGCGATGCCGAAATTGAGCGCCAGCAGCAACGCGATGGCGATGGCCCACGGTGGCAGGCGCGTGCGCGGCGGCGCGACGCGCACCTCGAAGAGCGCCGGGCCGCTCTGCCGCTGGCGATCACTTTCGGATTTCTTCAGCGCATCGAGGATGAAGGACATGTCAGCCGCCGTGATGAGTGTCTACTGCCGACAGGAGCGGCGCGTCGGAGCCCGCGATCGCACCGGCGAGCGCGATCTGCGTCTGCACGCCGGCGATGCCGTCCACAGCGAGCTGATGCAGGCGCTGGAACTCGCGCACCTGGCCGGTGAGCTCGTCGTCGAAGACATCGCTCACCGGCCCATCGCTCTGTGCTCCGCGCACCCGCTGCAGACTTCGCCGCAGCCAGCGGACCTGCTCGCCGCGCATGCCGCTCGAGAGTGCCTTGACCGGTGAGCTCGCCGGCCGCCACAGCATGACGAAGTCGCCGAGCCAATAGTGCGACAGCTCCCCGAGACCCACTGTCTGGCCGCCGCCGAGATCGAGCCGCGCCTGCTCGTCATCGAGCGCGGTCAGCACCACCTGGTGGGTGGCGCCGGCGGCATCGTGCAACAGCAGGATCGCCGGGTGGTTGTAGAGCCGCAGCTGTCCGAAGGAGCCGCGCTCGGCGATGCAGGCGAGGCCGGCACTCGCCGCCTGGGTGCAGGGATCGGTGCTGCTCGGCTGGTACTTCGCGCCCCACAAGCCGAAGAGCTTGCCGAAGGCGCTGTCGGTGTCGGTCTCCGCGAGGTGCTGCGCGAGCAGCTGCTGGAGCTGCGGTGCCCGGGCCTCCGCGTGCGGAGCGCTCGCGAGCGCGACCGGCAAGGCGGCGTCGCTCTCCGCGTGCGCTGCGGGCGCGGCGGTCTCGACGGCAGGCGACGGGTGCGCGCGCCACGGCTGCGTCTTCCACATCGCGAAGGTGACACCGCTCAGCAGGAAGGCGATGGCGGCCGTCGCCGCCCAGGGAAGCCAGTCGGGCGCATAGCGCCGGCCGAACACCTCGGCGGCGGCGCTGCGCACGAGCGGCGCGGTCACGCGGTGGCGGTCGAGGGAGTACGCGCCGAGCAGCGCGCGATCGCAGATCACGTTGATGACACGCGGCACTCCCTGCGAAAGCCTGAAGACCGCGTTCAGCGCCTGCGGCGCGAAGATGTCGGTGGTGGCGCCCGCGACGCGCAGACGGTGCAGCACGTAGGCCGCGGTCTCCTCGTGCGACAGGGGATTCAGGTGATAGCGCCCGGTGATCCGCTGGGCGAGCTGCCGCAGCTCGTTGCGCGCCAGCAGCTCGCGCAGCTCCGGCTGGCCGATGAGGATGATCTGCAGGAGCTTCTGGGTGTTGGTCTCGAGGTTCGTGAGCAGGCGCACCTGCTCGAGCACCTCGGGCCAGAGGTTCTGCGCCTCATCCACCACCAGCACCACGCGGTGCCCGGCGGCATGGGCACGCAGCAGGTACTCGCTGAGGATGTCCACCAGGTCCTTGAGGCTGCCGAGCGCCGAGTCGGGGACACCGATACCGAGCTCCTCGCAGATGGTCAGCAGGAACTCCGGGGCGGTCATCTTCGGGTTCAGGATCAGGGCGATCTCGGCGTTCTTCGGCGTCTGCGCCAGAAGCGAGCGCACGATGGTCGTCTTGCCGGTGCCCACCTCCCCGGTGAGCTGCACGAAGCCGCCGGCCTCGTTGATGCCGTAGAGCAGGTGCGCGAGCGCCTCCGCGTGGCGCTCGCTCAGGTAGAGATAGCGCGGGTCGGGAGTGATCGCGAACGGCTTCTCGTTGAGGCCGAAGAACGACAGGTACATGAAAAGATGCTACTCGATCGTGTTTCCGCGCCGCAGTGCCCGGCTGCCGAAGCGCTGCCGCGCCTCATCGAAAGCCGCATCCAGGCGTCCGGCCCGGCGGCTGTCCTCGAACAGGCCCAGCTGCGAGGCGGGGGTCAGCTCAGTGAGGACCACCCCCAGCAGGCGAAGTTTCGCACCACCGTTGACAGCGAGCCAGCGTGTCAGCAGCTCCCGTGACACATCCCCCACCGCACGGGCCTCGCAGGTGGGGGGAGCGACCGCGCGCTGTCGCGTGAAGGTGACGAAATCGGCCCGCCGGATCTTCACGCCGATGCAGGCGGTCTGGAGGCCCCGCTGGCGCAGGCGGCTCGCGGCGAGCTCCGCCAGCCCCGCCAGCTCGCGCTGCAGGCTGCGGGGATCGCCGATATCGTGCTCGAAGGTCTCCTCCGCCGAGAGCGACTTTTCCTCCACCTCGGCGAGCACCGGGCGCTCATCCACCCCCGAGGCGCGCTCGCGCATCCAGGCGGTATACCGCCCGAAGAGCGGCCAGAGCACCGCATCGGGGGCGCTGCGCAGCTCGCCGAGCGTGTGGATACCCGCCTCCTCGACCCTGGCTCCGGTCTTGCGCCCGAGGCCAGGCAGACGCCGCACCGAGAGCGGATCGAGGAGCGCGTGCACCCGCTCCGGCTCGACCACGGTCAGCCCGTCGGGCTTCATGAGATCGGAGGCGATCTTCGCCACCAGCTTGTTGGGAGCGACGCCGACCGAGGCGGTGAGCCCGGTGAGCGCGGCGATGCGCTCCTTGATGGCGCGGGCGATCCCGACCGCGCCACCGGGCAGGTGCGCGCTCGCCGTCACATCGAGGAAGGCCTCATCGAGTGACAGGCCTTCGACCAGCGGCGTCATCTCGCGGAACACGCCGAACACCACGCGCGAGACTTCCTGGTAGCGCTGCATGCGCGGACGCACGCACACCGCCTGCGGGCACAGGCGCAGCGCCGTGCGCATGGGCATGGCCGAGTGCACACCGAAGCGGCGCACCTCATAGCTCGCGGCCGCGACCACTCCTCGAGCGCCCTCCCAGCCGACGATGACGGGCCGGCCGGCGAGGGCGGGGTCGTCGTGCTGCTCGACGGATGCGTAGAACGCATCCATGTCGACGTGGAGGACGGCGCGGCTCATGACTTCACGGCGCAGCGACCGCCGCTCAGGGCTTCACAGTAATGGTGATCTTATTCGAGATCACCGCAGGCGAGTGCGGGATGTGCTGGTAGTCCCCGAGCAGCAGCTGCAGGGTGTGCTTGCCAGGCGTCAGCGTGGTGAGCGTCGTCTCGGTCTGCCCCTTGCCGAAGTGCACGATCTTGTCCGTCGCGGGGAGCGGGGCGCCCATATCGGCCGGCGCATCGGTGTCGATCAGCAGGTGATGGTGGCCGGTGTTGTCGAACTTGATCCCGGCGGGTGCGATGCCCATCCCCTTCAGCCCGAATTGCACCAGCACCGGGCCGTGGACCGTGGCGCCGTCCTTCGGGCTGATGATGTAGACCTCTGCGCCCGCCGGCGAGGCGGTGCGCTCCTGGGCGAGCGCGCCGCCGCCGACAGCCAGTGGAACGCCAAGAGCCAGGGTCGCGATCAGGAAGCTACGCATATTCTCTCCCTTCACAATGTGAACACGCTGTACACGGTGACGAGCGCGAGCATGAGCATGCCGCTCGCCAGATAGAAGAACGACAGCAGCGCGAGCTTGCCGAGGGTCAGCGCCCGCCCCTGCCGGTACACCACGCGCATGGAGCGGTACACGTACCAGGCGATGTAGAGCGCCACCGCGGCCGGGATCCAGCCGGCGAGCGGCTTGAGCAACGCGGAGAGCAGCCCGCCGATCATCAGGATCAGGAACATCGAGGCGTGGTTGTGCACGAACAGCAGCAGGTGCTCGACGTAGTAGTGCCGTGGCCGCCAGTACATCAGCATCATGACCCCGGCCAGCAGCGGCAGGAAGATGAACAGCGCCCGCGGCACGTTGTGCATGAACACCGCAGGCAGCGACCGGCCCCGATCGAGCACCAGGCGCACGCAGGCGCGGTGCGCCGCCGGCTGCAGCCGCTCGCGCCACGGCCCGTCGTAGTTCACGCCTTTCGAGCAGACGCGCTCGGCGTGCTGCTCCGATGACTCCCCGGGCAGCACCGCGCCGAAGGTGTCGTCATCGAGCGGCGTGAGCGCCGCATGCGAGGGCCCTTCGGAGCCGCCGACCTGCACCACCCGCACCTTGTCGTGCGTCGCCGAGGCCCACAGGAAGAACAGCAGCGAGATCACCAGGTACAGCCGCACCGGCGGCAGGTAGCGCGCGCGGCGTCCGGCGAGGAACTCGCGAGTCAGGTACCCGGGGCGTAAGAGCAGTGCGCCGAGCGTGC
>JAFAKO010000083.1 GCA_019235245.1 Gammaproteobacteria bacterium
CCCTGCGCTTCCGCCCCACGAGGTGCGACGCCTTACGATCCTGTAACGACTCTGGACTCTGCTGAAGATCCGCCCCGATTATCTCACCGACACATCCGCCGATGACTAATCTTTTGTGACGATCTTTGCTGCGTGTGCGCGCGCATCGACAGTCGCGGTCTCGCTCGCGGTCTGCAGCGGTCCTCAGCGCCCCTAGAGTGCGAACCAGGCGATGAGCCGAATGACATGGCCGCTCAGTCCGTTTCTGTTCTTGCTGACCTCTTCGGTATAGGAGAGCGTCGCTGACACGGCATCGCTCAGGTCGACGCTGCCGGTCGCACCGAGTGCGAGGGAGCGCTGGCGGTTGTGGTCGCTCACACCGTCGGTGCTCGTCTCACCGCCCTGGATCACCAGTCCGTCGAGCGCCACCCAGACCCCCGAGCCGAGATTGCGCGTGATGTGCGCTTCGACCTGCAACAGCGGCTGCTGGCTGCTCACGGTACCCGTGGAAGGTTGGTGATTGTCGCGGTAGACGATTGCAGACGGGATCAGCTCGAACGATGTCAGCGAAGGATCGAGCAACGAGTCGCCGAGATAGAACGCCAACGGCACGCCCAGCTGCCCGGCCCAGCGGTTTTGTCCCAGGTTGACCGGCGAGTTGCGGTCGTATGCTCCGGTGGGGACGTACAGTCGCGTGAGCACGCTCAAGGCGACGCGCGGCCGGTAGGCGTCGTAGTCCTTCTCGCTGAGCGCCGGCGATCCCATGAGGCCGAATGCGGCAGTGAGCTGCAGGTCACCGATCCCTGAGCTCGAGTCCGTGCGCGCGGCGCTCCCCGCAGTCAGCGTGCGGCGCGCGCTGCCGAAGGGCAGCGTGATGAGCCAGGTACCGGCCTTGCCCGCGAGCACGAACCCGTGCGCGTACTCGATGATGCCACCGTTGAGGTTGAGCTGCGCGCCTCCGGATACCGGAGCCCCCGGATCGAAGTCGAGGTCACCGCGGCCGAACATGCCATACACGCTGATCGCCTGGCTGCCCGCCGGCGCGAGCTCGTAGGCGCGCGCACCCTCATCCTGCGCACACGCAGCGGCGCAGTGAAGGAGCAGAGCGAGATGCGCGCTCGCGTACAGCGCCGCGACCGGCGGTGCCGGCCGCCGGCGCCGCGCCTTCATTTCACCTCGATTCCGACGTTGAAGCGGAAGCACCCGGCAGCCGGCTGGCCGCTCGGGGAGCTCGCAGGACGATAGCGCGCGGCCGAGGACAGATCGAGTGCGGCCTTGTCGAAGCCCGCGATTCCGGAGGAGCTCGTGAGCACGGGTGCCTGCGCCACGTTGCCGGTCTCATCGACACACACGCACACGCCGGTGCGGGTCAGTGCCGGACCGGGCTGTTGGCGGTTTGTGGTATTGCCGCCCTGGGCGTCCGTCATGACGACCGAGCTGCCGCCTGGCTCGCAGTGCGCGGCCTGCGGCGCACTCACCGGGCCCTCCCACTTGAGCGAGGTCTGTTGCCAGGATTCCACGGCGACCCCGTCGCCGAAGCGCGTGGCCGCCTGAAAGCGCAGCTTCAGCACACAGCTCATGGCGGCCGCATCGAATGGCGCCGAGCCGGACGATGAGCGGAGGGAGGCGTGCGAAGTCACGCCGGTCGATCCGACCATGAACTGCACCACCGCGACCGCTCCCTGCTCCGCGACGCTCTGGCGCAGCTCGGGACATCGTTTCGCAGGGTCCGATCCCCAGGCGAGATGCGCGGTGCGCGGCTCTTCGTTGGCGGGAGGCGCCGCCGCGTTCTGCGCCAGCGTAATGACGCACTGCGCGGTGAGCACCAGCGCCGAGACGAAAGTCACCGCACGACTGCTTCCCATGGTCTCCCCTTTCTTCGCTGCCGCTACCGCACGACCCTCGCGATGCGTGCATTGACCTGAATGTTCTTGGCCCGCAGGCCGGGCTTCTGCCCGTGGTGATCGAATTCGAGTTTCACACCGGGGCGGAAGATGAGGCAATGGGTCGAGCCGCCGTAGTGGAACATGCCGAGCTGCTCGCCCTTGCGCAGCCGCTGGCCTTCGTAGACCGTGATCTGACAGCTCGAGACCTCCGCCATGCCGACCGCGAGCACGCACATGAGCCCGATGTCGGCGTTGTCCGCCTCGATGAACATGAGGGCCCTGGTGGCTACCTCGGTGATGTAGCTCATCGAGTCGTTGGGTCCCGCCGGGTCGAAGCCATGCGAGGCCGCTTCGGCGTAGTAGGTGCCATCCTGCACGTACGCTTTGACGACCTTGCCGCTCACCGGGCTGTGCCAGCGGTGATAGCACAGCGGGCTGAGATACGCCTGGTAGACGGTCGCCCCGGCAAAGAGCGGCGCGAGCGGATCGTTGGCGAGCATGTGAACGATCGAGTACGGCTGCGACTTGATCCAGAAGCGATCGCGGTAGTGAACCTCGCGGGCAATGCGGAAAGGAGCCGACTCGCAGGCGTTGACGATGATGGCGTCATCGTCGGGGGCGGCCACCGGGCGCGCCCCGGGGCGCAGCTCGCGGGTGAAGAACTCGTCCCAGGAACCGAAGCCATGGTGCGGACGGTCCGGCTCGCAGCGGAAATCGCGCGCGAAGTCCGGCATCGCCTGGCGCGCATCGGCCCCGAACCAGCCCTTCTGCGGGTGCTCGCTCAGCACGTAAGTCGAATCGCTCGAGCTCAGGAACCGCGCCCACGCATTCAGAACCTTCTTGAGCGCCGCGTTCACGCGCGCATCGAGAAACGCCGCCATCCCGGCAGCGGTTCCCATCGACCAGTCGAGGATGCTGTTGATCGGGCAACCCACCAGCCCGCTGCGGTCGAACTCGGGGGCGTGCCGCAGAATGGTGTTCAGCAGCTGCAGCATGTGCTGGTAGTCACGCACCTGCGGCTTCCCGGTCGGGTCGCGGTCGTACGGCGGCCGCCGCGGCACCTGCTCGAACATCTGGTTGAAGAGCATGAAGATGGTCGGATCGGACTCGATGAGGTCGCGAAACTCCGCGATGCACGGATGCAGCGTCCGCCGGTCGTCGTCGGTCTTGCGGATCATGCTGTCGAGCCAACGGGCGAGAAACGCCTGATCCGAGGGCAGCCACTCCCCGACGCGGTAGGGAGCGAGGTTCTCTGGCGTTGCCATCCCGACATCCCCTGTTATCAAATTCTCCCGGAAAGTCTACCGGAGGTCGCCGCCACGACGGCGTTGCGGCGCGTGACCGCTGGGCCGGGGGCGCGGCGGCGCTTCTGGTGACGGTGATCGGATGCCGGCGGCCTCAGGGACCGGGCTCAGGGGTACTTGTTCTCCACCACGGCGCGCACCGGATGCGTGTCGTACACGAGCACGATCGACTGGATGTGCCCGGTGCTGGGATCGAAATTGAAGACGTCGGCGCAGTCGAACGATACCCGCGAGCCGTCCTTCAGCCGCCAGTCGTACTGGTAGTACGCGACCGCGCGCAGGTGGCCCTCGGCGCTGACGAGCACATCGTGCACCGTGAGCTTGGTGCCGCGAGAGGACTCCGCGACCTTCTTCACGAACTGCTTCACGGGCAGCCGCCCGAGAAACGGCGATTCCACCCAGCCGTCGGCGATGAACAGCGCCGCAGCCCGGTCGGCATCCCCCGCCTCGAGCGCCTTCAGATAGTCGTGCACGGTGCGCTGCATAGCCGTCTCCTGTGAGGAGCGGCTAACCCTGAGCCGCCGGGCCCACCCGGTCAAGGTGTTTTTCCGCCGGACTCGGCTACTGCGCGAGCGCGGGCAGAATTTGCTCAGTCAGCAGCCGGTCGGTCAGCGCCCCGGCGCCCTGGATGTGAAAGTTGACCGTGGTGACGACCACCACCAGCTGCGCTGCGGGAAACACCCAGACCTTGTTGCCCCCCGTGCCGTACATGGCGTAGCCACGATACTCGTGGCCGCTCGCATGGACGGTCGGCAGCCACCACAGGTACCCATAGTCGGTGTCTTCGCGGGCATTGGCGTGCGGGCTGGTGGACCGACGGACCCACTCCGCCGACACGACGCGGCGGCCGTTCCAGGTACCGCCGTTGAGGTACAGCTGCCCGAGCTTGAGCAGGTCCCGGCTGCGCAGGTTGAGGCCCCCGCCGGTCATGGCCGGTCCCAGCGGCTGGAACTGCCAGCGCACCTGCGTGATCGAGAGCGGCGCAAACAGGTTGTCGCGGGCGAAATCGGGCACGCTCTGCCGGGTCGCGCGCTCGAGCAGTGGCCCGAGCGTGGTCGGACCTGCGGTGCAGTAGCTGAAGCTGCGCCCATAGGGCGATGCAGCGGGCTTCGGCACCCAGTCGGGGAAGCCCCGGATGGGGAGGTCCAGCGTGAAGCGCACCCAATCCTCCACCAGGTACATGCGCTCCTCGTTGCCGCGCGAGAATGAGTTCTCGTCGTCGCACTCGAGGAGCGAGCTCATGGTGAGGAAGTCCTCGACCGTGATCTGCGCCTTGCGCGGGTCGGGATTTGCGATCGGCTGCCGGTCGGGAAAGAACCCGAGCACGTGCGCGTCGACGCCCCGCAGCAACCTCCGATCGATGGCGATGCCGACCAGCATGCCGGTCACCGTCTTGGTCGCGGAGCGGGTGTTGCGCAGCCCTTCCGCGCCGTCGGCGTCGAAGTAGCCTTCGTAGGCGAGCCGCCCGTTGCGGGCGAGCAGCACGCTCGTCACCTGCTTGTAGTCACCGGCCCGGATCGCCTGCTCCATGTGCGCGAGCTGCGCTGCGGAAATTCCGGCCGCATCGGCCGAGTCCACCGGCTGCAGCTCCTCGGCACGCACGCTCGCCATGAGGGCCGCGAGCGACCATAACCCGAGAACCGTTAGTTTCATGTTGGCACTCTCTTCCCGGCCGGGCTCACTCGACCGGCCGTCGTCGCCGTTCCCGGAGGTTTTGCGATCCTTTTGGGCGATAGTTAGCTAAATGGCTAACTATGGCTCAATCGGAGAATCACACTGGGCATCCCACCGGGCACCACGCAGCGCATCCCGCCGAGCATCACGCAGGCCAGCCCGCAAGCCATCAAGCTGAGCAGCTCTCAGTGCGCCGCGCATTGACCGGCTTCGTGCTGGACGCACGCGCGCAAACCCGTCAGCACCGCCGGGATATCCTTGCGCAGCGAGTGCGCCACGAGAGACTGCGGGATCCAGAAGCCCGGATCGATGTATACCTCGTACTCCACCACCGTCGCGCCGCCATCCGGTGTGCGCGTCAGCAGCCACGTGCCCTCCTCCTCCTTGAGGTCGCCGCTGATGCGCGCGAAGTCGATGCGGTACGGCCGGGCGTAACGGGCGCGAAACACGTAGCGCACGCTCGGCAGCAGCCAGGAATAGCGCACTTCGTGCTCGACATCCTGCCAGCTGCCATCGGCCGCGCCGTCGATGCGCCGGCAGCGCCGCAACCCGGGCACGAACGACAGCGCCTGGCGGCAATCGGTCACTGCGCTCCAGACGGCCTCGGGCGGTGCATTGATCCGCACCGCCGCGCGCACACGGCCGCGCGGATGAGCCGGATCGATCGCACTCGTGGCCACCACGACCTCACCCGCCCCGAGTCGTTGTTGGATCCCCGGATCGGCCACCCACGGGCTCTCCGCCGCGCCGGCGGTCTGCGTCACCAGCAGGGCAAAAGCGAGCAGGCCCGGGCTCAGGGTGATGGCGTCCACGTCGTGAGTGCCGTAGCGGGCGCCGCCTGGTTCAGGCCTGATCGATGAGCGCACGCGGGTCGATTCGTCCTTCCGACACCCGCACGCCCTCCGCGCGCAGCCGGCGGGCCTGCTCGTGGTAGGCAGCCGAGGACTTCGCGAAGACGATGCGGCCGCCGGCGCCGACGACCCGATGCCAGGGCAGGCGCAGCGCGGCGGGCGCCATGCGCAGCGCGAACCCGGCCTGGCGTGCACGACCCGGGAATCCGGCCGCCCGGGCGATGGCTCCGTAGGTCGAGACCTGACCGCGGGGGATGCTGCACACGACGTGCCACATGGCCTGCAGCGCCGGGCTCTCCGACTGCAACACGCGCGTGGTACCGCTCGCGGGCTTCGCGTGCCGCGCGCGGCGCCGATCGATGCGGCCTCTGTGCCTTGCAGCAGGTTCCATCCGGACCTCCGAGTCTAATACCGTGGCCAGCAGGGAGCGCGGCCGTGGGATGCTAATATCCCGCGGATGCGCGTATCCGCACCAGTCGCTCTCATTTTGGTTCTCGCGTGTCCCCTCACCGCCCTCGCCGAGGAAATCGCCGTGCCGGAGCTCGGCATTCGGCTCACCGCCATGCCGGGTGCTGCCACCAAGCCGCAGGTCAGTGCGGTAACTGAGCGGGGGGCCGGCTATGACGCCGTCATGCATCTCGGTGCCGCGCAGCTCGAGATCTACCGCGAGGACGACCCGGTGCCCGCCGGGAGCGATGTCGCAAATCCCGGTTATCGGGCGCTGCTCGACCGCCGCTACCACGGCGTCGAGTCGAAGACCCTCGGCGCACCGACCTCGCTCGGCGGTCACAGCGCCTGGACGGTCGTGGACGCCCGCGGCGGCTCCTCGGATACGACGCACTACACCTGCCTCACTTACGTGATCGTCGATCAGCACCTCTATCGGCTCGCGGTAACCGCCGATGGTTCCCCGGCGCGGCCCGCCGAGTTCGATCAACTCGTGAAGGCGCTCTCCGCGGTGACTTTCGGGCAGGTGCAGCGGGCGAGCCAGGGCTAGCTCGCTCGACCTTCCCCGAGCAGTCCCGATAGACTGACCGCCGGGTACCCGGGGGGACTCCAATGGCGGCGGCGCCGCAGACCGCGCTCAATGACTTCATTCTCGAGACGCGCGGGCTCACCAAGCAGTTCAAGGGTTTCGTCGCGGTGAGCGCGGTGGATCTGCGCGTGCGCCGCGGGGAGATCCACGCGCTCA
>JAFAKO010000221.1 GCA_019235245.1 Gammaproteobacteria bacterium
GTGACGCTCGCCGCGGCCCCGCCCCAGGCATCGCTGCTGCGCGTGCGTACCTCGGCGATCACCAACACCTCACCGGCACGCGCCACGATGTCGAGCTCACCGAGCCGGCGCCGGTAGTTGCAGTGCAGGATCTCGCAGCCGGCGGCACGCAGATATTCGACCGCCAGCTGTTCGGCACGCGCGCCGCGCTGCTGCCGCTCGCTCGCCATGTCAGGTGTTATAAGTTAGGAGTATCCGCGGCCGGCAGCAACCGCAACTCGCCGTCGTGCAGCTGTGCCCAGCCGAGCTCGCGGCGCACGTGGCGCTGCGGATCGAGACTGAGCCGCCCGGTGAGACCGGCGACGCTGATGTTGCCGCTCACACCGGCGCGGCGCAGCGCCTGCGCCAGGCGCAACGCATCGAAGCCGAAGGCGAACAGCCGCCCGCGGTGCGGTCCGCCGGAAGGCCAGGCGTCGCGCGCCGCGGCGCGCACCGCATCGGCGAGATCGCCGCCCAGCATCCAGGGCATGTCGGGAAACATCAGGCCCTCGAGGTCCTCGTTGGCGCGCACGTCGGGCTCGAAGGCATCCGAGGTCGCGTAGGTGGGTATGTCGCCGGCGAAGTGGAACCGCAGCTGCGGGCGCAGCAGGCGCTCGAGATTGGCGGGCGCAGGCGCGAAGATGAACTCGACATCGTTGCGGCGCCGCGGCTCGAATTGCAGCTTGGTGCCGAGCAGCGACTCGAGGCGGTGATAGCGCGCCATGCTGTCGCTGATGCGCAGCACCTCGGTGATCGGCGCCGCGTAGTCGGTGCGCGCGCTCTCGATCTGCGCGGTGTTGAACAGCTCGCCGCCGCCCGCCTGCAGCTCCTGGCGGAAGGCCGCGAGTACCCGCGTGCCCCAGTCGCCCGCCGGCGCGAGCGCCACGCCGCGGCGATGGTGGTCCTCGAGGACACGGCGCGCGACCAGTCGCGCCTCATCCTCGGGCGACAGCGCGTACTGGTAGAACTGCGCCGGTGGCGGGCGCTCGGGCGGCAGGAAGTTCAGTGCCAGCACCGGCACGTGCAGTCCCGGAAAGTCGGCGGCCGCCGTCACTTCCTCGCGCGTGAGCGGCCCCACGATGAATTCCGCGCCGGCGCTCACCGCCTGCGCAAGCGCAGCGGCGACGCTCTCTGTGCCGGTGTCGTAGACCTGCACCCGCGGCCGGTCGTTCGCAGGCTGCTGGTAGTAGGCCGTCATGAAGCCATCGCGCACGCTCACGGCAGCGGCGGCGGTACGACCCGTGACGGGCAGGAGCAGTGCGATGTGCGGCCCGATGAAAGCCGTGGCCGGCCCGGTGCTTTCCTTGTGTCCGGCGGCCTGCGCCGTCGCGCTCGCACGCAGATCGTTATAACGCGCCGCCTGCGCGGCCGCGGTGGGTACCGCGATGGCGTTGAGCAGGCGCAGCGCCTCCTGCGGCTGGCCACGGGCGAGCGCCAGCTGCGCATTGAGGAGCACGTGCTCGCTGGTCTGCTCGGCGGCGAACGGACCCTGCGTCTGGCCAAGGACGCGCGCGGCGTCATCGTTGCGCTGCGCCGCGAGGTAATCGCGCGCCGCGAGCAGCTGCAGCCCGGTGCGGTCCGTGCCGCTGTTCTGTGCCGCGAGCTGCTCATAGACACGGGCGGCGCCCGCCGGGTCGCCGCCACGCTCGAGCTCCTGAGCCCGATCGAGCGAGGGAGGCGGACCGGCGCGCTCGCTGAGGCTCGGGCAGCCCGCGAGCGCAACGGCGCCGAGCATCACGGACACCAGCCGAAGGGGCAGTCGCAGGTACATTGCTTGAAGAGCCTCTCGCTGGCGGGCAGGATGCCTGGTGGCCGCGGTCCTCGGCGGCGTGAGGCGCGATTATAGTGGCGACGATGACAGGGCGGCTGCAGGTCATCGCCACTCCCATCGGCAACCTCGCCGACCTGAGCGAGCGCGCGCGGGCGGCGCTCGCCGCGGCGGATGTGATCGCGGCGGAGGATACCCGCCACACCGCGGCCCTGCTGCAGGCCAACGGCCTCTCGAAGCCCCTGGTCTCCCTCCACGAGCACAACGAATCCCGCCGCGTCGACGCCCTGCTGGCACGGCTCGCGGCCGGCGAGCAAGTGGCGCTGGTGAGCGATGCCGGCACGCCGTTGCTGTCGGATCCGGGCTACGAGCTGGTGCGGGCCGCGGCCGCCGCCGGCTTCGCGGTGAGCACGATCCCTGGGCCCTCGGCGATCACCGCGGCGCTGGCGGTCGCGGGGCTGCCGACCGACCGCTTCTGCTTCGAGGGCTTTCTGCCGGCGCGTGCCAGCGAGCGCCGTAGCGCGCTCGCTGCGCTGGTCCACGAGCCGCGCACGCTGGTGTGGTTCGAGGCGCCCCACCGGATCGCCGCGACGCTGGCCGACATGGCGGCGGTGCTCGGATCCGCCCGCGAGGCGGTGGTCGCGCGCGAGCTCACCAAGGCGCACGAGACGATCTACCGAGGCACCCTGCGCGAGCTGGCCGCGCGGGCGGCCGCCGACAGCAACTTCGCACGCGGCGAGATCACGCTGGTCGTTCGCGGTGCGCCGCCCGGCGCCGCCGGAGTGGACACACAGTTGCTCCGTCGCACCGTCGAGGCGTTGTCGAAGGAGCTCCCCCCCGGTCGGGTGGCCGCGCTGGCCTCTCAGATCACCGGCGCCACACGAGGCGAGGCGTATAAGCTCGCCAGCCGACGCACCGCAGTTGATCCCGAGTCTCCCACTGAGGACGAGATGCCGTAGGGAGCCCGACGGCCTCCGGCGCGCAGCGCAAGGCGTCGCCGGCACGCCGCCGCGAAGCCGGCTGAAGGTTGACTTCGCCCCAGAGCCCCGTATCGTCGCCATGGAGAGCTGGCCGGGCAGTCGCTGCTGAAGCTTCGCTTCGGTGGAGGAAAGTCCGGGCTCCGGCGGATCGGGTGCCAGGTAACGCCTGGGGGGCGCGAGCCCACGGAAAGTGCAACAGAGAGCAGACCGCCCAAGTCCCTCACGGGACCGGCAAGGGTGAAACGGTGCGGTAAGAGCGCACCGCGTCGGTGGCAACACCCGACGGCACGGCAAACCCCACCTGGAGCAAGGCCAAATAGGGAAGCGGCGCACGCCCTCGGGCGTGCGCAGCGCAGATCCGCGCGCGCTTCCGGGTAGGCTGCTAGAGGTCCCCGGTGACGGGGATCCCAGAGGAATGGCTGTCCTCGACAGAACCCGGCTTACAGGCCAGCTCTCTTTTCATGCGCTGCGCGCAGGAGTAACGGGGCTCGCAGGAGCGAGCCCCGTTACTTGACGACCTTGAGCTGCGGCCGGCGCGTGCCGCCTTCCTCCGCCTGCGAGGGGCGCGTAGGGGGTGAGGGCTCACTGTCCTGCTCCGAGAACACCATGCCCTCGCCGGTCTCGCGTGCATAGATGCCGAGCACCGCGCTCACCGGGAAGCGCACGTGGTGGATCACCCCGGCAAAGCGGGCGTCGAACTCCACCTCCTCGTTGCCGAGGCGCAGGCGTTGCGTGGCGCCTTCGCTGAGGTTGAGGACGATCTTGCCGTCCTTGACGTAGGCGCGCGGCAGCTCGGACCCGTCCCGCCCGGCATCGACGATGACGTGCGGCGTATGGCCGCACTCGGCAATCCACTGGTGCATGGCTCGCAGCAGGTAGGGGCGCTTGGGCAATGCCTTGACCATGGCTTACAGCAGCCGCATCTCCTGCTCGCGATCCGACAGTGCTTCGCGGAAGGCAGGGCGGGCGAACACCAGCTGCGCGTACCTCTCGATCGGCTGGGCCTGCGGGGGCAGGTCGATCTCATAATACGGCAGCCGCCATAAAACCGGCGCAATCGTCGCATCGACGAGTGAGAACTCGTCCGACAGGAAAAACGGCTTTACCTTGAACAGATCGGTGCTCTGCAGAATGGTATCGCGCAGGATCTTCTTGAGTTTCACCGTCTGCTTCTTGTCCGGTTCGGCATCGATCTGCCGGGCGAGGCTGTACCAGTCGCGCTCGATGCGGTAGAGCGCGAGGCGGAACTGCGCGCGACTCACCGGGTCCACCGGCATCAGCGGCGGATGCGGGAAGCGTTCATCGAGATATTCGATGATGACACGGGAGTCATACAACACCAGGTCCCGGTCGACGAGCGTCGGCACGCTGTGATACGGATTGAGGTCGAGCAGATCCTCGGGGAAGCGCCCGGCCTCGACGCTCACGATGTCGATGCTGATGCCCTTCTCCGCCAGCACGATGCGCGTGCGATGACTCCACGGGTCGGCGGGCGCTGAGAACAGGGTCATGATGGATCGTCTGCTCGACAAATTTGCGCTCCTGCGGACCCTGCGTCGGCAACCGCCGGCGCGCGCTGCGCGCCGGACGAATTGCTCGTCAGTGCACGTCTTTCCAGTATTCGCGCTTCACGAGCCATGCGAGCCAGGTGAACACCAGCAGGAACAGCACGACCCACACGCCGAGGGCGCGGCGTGCGGCCTGCGTCGGCTCGCTCACGTAGTCGAGGAAGTTCACCGTATCGCGCACGAAGCCATCGTACTCGGCCGCACTCAGGCGGCCCGGCGCGATCATCTCGAAATGGTCGAAGACCTGCTCGTGGCTGAACTTGCCGCCCTCACCCCTGGTCATGACGTCGCGGAACACGGGACGCTTGAGTCCTTCGAGCTCCGAGAGCACGTGCGGCATGGCGGTCGCGGGCAGGCGCAGATTATTGGCACCGGTCTGCTTGCCGGGGTCCACGTAGAAGGTCTTGAGGAACTGATACAGGTAATTGCGGCCGCGCGCCCGCGCCATGAGCGTCAGGTCGGGCGGCGCCTTGCCGAACCAGGTCTCCGCATCCTTCGCGGGCATGCTGGTCATGATGTACTCGGTGCCCTTGTCACCCGGCGGCAGCAGCTCCTTCTCCAGCAGGTCCGGCGGGATCGAGAGGTCCTGGCCGAGCCGCGACCAGCGCTCGTACTTCAGCCCGTGGCAGCCGAGGCAGTAGCTGACGAAGTTACGCGCCCCGCGCTGCACCGAGGGCATGTCGGTCACGTTGGTGTTGGCATGCCAGCTCGCCCAGTCGGCACCGAGCTTGGCGGCCTCCGGCGCCCCGGCGGCCGCGGGCGCCCCGGCGCCCTCCTCCGCCGCGTGCGCAGCCGCCGCGGCCAGCAGGGCGGCGAGGAGCGCGGCGACGATGCGGTCAGTGCGCATGGTAGGTCACCCTCTCCGGCACCGGCTTCACCGGCTCGAGGCGCGTGTAGAAGGGCATCAGCAGGAAGAACAGGAAGTAGATGACCGTGAAGATCCGCGCCAGCATGACGTACAGGCCCTCGGCCGGCTGCAGTCCCAGGTAGCCGAGCGCGACGAAGGACACGCTGAACAGTGTCAGCGCGCCCCGCGACATCCAGCCCTTGTAACGGATGGACTTCACCGGTGAGCGATCGAGCCAGGGCAGGAAAATGAACGCCGACACGGCGAGCAGCATGAGCAGCGCCCCGAGCCGCTGATCGGGCACCGCCCGCAGGATCGCGTAGTACGGCGTGAAGTACCACACCGGCGCAATGTGCTCGGGAGTCGACAGCGGGTTGGCGGGCTCGAAGTTCGGCGCCTCGAGGAACAGCCCGCCGAGCGTCGGTACGAAGAACACCACGATGGCGAACAGCACCGCGAACACTCCGATGCCGACCACATCCTTCACCGTGTAGTAGGGATGGAAGGGCACCCCGTCGAGCGGATGCCCGTCGGGACCGAGCTTGGCCTTGATCTCGATGCCATCGGGGTTATTGGAGCCGGTCTGGCGCAGCGCGACCAGGTGCAGCGCGACCAGCAGCAGCAGCGCGAGCGGCAGCAGCGCCACGTGCAGCGCGAAGAAACGGTTGAGCGTCGCATCGGCGATGCCGTAGTCGCCGCGGATCCACTCGACGAGCCCGGGGCCGATGCCGGGAATGGTGCCGAACAGGTTGACGATCACCTGTGCGCCCCAGAACGACATGTTGCCCCACGGCAGCACGTAGCCCATGAACGCCTCAGCCATCAGCGCCAGGTAGATGCACATGCCGAGCAGCCACAGCAGCTCACGCGGCGCGCGGTACGACCCGTAGAGCAGCGCGCGGTACATGTGCAGGTACACGACGATGAAGAACGCCGAGGCGCCGGTGGAGTGCAGGTAGCGGATAAGCCACCCGTAGTCCACCTCGCGCATGATGTACTCGACCGAGTCGAACGAGGTGGCCTCGCCCACCTTGTAGAACATCGTCAGGTAGATGCCCGAGAACAGCTGCAGTACCAGCACCAGTCCCGCGAGCGAGCCGAAGAAGTACCAGATGTTGAAGTTCTTCGGCGCGTAGTAGCCCGTCACCTGGGTCGCGACGAACTCTTCGATAGGCATGCGACGGTTCAGCCATGCCCAGAAACCCCGCTTCGCCGGTGCCTCAGCGCCCGCGGGCAGCGCGGCAGGTGCGCCGCTGGCAGTCTTCACGGCCATCAGGCGATTCCTTTCTCATCGACCCCGACCAGCAGCGTGCCCGGATTGGGATACGAGTAGGGCGGCACGCGCAGGTTGATCGAGGCGGGCGAGCCGTCGAAGACCCGGCCGGCGAGATCGAAGCGCGATCCATGACAGGGGCAGAAGAATCCGCCCGGCCAGGTGGGATAGAGCTCGCCCTGGGCGAAGCGCTGCTTCGGCAGGCAGCCCAGATGCGTGCAGGTGCCGACCAGCACCAGGAACTCCTCGGTACGCGAGCGCAGCGCGTTGGTGGCGTAAGGAGGCTGGACCGAGCTCTTCGACTCCGGGTCCTTCAGCTCCGCATCGTGCCCGGCAATGCGCGCCACCATGTCCGGGGTGCGTCGCACGACGTAGATGGGCGAGCGTCGCCAGACGGGCGTCACCATCTGCCCCGGCTCGAGCTTCGTCAGGTCGACCTCCGTCGGTGCACCCTGCGCACGGGCCCGCTCCGAGGGGCTCCACGACTCGATGAAGGGCACCGCCGCGAATGCCGCACCGACCGCGCCGGTCGCTATCGTGGCTCTGGTGAGGAATTTCCGCCGGCTCAGGTCGACTTCGTCGTCAGCGACGACTGCGTGATCCGCCATCCAACCATCTCCACTTCATTCGCGCGCACGGGCCTCAGCACGCGCGATTTCGTACCCTGCGGGGAGCGGCGCATTATACACAATCGAACACCCCGTTCCGGCCGCGCAGGCACTCGGGGTCGCTCATGGAGTGCTCAATGCTCGCGCGCCTGGGGAGCGCTTTGGTCTTCGTCGCGGGATCGGTGGTCGGCGGGCTGGCGCTCGCCTTCCTGATCGTGGCGCTGCGCCCGCAGCTGATTCACAGCGGGGCCCGGACACCGGCCGCGGCGCTTCCGGCAAGCGTGCCACAGCCGGCGCTGCCGGCGCCCGCCCGCGTCTCCTATGCGGACGCGGTGCAGCGCGCCGCGCCGGCCGTCGTCAACATCTACACCGCGCGCCTCGTCACCGAGCGGCTCGCCCCCTCCCTCGGGGAGCTGTTCGGCGAGTACATGCCACGCTATCGCCAGCGCATCGAGCGCAGCCTCGGCTCCGGCGTGATCGTCGACACCGACGGGCACATCGTCACCAACCACCACGTGATCGCCAACGCCGACTCGATTCGCGTGCAGCTCGCCGATGGGCGGGTGGCGGATGCGCGCATCGTCGGTCGCGACCCGGACACCGACCTGGCGGTGCTGAAGATCGACCTGAACCCGCTGCCGGTGGCCACCTTCGGCCGCTCCGACCGCCTCAAGGTCGGCGATGTGGTGCTGGCGATCGGCAATCCGATCGGCCTGTCGCACACCGTGACCCACGGCATCGTGAGCGCGGTCAGCCGCCAGCAGCTCGGTATCGCGCCGCTCGAGGACTTCATCCAGACCGATGCACCCATCAACTTCGGCAACTCCGGCGGGGCGCTCATCGACTCCAGCGGTGCCCTGGTCGGCATCAACACCGCCATCGTCGCGAAGAACATCGGCGTCGAGGGCATCGGCTTCGCCATCCCCGTGAACATGGTGCGCGGTGTACTCAGCGACATCATCGCCCACGGGCGGGTCATCCGCGGCTGGATCGGCATCGTCCCGGAGGACGTGCCGGAGGAGCAGGCGCAGCAGCTCGGACTCGGTCAGCCTGCGGTCCTGATCGGCAATCTGTATGTCGGCAGCCCCGCACAGCACGCCGGGCTGCAGCCCGGCGATCTCCTGCTCGGCATCGACGGGGCTCCCCCCCACAGCGCCCAGGACGCGCTCGGCCGCATTGCGAGCCGCCAGCCCGGGACGAGCGTGCTGCTGCGTGGCATGCGCGCCGGGCGGGTATTCGAGGTGCGGGCGCAGGTCGGGGAGCGTCCCCGCAGCGGCTGAGGCACGA